>JAODBO010000097.1 GCA_025464005.1 Acidimicrobiaceae bacterium | reverse complement strand
CGAGTTCTATCAGGAGTGGATCGGCAACGACCGGAAACTCCGCGCCCTCATCGACGAGCTGCGTGAGGTGGCCGAGAAAGCGACGAATCTCATCCTTGAGCAGGACGTGAAGGTTTAATTACAAGCTTAGAGGCCGACACCATTGACCTGATAGCTCTACGAGAGCGACTTGCTCATCTGTTTTGGCGGCCAACCCGATGACGAAGGACGAGGGGCGGCAGGACAACTGAGCTGCAGTGCGGCTTGAGTAAGTACCTCGAGATGTTTTCGAGGTCAGCTCTCGCGACGAGAATGCGGTCGCTATCTGGTGAGGGCCACTATCGCCGCGTCGATCTCCGCGACGACGTTTGCAAGCGGGACGATGTTGAAGACGCCCTGCCCGCCACGGAGCAAGACGACGATCTCCTCGCCGGTGCGAGCGAGGATGGCACCGCCAGCGCTAAGCACGAGATTGGCCGTTACAAAGTCGCCGTCAGACTTTCGAAGGCAGTCGATGGCGTTTCGGGCTTCACGCAGATTCAACCCGGCATCGAGGAGTTGCTTAATGACTTTCAGCTCGAGGAGGTCGCGATAGGAGTAGAGCCGCCGATCGCCGCTCCCGCGGGTGTCTGAAAGTGATGGGCGCAGCAAGTCTGTCCGTCCCCAGTAGTCGAGTTGGCGATACGTGATACCCACGATCGCGCAGACCTGAGGACCTCGGAAGCCCTGCTGGGTACCCGATACCTCGGGTGAAGCGGGCGACTGATCTTCTTGACTTGTAGCAAGGAGCGTTGATTCGGGGGCGCGGTGGCGTCCGAGTTCGCGGCTCAGAGCGTCGTTCGCCACGCGTTCCATCTGGGCGGGAGTCACTTCCCGCTGTTCTTCGTGCATGTGATCGGCTGAGCTGGGCAGTGCGGGCATCGAAGTCTCTACCTCTGCTTTCGCACCGTAGTCCCGCCAGGCTGGGAACGTTCAGCAGCATCGGTGTCCCACTGAAACAGGCCGATCAGCACCCTGGCGGCGGCAACGGCAAGTTCGAGGTGTTCATCGAATGCCTGCTCGCCAGAGAAGTAGCCGGTGTCCGTCGGTCCGTCGGCAGTCAGCACTCCGATCGTTCGCCCTCGAACGTTCTTGACCGGCATTGCGACCACTATGGCAGTTCCCTTGTCTCGATAGCGCGCCTTTTGTTCCTGCGACAGGCCGTAGGTGCCGTCATGCACCTGGCTTCCGCGGACGATTACGCGTTCGCCAGTCAGGAAGGCGTACCCGGTCGCTCCCCGTCCGGGTTCCCATCGCGTCTCCGTTACGACCTCATCGGAGGATGAGACGGCGTACAACACTCCGCCGTTCTCCTTATCCGGCACGAAAAGCTCTAGGCAGTATGGCTGTAGCCCGCTGCAGCGATGGCGGAGTAAGAGTCGCAATGTGAGGAATCCTGCAGAGTCCTGTTGGATGCGGCGCGAATCGAGTGCTTCGCCCATCAAGTCGTCGACCTGGCGGGTTTGTCGGTACGCAGTGATCACGATCAGTAGGGCCGCAGCAGCCCAGCTTCCGAGAACAATGGCGCGTAAAGATCCGCCCCATCGCGTCCAAGCAGGTTCAACGGCCCATCCCGCGGGTACGAACGCGATCCATAAGGCGCAGAGAATGGCAACGATTCTGTTGCGACGCAGCCAAGAGGCGACCGTCCCGATCACCCACGTCGGCATGAGGAAAGCGTACATGAGCATTCCGGCACCGCTACGCGCTTGTGACAGCGCGATCACGAACTGCCAATGGAGCCCAGGTTCATCGTGTAGCCCCGACAAGATCTCCTCTTGAGGGGAATCCGGAGTCGCGCGTGTAGAGAACTGGATGTCGGCGAGATGTGTCGGTTGTTGACCTCTGGTGACTGATGCCCGCTGATTGCCGAGTCGATGTCCAGATAGGCCTTCGCGGTGAAGCCTTATCCAAACGATGCCTACGAAAGCCAGCCGTGGTTAGCGAGCCGACGCCAGGCCACCTCGACGTGGTCGTCCGAGAACAGCTGGCTCTTTCGATCGCTCCACTCCTGCACGAGGACGGCCGCCTCCTTCGCGTTCGTGGCGGGCGCGTCGCCCTCGGTCGCGACGTAGTGCACGGTGCTGAGCAGCTCGAGGCCGTAGGGGGACTCGAGGCCATCGATCAGCGCGCCGACGCGTCGAACGGCCTCGACGAGCTCGGGACGTGGGGCGAGGTACTCATCTGCCTCGGCGGCGGCACCCTCGGCGAGTTGCAGCGGCGAAGGCGTGGTCCTGTCGCCGTAGCCGAGCGTGTAGTGCCCTTCCATGGCTTGGAGCACGAAGTTGAGCGCCTCGGCATAGGGACCGTACTGGGCTTTCTCAAAGCTCAGCCGTAGTGGCGCTCCTGCGACCTGGAGCAGGTAGGCGAGCTTCTGCGCGACGAGGCGACTAGCCCCCTCCGCCACCTGGAGGTAGCTGTCAAGCGCCGCGATCAGGACCGACCTGCCGATCGACATGCGTGGCTTGGCAGTCGCGACGCGCATCGTCTCCGGGGCGGGTGCACCCTCGGGCGGGTACAGGTGCACCGCGAGTTCCGAGAGCGAACCCAGCTTCGACTCGAGCAACGGGAGGACGTCGGCCCAGGCGAGACCGCCGTTGCCGCAACCGAGCGGTGGTACGGCGATCGAGGTGATCCCGGCAGACCTGGCGAAGTCGATCAAGTCGTCGAGCCCGGCCTCGATGTCCTCCAGTCGCGACCGGGACTTCCAGTGGCCCTTGGTCGGGAAGTTGACGATCCACTTCGGTCCGTCGAGCAGCCCCGTTGCGACCGCGAATATCTTGCCGAGGACGACCTCGCCGCGTTTGGCTGCAGCACGGTAGGTGGCGTAGTTGCCTGGGAAGCGGAGCTTGAACTGGAGCGCGATGCCCTTGCCGCTGACACCCTCGGTGTTCACGGTGTTGACCAGCGCCTCCGCGTGGTCGTTGAGGAGGTCCCCGTGGGAGATGACGATCATGGCTTCCCCTCATAATAGAAGTGAGGTCTGACAAGGACGGGGATCTCGATCCTGGCCCTGCTGAGCAGCCCTGCGACTCGTTCAGCGGTCGCAGCGACTCGGCAGCCGAGGCCTAGCAGGTCGGTGACGGCGACACGCTGGTGAACCAGCAGTTCGGCCTGCCTGCGACGCATCCTGTCACCGTCCTCGTCGGTGTCATTCCACATCTGCGCCTGCATGAGCGGCCAGTCCACGAGGCCGTCGAGGTCGGCAGCGTTCGCTGTGAACTTCGTGATCGGCGACACCGGGTGGCCGTCGGTCATGACGGCGTGTCGACTCGCGACCAGTGCGTCGACGTCGCCGACTAGGAACACGAGCGGATCCTGTCCGGCCGAGTAGTCCGGGACGCGTCCCGTCGCAACCCGCAGCAGCATCGGCGACCGCGGCGCGAAGTAGAAGGGGACATAATCGGCGAGCACGCCCCCCGGTCCACAGGGGACGGCGACCTCACGCCGGCGGCCCTTCAGGTTCGGGTCGGCGGTCTCGATCGCGAGCAATCCTTCTACGCTCACGATCGAGTCACAGGCGATCTCGCCGCTCGCCACGATGCGCTCGAGGTTGTCGAGATGTGTGAAGTGGAAGGCGCGACGCTGGACCATGAGTTGCTTACCCGACCTCGACGAGCTGCAGCATCTTGTCGTCGGCACGGCAACGACGTATCGGCTCTTCGAGGGGGAAGCCCACGAAGTGGCTCCCGGTCGCCGGCGACATCGGGCCAGCGTAGGTTGGTTGCTGCGCATGCTGCAGGTTCGCGACTGAACGCCGCGAGCGACGCTCAGTAGTGCTCGGCAATGTAGGCGTAGGCCCGATCGAACAGGTCGCCCTGCGGCAGCAGCCCATTGTTCTTGAGCACCAGGCGGAGCTGAACGCGGACCTCGCGGTCGCCGGGCTGGCTGGTCTGCCAGCCGGTGCCCTTGACGGGACGGACGATCTTGTCGATCTGCTCGACGACGTTCTCGACCACGACCGGTGTCCCCGGCGGACCGTACTCCTCGAGGATCTGCGTGAGCGCCCCGCGGTCCGGGTCGACGATTTTGATCTCGTCGAGTCGGCCCTCTTCGTCGGCCCGCTCCGCCGTCACCACGTCTCTCGCGACCTCGAGGAGCCGCTTCAAGAACTCGACGCTCGCTGCCGCCGAGTCGACCTTGGCGCGGCGGAGCTCTTCGAGCCGCTCGGACAGCGAGCGCCACACCGGATGCGGGTTGGGTCCAATGAGCTTGGCCTGAAGGCGCGTCTCGAGTCGGTCGAGCGCCTCGTCGATCGTCGGCGGGTTCGTGGGCTCGAGCGCGTCTTTCGGCCAAAGCTGCATCTGGCGGAGCGCTTCGAACACTTCAGCGTCCACGGCCACGCTCTCCAGTCCGCCAGAGACGATGGTGATGTCGGAAAGGTGTTCGTGGATCAGCTCGGCGGTCTTCGCGCCGAGCCGGTGCCAAAGCAGCCTGTCAGCGGCGTCGGTCGGGGCGACGGAGCGGTAGATCCGTGCCAGCCACTGGTAGTCGGCCTCGTAGGGACGGATCGCGGTGTCCGGCCAGAGGAACTCGAAGAGCCCCTGAGCGCGGAGGAACTCCTCAGCGAACCCGTCTCGGGCAGCCCGGTCGGCGAGACGCTCCTGGGCTGCGTAGAGCTGCTCGAAGCCGTTCGCTTGTCGGTCGATCCCCGTGAAACGGGCCATCGCGGTCGCCACGTACCCACCGAGGACGTCGACCAGCTCGGCCACGTCGGCGGGCAGTGCCTTGCGCTGGCCGGTGTCAGCGACCGCGACGGCTCTCGCAAGCTCGGTCCCCATGCCGACGTAGTCGACGACGAGCCCGTACCGCTTCTCCTGGCCGGTGGCAGGGTTGGTCCAGCGACGGTTCGTCCTGCACACCGCCTGGAACAGCGTGTGGGCGCGCAGTGGCTTGTCGAGGTACAGGACACCCTCGATCGGGGCATCGAACCCCGTGAGCAGCTTGGCTGTCACGATGACGAACTTCAGCGGGTCGTCCGCGTCCAGGAACCGCTCCCTCACCCGGTTCTCCGCCTCGCGGTCGCGGTCCCAGGCCGCCCACGTTTCCGGGTCGTCCTTGGCGGTCGTCATGACGACCGTGGCCTCCTCGCCCGGTCCGAGGAGCGCGGTGATCGCCTCGTGGTAGAGGGCGCAGCACTCCCGGTCGAAGACGACGATCTGGGCCTTGAGCCCAACCGGGGCGATCTTCGCCCGGTAGTGGCTGACGATGTCCGCGCAGACCGCGGCCACCCGGGCGGGGGACTTGATGACCTGGTCGACGCGCGACGCCCGTTTAGCCAGTAGTCCCGCCTCGCGCTCATCGAGGCCCTCCCCCGCGGCGAGCTCGGCGAACGCCTCGTCGAGCGCGGGCGCGTCGATGTGGAAATCGACGAGCCGTGTCTCGACGTGGATCGGCAGCGTCGCACCATCAGCGATGGACCGCTCCACGGAGTAGTGGTTGAGGACCCCGTCCGGGTCGTCCGGGTCGCCGAAGGTCGCCCAGGTGTTGCGGTCCTCGGTCGAGATCGGCGTGCCGGTGAGCCCAATGAACTTCGCGTTCGGCAGTGCTTCGCGCATGTCGAGTCCGAGGCGGCCCTCCTGGGTGCGATGGGCCTCGTCGACCATCACGACGATGTTCCGCCGGTCGTTGAGGAGCCCGGCACCTGCGAAGCGGAAGATCGTCGTGACGATCACGCCACGCGCGTCGTCCTCGCCGAGCAGGCGACGGAGCTGCTCCTTCGTTTCGGCAACCTTCATCGCCGGAATGCCTACGGAGGTGAACTCGGAGCGAAGCTGCTCGATCAGCTCGAGGCGGTCGAGCACCATGAGGATCGTCGGGGCGTCGAGGTCACCCTGCTGGCGGAGCTTCGCCGCGGCGAAGGCCATGAGCAGGGTCTTGCCCGAGCCCTGGTGGTGCCAGACAAGGCCTTGGCGGCGCTGCGGATCGCGCACTCGGGCGACGATCGCCTCAACGGCCTCGACTTGGGGGTAGCGAGGAATAATCTTCACCTCGGTACCACCGGCGGCCGACGAGCGGCGGGAGAACAGAGTATACGTGCGCAGAATCTCGAGCAGCATCTGCGGCGAGAGCAGTAGCCCGACGGAGTGCAGGACCGACGACAGCCCCGGCAGCGGGGGCAGCTCGGTCGTCCTCGACCACGGCAGCCAGGTCTCGGGGGGCTGGCGGACCGCACCGTAGAGAAGCTCCTTGCCCTCCGTGGCGAACGAGAGGACATTCGGCACGAAGAACGCCGGAGTCTTCCGTTCGTAGGCGCCGTGGATGTCCTTCGCCCCGTTGAACCACGACTTCGAGGTGCTGTCGGGCGTCTTCGTCTCGCCGACAACGACCGGGAAGCCGTTGACCCAGAGCACCAGGTCGTAGCGACGCTCCTCAAGGCCGGGTCTGTAGGTCACCTCGGTCGAGACCACCAACTCATTCGCGGATGGATCGTTGAAGTCGACAAGCGCTACGGGCACGTACTCGTCCGCGTCGACGAAGCGCATCGTTCGCCGGCCGCACAGCCAAGCGGTCATCTCTTCGTTCGTCGCTACCAGTCCGTCGTTGGCAACCGCCAGGAGGACCGCGCGGAGCCGGGTCAGGACGTCCTGGGCTCGCTCGGGCCGCTCTGCGATCACGGGATTCAGACGGAGCAAGACGGCGGTCACCTCGGATTCGACCATCACGTCGTCGAGCTGGCGTTCGAGCTCTCCACTGGGCACGAATCGCCAGCCGAACCGGCTGAGACGGTCGACGAGCGCCGCCTGCACGGCTGCTTCGTTGATGTCCCCGCCTCCTGCCATTGTTCAGGCGCTCAGGAGGACGTCGTAGGACGCAGGGATCTCGTGCTCACCGGAGAGGATGTCGTCGAGGAGGGCGGAGCGAAGCGTCGTGAGCGATGCGACCTCTACCCGGCATCGACTGCTGCAAGCCCGCACGCCTGCCCACGTCTCGGTCATCTCCCGTCGAACGGTGTCCTCGGGCCACGGCAACTTCAGCTTCCGCAGCCACCTGACCGCAACGTTGCCGAGCCCCGTGGTGCCGGAGGCCGATTCCGAGATCATGGTCTGGACTTGGGGTGCTGCGAGCATCCAGTATGCAAACGAGGCATCAGATTTGTCTGCGAAATCTACGCCGATTTGGAAGGCCGAGAAAGCGGAGCCGACAACCTCATCGCCGACTTCGTAGACGTTGCCAATGCGATCCCTGTTTCCATTTGTGCGAATCATCAGCAGGCTCGACGGCTTCAGGCGTCGCACGCTCGCGGAGAGCCCGGAGACGTACTTGCTCTCCGAAAGGCAAATGGAGTCGCCAGGCGGAGTGTTCGCTATGCCAATAACTCTGACGGAGTTCGGTGTTTGCTCTAAAGACTCGTCGGAGGCCGTCCATGATGGACCACTCCCCATCGCAGCGAGGTCCCCCAAAGCACGACGCTGACCACCCCATTTGTCGATCCAGGTGTCCAGCAAGGTATCGAGAAGTACGGCGCTCTTCGCCCCGAACTCTGTGGCCGCCTCGATAGCCTCATCGACAGCTGCAATCAGGTCGACGATCCGCCGCTGCTCGTTGAGCGGCGGCAGCAGGAAGGGGAGGCGAGTTAATTCAACGGGCTTAACCCTTTGGCGGCTGCCGGTCGTCCCGGCTACCAATGACTGAAGCGAAAGGTAGAACTCCGGAGAAGAGCAAACTACGTACAGATAGTCCAGCAACAGCAGCGTGTCCGTGGAAGGTCGGATCACTGCGAACTCGGTAGAGCAGACGGTCCTCTCTGCTCCCCGACCCATCCACACTCTTGGAATACGAGGGTTGATCAATGACACTAGGACCGCATCTCGATCCAACAAGAATTTCTGACTCTGGATGCCGGTCGCATCCTCGATGACGGGGCGTCCGGTCTCATCTAGTGCGGGAATGCTGTAGTGAGTGACGGGATACTCGCCCCATTGCTGTGGATCGACTCGGCGCCGGGACAACTCGGCTACCTCGCCCAATGTCGTCCCCCGCCACCCCTCACGCATAGTCGGACGCCTCCAGCCGCTCCTCCAGCCTCGCTTCGGCGTCTCGTAGCCGGGTCTGAGCCATTCGCAGAGCAGCCAACGCGGTGGGCACATCCGTGGTCTCGGCCGCCGAGGTCTTCAAGTAGCGGCCGATGTTGAGATCCCAACCGTTCTCCTTGATTTCGGAGTGATCGACCAGCCGGGCGGGGACACTCGCGCCCGTACCGCCATCGCCCCGGTACGCAGCAACGATCGCTTCGACGTCGCCGGGGCGCATCTGGTTCTGATTCCGGCCCTTTGCGAACCGGGACGACGCACCCACGAACAGCACGGTCCCCTTCCGTTCGGGTGACTTGGTGGCGCGGAAGATCAGCACGCACGCCGGGATGCTCGTCGAGTAAAAAAGGTTGGTCGGCAGCCCGATCACGGCTTCGAGCTGATCGTGGGCAATGAGGCATTGGCGGATCGTTCCCTCGGCCCCTCCCCGGAAGAGAACCCCGTGAGGCATGACAACCCCGAGCCGGCCTGTATCGGTTCGCATCGAAGCGATCATGTGTTGAATCCAAGCGAAGTCGGCGCTTCCTGGCGGGGGCACACCACAGCTCGCTCGGCTCCACGGGTCTGACGCCCAGGAGTCCGCACCCCAATTCTTCAGCGAGAACGGAGGATTGGCGATCACAACATCGAAGCGCTCCAGGTGTCCTCGGGCGTCACGGAACTTCGGGTCCCGAAGGGTGTCGCCACGGAGCACCTTTGCATCCTCGATGTCATGCAGATAAAGGTTCATCCGGGCGATTGCCGCTGTGGTGAGGTTGATCTCCTGGGCGAAGAAGCGCATCTGGCGAAGCGATCCACCGGCTTCGATCACTTCGTTGGCGGCCTCGACGAGCATCCCGCCTGAGCCGCAGGCGGGGTCATATACCGAGTCAGTTGGTTGAGGGTCGAGGATGCGGGTGAGGAGGCGCACGACTGCCCGTGGCGTGAAGAACTCTCCGGCCTTCGCTCCGGACGAGTCGGCGAACTGCTTGAGGAGGTATTCATACGCCGCTCCAAGCACGTCGTTGCCCACCCGCGACGGGGACAGATTGAGCGACGCGAACGCATCAATGAGATTGAGGAGTGCGGTCTCGGGCAGCTTCTCCTTATTGCCCCACTGCACGTCGCCGAATACTCCAGCCAACGTCTCGGGGTTGGCTTGTTCGATGCGCTGGAGCATGCGCTGCAGACCGATGCCGACATTCTCGGTCAGTCGGCGGAGGTCGTCCCAGTGGGAGCCTTCTGGGACCACGAACCGGTGGTAGTCAGCCTCGATCTCGTCGTCGAGCAGGTCGTCGTATGCACTCAACGCCAGTTCGTGCTCTTCGTCCCAGGTGTCGCAGATCCGTTTGAAGAAAAGCAGCGGAAAGATGTACGCCTTGAAATCCGCTGCGTCGACCGGACCGCGGAGCGAGTTGGCCGCCGCCCACAGTCGCGACTCGAGCTCCTGCGGAGCGAGCTCGGTCGCCGATGGCGCTTGAGCGAGCTCCAGGATCGAATCCCCGGCGATGTCCTGTTTCGCGTCGGCGCCCTCGAGGTCCTGGCTGTCGAGTCGCGTTCGCAGGGTACGACCCTCTGCTGTAAGTGCCAGGCTGCCGCCACGACCTCGGCCGGCCACGACGAGCCCGATCGTGTTCAGGGCGTCGGTGAGCGTTGTGTAGCGGTCCGAGTCGAGGCCGAGATCTCCCCGCAGCCGACCATTGCCGACAGTGGATCCGTCGGCTGGCAAGGCGCGGACGATCGCTTCCGCGCCGGGCGAAAGCTTGTCAGTCACGGCAGCGCGCGGAGTACCTGCTGGCATGCTTTGCTTCGACCTCCCCGTGGTAGTGGACGAGTTCCCGGTCAAAGATGACCAGCTGGGAAGCAGCGCGGCCTGATTCTCGCCAGCTCGCATTTCGCCAATTAGACAAGACCGCTCAGCTCTTCCCGGGCTCGTGGTCGGCGATTGCCCCTCGTGTGATCCTCATGGGATTGAATCTTGACATAGCACGAGCTTCGGAGCCCGATGCACTTGTGGCGAGTGCGACGTTGCAAAGTCCGGATGTGTAGTTAGCAGAGGGCTAGCGGCTAGTGGTCTGTCTCTCACATGCCTTGGGCCAGATTGTCGAATCCGGCTCGTCCGACCTGTCGCCCGGGACGATCTTGGCCGAGCGTTCTGCGCGGCCCAGTCTCGGTGATTGTGATCGGGTACCTACTGAATCCTCGAGCCAACACCGATCACCAATTGGTGCTGACGGGAAGTGATGCATCATGTCCTCCAGAGGGCTGACATAACTAGGTCGCGGACCATCGCCTCTTCGTCTCGGTCCGTGGTAATGAACTTTAAACGCCCGCAAGTGCTCCTCCCGCCGCGGTCCACGGCATCCGTGCACTGCCCCGAGTCAGCTCCACTGCTCAAGAATCTCGTTGCGGACCCGCCCGAACTCTTCATAGATCTAATTGATCCGAGCCTCATGACGGTCGTGTTCGGTTCGGACCTCTTCAGCAGAGTGGTGGGCCGCCAGCGCGAACTCGAGATGGTGCTTGAACTCGATGGACTTGGCGCGCTCAAATGCCCTTGCGTTTCCTTGGAGCTCCTCTTCCTTGGTCACGTAACCCACGGTAGTCAGCTTCCGCGTCGGAAGTCGGCGTATCGTTCGACCCGATGTGACATCCTACGAATACAGTGTGGCCCATGCTTGATGAGCTGCAGGATTCGGCTGCCGAAGCTAGGGCCTGGGTCGAGGAGTACGGGCCCGTCGTCGATGAGACCTACCAGCGTTTCCTGCGCACGGGAGAGTGGCCGAGCGTTGCTGAACTCCAAAGATACTTTGACCAACGTGGCCCTGTAGTTGATGTCCAAAGGGTCATCGACTTAAAGCCTCGGGTCCCGAACGAGGCTCGACTTGTCCATGCAGACCGGCTGGTTCTGCAGATCCGGCACCTCATGTGGGTGGAAAATGCGAGGGCGCTCCTCGCTATCTGCCTAAAGGCGATCCAGCGAGCCGTCGAGTCGTACTTTTCAGATGACGAGACACCGGCGGTCGGCAGCGAAGACAACCTTACGAGCTTTCCGTCGGATCTTCATGGTGAACTCCATAATAGAGCGTATCCAGTGTTGATTCACGAGTACCCCAGTCCCTTCGGAGGCTCGTCGATGCAGGCCCAGGTATGGCGCATTGAAGTCGATACTCGCTTTGCTCGTCGGTTCAAAGACATCGAGGGTATCGCCGACTTCGTGGCTTGTCAGGATGTGATTCGAGCCGATATGGCTCGTGAGGCGGCGGCAATGGCAGCCTCGTACCCATCGTTCGGCATCAAAGGTCCTGCCCTCACGCTTCGGGGCGTAGGACTCGGTGAACCTGCCGCACCCGACGTGCTGAGTGAGTCCGGGACAGAGCTGGCACCCGATTTAGAAGATGAGCCTCAGCCCAAGCTCTTCCTGTCATGGGGACGCGCGGTAAGCAAGGCTGTCGCCGGGGCACTCAAGCCGATGCTCGAGAATCGTCTCCCTGGCGTGGAGATCTTCTTTTCCCCTACAAGCATTGAGCCGGGTGCCGACCCTTCTCGCCGAATGTTCGACGAGGGCCTGCTGCTCTCCAGCGCTCTCGTCGTGGTGCTCACTCGAGAGAGCGCCGATAGCGCCTATGTGATTTGGGAGACTGCAGCGGCGTGGGCACGTGACCAGCTAGTCATTCCCGTGTTCGTCGACATCGAGCCAGGAAATGTGCCAGGACCGCTGACCAGCAACGTTCAGGGCGTTCACCTCGATGACCAAGCCGATATGGATCGTGGCCTCACCAGCTTGGCGACGCGCTTCGGGCTTCCTTCGTCGACCCCGTTGACTGACGAGGAGCACCAATCGTTGCTTCAAGCCGCTGGGGCAGCGCCTGCGCCAGATGTCGAGACAGAACGCCGCTCACTCCTCAGTCAGCTCCGAGGGTATTTGGCGCGCTGGGTTGTCCTTTACGAAGGCCTCGAGGGCAGTCCTAGCGTGGACGAACGAGTACGGCTGGCGGCAGAGATTCAACAGGTGCTCGCCGAAGCTGTCCGCGCTTCCGTCACCTTGGCAGAGGATGCAGCATTGGCCACGGAGCTGTCAAAGCTTGCGAAGAAGGCCGCGACCGTAAAACGAATCCAGGTCTACCTCGATGGTGGGATGTCCTTCGAGCAGCTCGATGATGGCTGTCGCTCCCTTGTCGAGGGAGTGGCGACTGTCGTTGATCTCGCCCTCTGCGACGACGCGGGGGCCGACGCATAGTCCTGGCTAGCAGCAACACTGGTCGAACCCGTCCCGCACCGGCGTAGTAGACCCAGAACGGGCGCTCCGAACACTGCTTCGCCGGGACACGCGGGGCACGCAGATCGACGGCTACTCGCTCGCTATCGGCGTCGACGAGAGCTCGGGGGTTGCACCGATTGTGTGCGTCGAACGCCGCGCGCGGCGACGGCCGTCATGTCGAACCGCTCTCTCCCTGTGCTTCGCGCTAGCGCCGATTCGGCGCAGCGTCATCGGTTCCGAGCACGTTCGCGCAGGGCGCGCAGATTGTCATCTTCTGCGCCGTCGTCACGGCGGATGTTTGAGGGCCAAGTCGATGACGTGGAAGATCAACATGTCGTTAGATGAGCTCGCCGTCTTCCATCGCGGCAAATACGTAACGCGCATACGCGAGTGAGGCCTCAATCGCGAGTCCAGCGTGACGAAGTTGAAGCCCCTTGGGCGCCGCCCGCCGCCCATGACCCTCGCCGAGGTCGTTTCGCACCTGGGCGAGACCGTCGATCACCGTGTTCAATCCGGTCGTCAGGGTGAACGCCTTCCGCTCTAGATCGACCGTACCGGGATGGACCCGAGAGAGACGGTGGAGAAGGGCTTCCCGGACCTGCTTGCAGTCCTTGCCGAGGGTGGAGTCCTTCTCACGGGTCATCGTCATGGCGTGACGCGCAGCATCGTTCACGGCCTCGACGAGTTCCTTGGCCGCAGCGATGCCGCGGGGCACGTTTCTCCGGTCGCGCATTCCGGCCAGCCGTCGCTCGAAGCTCGTGACGACGTCGTCTTCCAATCGACCTCCGCCCCGCAGGAATCCGAGGTCGAGCACGCGAACCGGGGCCCGGCGAAGCTCGCTCCCGAGGCGATCACGTACCTTTTCGAGCTCGCCTAGTCGGATCCGTACTGTCGTCTCAAGTGCGTTGAGAGCCTCGCCATCGGGCTTGCCCCAGGGCCAGGCCGGAGTGACCTCCACGCCGTAGACCTCATCGGCGCCAGTGCTGAGGAACCGAAGGAACATTTGGCGGTTTGCGCGCTCCCAGTAGCCGACTCTCCTCTCGAGCGGCTCCCTCACGTCCATGCTGTCCCGGATTGCCTTGAACTCGTCGAGCAATAGCCGCTTGCTTGTGTTCTGAACGTGCTTCGCAACCACCTCACGACCCGACGCGATCGCTGCCAGCAGCTCTTCCCCCAGTTTGACCTTCCTCCGCAGGGCGGTACGGAACTTCGCCGGCTCGCGTAATGTGACAAGCTCCCTCATAAGACCAAATCATCGCAGGTGCCGGCTCGGAACGTCGCGGGTCTGAGGCACTCGCACGAGCAGGTTATCCTGCTAACTTCTCTCCCTTGGACATCGCGTTGTCGAGTCCAAGCAGTGCAGATCGACGTTCCTGAAGGGGCGCTTCCTGTCAAGAGCCTTCGGCGGAGCCGATGACGTTCCTGTCCTGGGCGGACGCGGGGCTCCTGATATCGAGAAGCGCGCGGAAGTAACCCCCCTCGGGAAGGGCCGGTCGCAAGGGGCGGTCAAGGCCGGGCTCTGCCC
>JAODBO010000085.1 GCA_025464005.1 Acidimicrobiaceae bacterium | reverse complement strand
ACCGCCTGTTCGACGAGCTCGCCGAGTCCCCGTTCGAGCCGCTCCCCGAGGAGCCGGAATTCGCGCCGCCGAAGGCGACTGTCGATCCCGACGCCTCGAAGTCCTGGCTCCGCCGGGCAGCACCGCTACTTCGTGCCCATCGCGCCATGTTCGCGCTCTCGCTCGTCATGTCCTTCGTCGCACTGTTGACCCAGGTGCAGATCCCCAACCTCATCGGGACTGCAATCGACCGGGCGCTCAAGAGCCGTGGGGTGCCGCTCGGACATTACGCGCTCATCATCGCGGCCGCGATCGTCGTGCGGGAGGTGGCCAACTACTTGGGGCGCCGCTTGCTCCTACAGACCGCGTACTCGATCGAGTACGACCTGCGCAATCAGATCTACGCCCACCTCACCCGTCTCTCGTTCCCCTTCTACGACCGCGTCCAGAGCGGTCAGCTGATCTCGCGCTCGAACTCCGACGTGCGAGCGGTGCAGATGTACCTCGCGATGGCGCCGACCGTCTTCGTGCAGTGCGCGGTCGTCGTGATCGCCTTCGTCGAGATGTACACGATCAACGCTCCGCTCACCCTCGTGACGATGGTCTCGCTCCCGCTGACCTTCGCGGTGGGCGTGGCGATGCGCAAGAAGATCTTCCCCGTCTCCTGGCTCATCCAGGCGCGTCTGGCCGACGTGGCGACGATTGTCGAGGAGAACGTCGGCGGCGTCCGCGTCGTGAAGTCGTTCGCGGCCGAGCAGCGCGAGCTCGAGTCACTCGCCCGGGCGGCGGACCGAGTCCGATGGGCCTATGTGAAGGACGCCGACATCAGGGGCACCTGGGCGCCGACCATCGAGAACCTTCCACGAGTGGGCCTCGCCGTCATCCTGCTCTACGGCGGCCTGCTCGTCATCCACGGCCACATGCAGATCGGGAGCCTCTTCACCTTCCAGGCCTACATGCTGTTGTTCCAGCCGCCGTTCCGGCAGTTGGGCATGATCATCATGATGGGTCAGCGGGCCTCGGCCTCGGCCGGTCGCATCTACGAGATCCTCGACGAGCGCCCCGAGATCGTCAACCGACCGGGAGCCCGCGACCTCGTGAACTGCCGGGGAGACGTCCGCTTCGAGGACGTGTCGTTCGCCTATGCCAACGGGACGCAGGTGCTCTCGCACCTGGACCTGGACCTTCGACCGGGCGAGACCGTCGCCCTCGTCGGGCGCACGGGCTCCGGCAAGACGACCGTCGCGCGCCTGATGAACCGTTCCTACGACGTGAGCGCGGGCCGGGTTCTCGTCGACGGCGTCGACATCCGTGATCTCACGATCGAGTCGCTCCGGGCCAACGTGGGAGTCGTGCTCGACGAGCCGTTCCTCTTCTCGGCCTCCATCCGGGACAACATCGCCTACGGAGCGCCCCGGGTCGACTTCGAGCTCGTTGTCGAGGCGGCCACCGCGGCCGACGCCCACGAGTTCGTCATGCGCCTGCCGAACGGCTACGACACCGTCGTCGGCGAGCGCGGCTACACGCTGTCGGGGGGGCAGCGCCAGCGGATCGCGATCGCGCGCACCTTGCTCCTCAACCCCCCGATCCTCGTCCTCGATGACGCGACGAGCGCGATCGACGTCCGCGTGGAGCAGAGGATCCATGCGGCGCTGGCGACCCTGCTCGAAGAGCGGACGACGCTCGTGATCGCTCATCGCCTCTCGACGATCTCCCTCGCCGACCGCGTCGCCCTGCTCGAGGACGGTCACATCGTCGCGACCGGTACCCACCTGCAGCTGCTCGAGACCGAACCCCGCTACAGCCGCGTGCTCGCTCAGGTCACCGCCGAGTCGCCCGACGTCGCTCGGCGCGCGGCCACCACATCCGAGTCCCGAGATCCCGGCGGGCACGACGGGACGTCGGGCTGATGGGCATGGGATTCGGCGGAGGCATCGGATTCGGCGGCGGCGCGATGGGCGGCGGTGCCGCCGGTGGGGCAGCGGCCGGCGTGCCGTTCGCCGGCATACCCGAAGAGCTTCGCCCCGGTGTCGAGCGTCTCGTGGCCACGGAGCCCGAGCATCCCGAGCCCGACGTTCACTTCTCGCACAGGACTGTCCCCGAGCGTGCGCTCTCGCTCGTGCTGCTACTCAGGCGTCAGTGGAAGATCGCGCTCCTCTCGGTCGTCCTCATCGGGCTCGAGACGGTCGGTCTCCAGACGGGTCCGTTCCTCACCCAGATCGGCATTGACCGCGGGCTCGTCCCGCACCACCGGCACGTTTCGGTCATCGTCGCGTGCGGGATCGCGTACCTGGTGAGCGTGTTGCTCACGGTGCTCGTCGAGCGAAGTCGTGTACGAGCCAGCGGACGGCTGGCCGCGTACGTGATGAACGACTTACGCGTGAAGGTCTTCGCCCACCTCCAACGTCTCTCGCTCGACTTCTTCACCGAGGAGAAGGCCGGCGTGATCATGACCCGGATGACGAGCGACATCGAGGTGCTTCAGCAGCTGCTCCAGGACGGTCTCGCGCAGTTCGCGATCCAGGGCCTCACGATGGTCGTCGTCACGGTGGTCCTGTTCACCTACAACGTCCGCCTCGCGGCGATCACGATCCTCGTCGTCGTCCCCGTGCTCACGGCGCTTTCCCTCTGGTTCAGGGGCGCCTCGGCGCGCGCGTACCTGAAGGTGCGCGACACGCTCGCGGCGGTCATCGGCGACGTCGCCGAGAGCCTCTCGGGGATCCGTGTCGTCGCCGCGTACAACCGCCAGCGAGGCAACGTCGTGCATCACCGCAACGTCGTCGGGCGTTACCGGAGCGCCAACTTCCTGACGGCCAGGGTGACTGCGGCCTACGGCGCCGGGAGCGACCTCGTCGGTCTCGTGGGCCAGCTCGTCGTCCTGCTGATCGGCGGCGAGATGGTGCTCCACCACCAGCTCCAGGTGGGCGAGCTCGTGGCCTTCATCCTCTACCTCGGCTCGTTCTTCCAGCCCATCCAGCAACTCGTGCAGCTGTACAACACCTACCAGCAGGGACAGGCGGCGATCACGAAGCTGCGGACGCTGCTCGCCACCGAGCCGACGGTGCAGGAGGCCCCCGAGGCGGACGAGCTGCCGCCGGTCGAGGGCGAGATCGTCTTCGAAGACGTCTCGTTCGGCTACGACCCCGCGCATCTGGTGCTGCGCGACGTCAACCTGCGGATCGCGGCGGGAGAGAGCGTCGCCTTCGTGGGCCCGACGGGGGCCGGCAAGTCCACGATCGCGAAGCTCGTCACCCGCTTCTACGACCCCACCGCGGGCCGCGTCCTCGTCGACGGGCGCTCGCTTCGCGACGTCAGCCTGGCCTCGCTGCGCCGCCAGCTCGGCGTCGTGCCGCAGGAGCCGTACCTCTTCTCCGGGTCGATCCGGGACAACATCGCCTTCGGCTGGTCCGACGCGTCACCGGCCGACGTCGAGGAGGCCGCTCGAGCCGTCGGTCTCGGTGAGCTCATCGATCGTCTCCCGGCGGGGCTGGACACGCCGGTGCACGAGCGGGGGCAGTCGCTCTCCTCGGGCGAACGTCAGCTGATAGCGCTCGCCCGAGCCTTCCTCGCCCGCCCGCGGGTCCTCG
Source organism: Acidimicrobiaceae bacterium (assembly GCA_025464005.1). Classification (GTDB taxonomy): domain Bacteria; phylum Actinomycetota; class Acidimicrobiia; order Acidimicrobiales; family Bog-793; genus RYN-46. The sequence goes on along the minus strand of JAODBO010000085.1, from coordinate 20,818 downwards.
TCCTCGACGAGGCGACGTCCAACCTCGACCTCGAGTCGGAGACCAAGGTGGAGCGTGCGCTCGACCTGCTTCTCGAAGGTCGCACGGCGCTGCTCGTCGCGCACCGCCTCAGCACGGCGATGCGTGCCGACCGCATCGTGGTCGTCGACGGCGGGCGCGTCGTCGAGGCCGGCCCCCACTCGGAGCTCGTCGCGGCTGGTGGTCTGTACGCGGCCATGTACGCGACCTGGGCGAGCGATCAGGGGGCCGAGGCGGCTACCGCCCCCACGAGCTGAGCGTGGCGTAGCCTTCGCCCATGGGATTCCTGCTCCGATTCCTCTTCGTCAGAGTGCTGCGGCGCTTGATCCGCCGCCGGCGGGGAAGGCGCTGACGCCGGATCGGAACAGCTCGTCGGGGACGCGGTGCCCCAGGCCCGGCTCCTCACTGAGCAGGATCCGCTCGTCCTCCCACACAGCGCCGCCGTCGACGGTTTGCCCGACCGTCCACCACGGCGCGTCGAGGTCGACGGTCGAGACCTCGACGCGGCCCGCCGCGAGGCACGCGGCCGCGGTGGCGGACACCGTGCCCTCCATCATCGAGCCCACGGAGCACGCCAGGCCCGCGGCGTCTGCAACGGAGAGGACCGCCTTCGCCGGCCGAATGCCGCCGCACTTCATCAGCTTCACGTTCACCGCGTCGACGGCGTGGCGGCGCACGAGCTCGATCACGTCGTGTGGCGAGAAGCAGCTCTCGTCCGCCATTACCGGCGTTGTGACCGATGCGGTCACGTGGGCGAGGCCCTCGAGATCGCCTGCCGGCACCGGCTGCTCGACGAGCTCGATGCCGAGGTCGGCGTCCTCGATCCGCCGTATCAGCCTGACGGCTTGCTTGGCATTCCATCCCTGGTTGGCGTCGACCCGGATCGTCACACCTGCCCCAACTGCCTCGCGTACGCGAAGGACGCGCTCGAAGTCGAGGTCCGAGGGGCCGCCGAGCTTCAGCTTGAGGGCGCTGAACCCGTCCGCGACGCGCGCCCGTGCTGCTGCGGCCATCTCCGCGGGGGCCGCCATCGAGATCGTCACGTCGGTGACGAGCTCACGGCGCGACCCGCCGAGGAGGCGGTGCAAGGGCGCGCCGAGAGAACGGGACCACAGGTCGTGCAGGGCGATGTCGAGCGCGGCCTTGGCGCTCGTGTTGGCGACGATCGAGCCCGACATCCGCGCCAATACCGCGTCCAGCTCCTCGACCGGAGCCCCGACGACGGCGGAGCTGAGCGGCCCGGCGATCGCCGCCTCGATGCTCTCGAGGCTCTCACCGGTGATCGGCGGCGTGGCGACCGCTTCGCCGATGCCGGTCATCCCGTCGCTGTCGCGGACACCGACGAGCAAGCTCGTGAAGCCGGTGACCCGGCGTAATGCAGTGACGAACGGCTCGCGCAGGGCGACGTCGTAGCGGGCGGTGAACACCTCGGCGATCGTCACGGCCCCGGCCGCCGAACGCCTCGCCCGGCCCGCACCGTCACGCCGGCTCGAGGTCCCGGCCGCCGGCGATCACTCGGACGATCTCGAGATCGTCGTCCAGGACGAGCAGGTCCGCGGGTCCGCCGACGCTCAGTTCGCCGAAGCGGGCGTTGCCGACAAGGCGCGCGGGGAGCCGGGTCACCGCGCCGATCGCCTCGGCCGCGGGGACGGCCAGCCGACCCAGCCGGCTCAGCCCGTCCCGCAGCTTGCCCACGCTCCCGGCGAGTGTTCCGTCTGCGCGACGCGCGACGCCGCCTTCGACGACGACGGACACCTCGCCGAGGCGCACCGTCCCGTCCCCGGTTCCCGCCGCGGCGATCGCGTCGGTCACGAGGGAGCACCGCCCCGGCGCCGCGGCGAAGGCGAGGCGGATCATCTCCTCGGAAACGTGCACGCCATCAGCAATGATCTGGACCGCGACGCCTTTCCTTGCCAGCGCCTCGCCGGCGAGTCCGGGTGCCCGCGCGAGCATGGGCTCCATGGCGTTGAACATGTGCGTCACGGCGGTCGCCCCGACGTCGAAGCCGCGCGCCGCCTCGGACGCGGTCGCGGCGCTGTGGCCGAGCGAGACGACGATGCCTCGCTTGTGGCAGATGTCGATGAGCTCGAGCGCTCCTGGGAGCTCGGGCGCGAGCGTGACCATAGTCACCTCGCCGGCGGCGAGCAGCTGCTCGAGAAGGGCAGGATCAGGTGCACGGAGCCGCTCGGTCGGATGGGCGCCCGAGCGCCGCGGAGCGAGGAAGGGGCCCTCGAGATGGATACCGAGGATGACCGCACCGCCGAGCCGTCGCGCCTTCGACTCGCCGATGGCGCGCGCGGCGCGCTGTACCTGGCCGAGCTCGGAGGTGATGAGCGTGGGCTGGTAGGCCATGACACCGTCGCGAAGTAGCGCATCGCCCATGGCGAGGAGCGCGTCGGGATCGGCGTCGAGGACGTCGACGCCGGCATAGCCGTTGACCTGCGCGTCGACGAGGCCCGGGACGACGAAGCCCGTCCCGGGGCGCGAGAGCCCGATCGCCACGATCTCCCCGCCTCGCATGGCGACGTCGCCGGGCACGAGCGACCCCTCGACGAACGCGGCGCCGACGCCGAGCCTGGTCCAGCCGACCGCACGCGACGGGCGCGCCGTCGCCTCGGACGCTTCGGAGACGAGCGAGTCCAGGGTCGGACGCAGGCGGCCCTCGTGCCGCGCGAGGCGCTCGGTCGCGTCGTCGGCGCCGAGATCCCCGACGAGCATCGCGGCCGCGACCTTCGGCTTCCATCCGCTCGCCTCGAGCGCCTCCTGGGCCTCGGCCGTCGTCGTCTCAGCGATTTCGGCGACGATGCGCGTCGCTCGGTCCCGGAGCTTCTCGTTCGTCGGGCGGAGGTCCACCATGAGATTGCCGTGTGTCTTGCCGAGACGGACCATCGCGGCGGTCGAGAGGATGTTCAGCACGATCTTCTGTGCCGTCCCGGCATTCATCCGTGTCGACCCGGCGATCACCTCGGGCCCCACGGCGACCTCGATCGGCAGGTCGGCGAGATCGCCGAGCGGCGTTCCTACGTTGCAGGCGACCCCGACGCTCAGCGCCCCCGCCGCCTTGGCAGCCTCGATCGCCGCGATGACGTACGGTGTGCGCCCGCTTGCGGAGATACCGACGACGACGTCCGGCTCGGAGATGTGAAGAGCCCGCATCGCCTCGGCACCGCCCGCCCGATCGTCCTCGGCGTTCTCGACAGGGACGCTAAAGGCGTCCGTGCCTCCCGCGAGCACGCCGATCACCTGACCCTCCCGCACGTTGAATGTCGGTCCCGCCTCGGCAGCGTCGAGCATCCCGAGCCGCCCGGCGGTGCCGGCGCCGACATAGACGAGCCTCCCGCCGCGCTCGAGGCGTTCGACGACGCCCGTCACCGCGCTGGCGATGGCGTCCTCCGCCGCGTCCAGTGCGTCCGGGACTCGCCGGACGTCCGAGCACATCAGGCTCACGAGCTCCTCGACCGAGAGCTGGTCGAGATCCGCAAGCTCGGGACGGATCTGCTCAGTCCCGAGCCGCTCGAGCTCCGCGCTGTCGACAGGTCGTCTCACGAGAGCCATCCGGCGATCGCCTGGTGCACGCGCCCCCGGAACTCCTCCTGACGATCGAGGGCGCGGCTCGGATGCACGGCGTTGGTCAGGAGCACGACACCCACTCCCGCCTCCGGCGCGACGAGCAGCGACGTGCCGGTGAAGCCGGTGTGCCAGTAGGTGCCCGCCGGCCAGTCGCCCCAGCCGACTGGCTCGAGTCGCCATCCGAGACCGCGCACGTCGGGCTGTTCGCCCGCCTGGGTCGTCGTCATGGCGGTGATCGACGCCGCGGTGAGCACCGGATGGTGTCGTGGTTGAAGCAACGCGGCGACGAAGCGGGCGAGATCGTCGCACGGAGCGAACAGCCCGGCGTGCCCGGCTACGCCGCCGAGCGCGTAGGCGTTGCCGTCGTGCACCTCGCCCCATACGAGCCCGGGCTCGGTCCGCTGGTCGCCGTCGAGCTCGGTGGCCGCTGTGAGCGGCCGGTCGCGTGCGGTCGGCCGGAAGCGAGTGCGGCTCATGCCGAGGGGGCCGGCGACGAGATCATGGAAGAGCCGGTCGAGCGGTTGTCCGGCGCAGCGTGCGACCGCCCAGCCGAGCAGGATGAAGTTGAGGTCGCTGTAGAGGACCTTGCCGGGCTTCTCGTCGTCGGAGGCCTCGGAGTACAGGGCGCGGCGGATCGCCCGGACGTCGTGACCGAGGAGGTAGAACGGGCGGTGGGCGACGAGCCCCGAGGTGTGGGTCAGGAGCTCGAACAGCGTGATGTCCTTGCGAGGAAAACCGGGGAGCCACGACGCGGCACTGTCCTCGAGCGCCCATCGGCCCTCGTCCACGAGTCGCAGCGCGAGCGTGGTGGTGGCGACCACCTTGGTGAGCGAGGCCAGGTCGTAGCGCGTGTCCCGAGTCGCCGGGACCTCCGGGTCGACGCACGCCATCCCGCCCCACGCTCGAAGCAGCGATCCCCCGCGCCCGACGACCGTGAGCTCGAGGCTCGGGGGGAACCCCGCCTCGATCGCGCCGAGGAGCTCGTCGACGAGCCGCTCGCGACGAACGCCCGGGATCGCGGAGGCGCGTTCCGAGAGCTCCAAGTGAAGCTGCAGCTGCTCGGTGCCGACAGCCGGGAGCCGGTCCACGTCGAGACCGGTCATCTGGAGCGCTCCGAGGCCTCCGGCACCGGGGCCGCCAGGGCCGGGTCACCGCCGGAGTCCGTACTCGCGAGGCCAGGTCCGGGGGCCTTGCGCATCCTGATCTCGTCCGCGCCGTAACGGGGCTCCACGCGGTGCGCGCCGTCCGGCTCGAAGCCCGCGGATCGGTAGAGCCCGCGGGCTGCGCGGTTCGCCTCGAAGACCCAGAGTGTCACCGAGCTCCGGCCCCGCTCCTCGAGCTCGGACAGCGCTCTCTCGAGGAGGCGTCGCCCGATGCCCCGGCCCGCTGCCACAGGCGCGACGTAGAGCGCGTAGAGATGGCCGTTGCGCGGATCGTCCGGGTCGTCGCCGTAGCGGGCGAAGCCGAGGATCTGGCCCGTCGACGACTCCGCGACGAGCGTCTGTTGGACCCCGGCCGCGACAAGATTGCCGAGCCAGTCGGAAAGCTCCTGCGCGTCGAGCGCGTGGAGGACCGCTGGGCTCACGACCTCTTGATACGAGCCCTTCCAGGCTTCGATGAACACCCACGCGAGCGCCGGCGCGTCCTCGGTGCGCGCCGGGCGCAGCGTCACCTCGCCGGTCTCCCCTGCGGGTAGGACTTCGTGGACGCTCGGCCGCTCGAGATGGGTCCGGAAGCGGAAGCGGTCGCCGCGATAGAGCGAGCGGACGTACTCGGTCGGCTGCCCGCGGGTGTCGAGCGTCCGGCGGGAGAGCAGCAACAGCGGGGCGCCGGGCCAGGAGCCGAGCAAGTCGACCTCGCGGGACCCGGCGACGACCGCCTCGATCGTCTCCTCCGCCGAGGCCAGCTCGACTCCGTAGTCGGAGTAGAGCAGCTGGTAAAGCGAGCCGCTCTCGCCGAGAGCGGCGGTGATCCCGTCGAAGCGCGCCGCGTTGAGATAGAGGACCTCGATGGCGATCGGATCCCCGTCGGCGAGCCTGAGCCGCTCGATCCGCAGCACCTCGGTCTCCGCGGAGAGCCCGAGCATCGGCCCGACGTCCGAGCCCGCCGGCAGCCTGCGGATGTCGATGAGCTTCGAGCCCGGCATGATCCCGCGCGCTCGCATCCCCTCGGTGTGACTCGTGAGCTCGAGCGGCTGCTCGATCTTGGCCCGCGCCACGAAGGTGCCCTTGCCCTGCCGGCGGTAGATACGCTGCTCGACCTCGAGCTGCTGGAGGGCCTGGCGGACGGTCGAGCGCGACACCCCATAGGTCTCGCACAGCTCGCGCTCGGTCGCCAAGGCGGACCCGGCTGGCAGCTCCTGGATCAGATTGGCGAGCGTGTCACGTAGCTGGCGGTACTTCGGTTGCCCGCCGGCATCCTCCGCCGACTGCGCGCCTCCGTCGAGCACGACACCTCCAATGTGGCTGGGTGCACCGGATCGGCGCGCCCCTGCGCAACGTACCAAGATCGTATGGTCCGGTCAACCAAGAGCCGTGCGGCCGAATCTCGGCGACGTGTGCGACTTACGGCGATCGGTTACGTTACAGAGCAGTAACAATTGCGGACTTGACCGTACCACACGACACTTGTAAGGTCCGATTGACCGCAGGCCGAGTCACGAAGACAGGAGGGGGTCCTATGGGCCGTCTACGAAAGCTCCGAGCCATATCCGCAGTAGCGCTCGCGGGAGGCGTCGCCGCGACGCTCGCCGGGGGTGCGACCGCGCTCGCGTCGCCGTCCGCGAAGTCGGTGGCCCGAGCGTCCTCGAGCGCACCGTTCGTCGTCGCCGATTCGTCGAGCGTGCAGAAGCTCGATCCCGACATCATCACGAACTTCCTCGACTTCCAGTCGCTCGGCCTCATCTACGACACGCTCGTCGAGGAGAACCCCAAGCTCCAGGTCGCTCCGGACCTCGCCACGAGCTGGACCTTCTCGAACGGCAACAAGGCGCTCACCTTCCAGCTCCGCAAGGGCGTGAAGTTCGACGACGGGAGCACGTTCACCTCGGCTGACGTCGTCGCGTCGCTGAAGCGAGTGCAAGCGCCGAAGACCGGTGACGCGTCCGCTTCGTTCATCTCGTCGCTGAGCAAGGTCGTGCCCGAGGGGCCGTACGCCGTCAAGCTCGTGCTCAGCCACCCGGACGTCTCGATCCTCGAGGGTCTCACGTCGCTCAACCTCGCGATGCTTCCCGCGAAGGCGATCGCCAACGGATCGATCGCGAAGAAGCCCGACGGCACCGGCCCGTTCAAGTTCTCGAGCTGGAGCCCGGGCAACTCGTTCACGGTCGTGCGCAACCCCAGCTACTGGGGCGGCAAGCCGGCGCTCTCGACGATCAAGATCGAGACGGTCCCGTCCGAGCAGTCGATCGCATCGGCCCTCCAGGCCCACAGCGTCCAGCTCGGTCTGCTGACCGAGCCGCAGGTGGCCACTCACCTGCCGAGCACCTATAAGGTGCAGAAGGTGCTGAGCCTGTCGTATCGAGCGCTCATGCTCCAGGACAAGACCGGCCCGCTCGCGAACGTCAACGCCCGGCGAGCCATTGCCTGCGCGACGAACCGCAAGCAGATCGTCGGCGACGCCGTGTTCGGTCAGGGTGTCGCAGTCGGGCCGGTCCCGCTCGGTCCGTTCGCCTCGAACCCGGTCTCGTCGCTGTGCCCGACGCAGAACATCTCGATGGCCAAGTCGTACCTGAAGGCGGCGGGAATGCCGAACGGGTTCTCGTTCACGGCGATCACCTCGACGGACCTCGACCCGACGAGCTCGGCCCAGGCCGTCGCGATGCAGTCGCAGCTCGCGCAGGCCGGGATCACCATGAACATCCAGAACCTCGCCGGTGACGCCTACATTCAGGACTGGCTGAAGGGCAATTTCCAGGCGGCCTTCGCCGAGAACGGCGCCGACCCCGACCCCTACGTCATGTACGGCCGCTACTTCGGTACCGGCGCCAACCTCGGCGTGCCCGCCGGCTACAGCTCACCGGCACTGCAGAAGCTCATCCTCCAGGGTGACGAGGCTGCCTCGACTCCGGTCCAGACGAAGCTCTGGTCGTCGCTGTCGGCCAACCTCACGAACAACGCCGTGTGGATCTGGCTGTTCGACGCCTTCAACTACGCTGCCGTTGCCCCGAACGTCCACGGCTTCAGCTTGTCGCCCGTCGTCGGGACTTCGCTCCAGGCACTCCGCTCGACCACCATCTCGTAGTCTCGAGCCTGGTCCGCCGGCGCGAGGCCGGCGGGCCAGGTTCGTCAACCCCTAGGGGGACATCAGCGTTGCTGCTTGGCATCGTGCGGCGAATCGTAAGCATGGCAGTGACGCTCTTCGGCGTGGCTGTCGTCATCTTCGTCGTGCTCCGCCTGTTGCCGGGGAACGCGGTGACCGCGTCGCTCGGCGTCAGCTCGGGCTTGTTGACCCACGCGCAGCTCGCCGCGCTGAACCACTTCTACGGCGTCGGCGAGCCCGCCGTACAGCAGTTCTTCTCCTGGCTCGGCTCGACGCTCACCGGGAACCTCGGCATCTCCCTGGCGTCTCGCGAGCCGGTGAGCACCCTCGTCGGCGCAGCACTGCCGATCACCCTCGAGCTTGCCTTGGCCTCGATGGTGCTCGGGATCCTCATCGGCGTCGGCTTCGGCATGATCGGGGCGCTGCATCCCGGTCGCTGGCAGGACGACGTCGGCCAGGGTGTGTCCGTTGTCGGGCTCGCGATCCCGAGCTTCGTCATCGGCACCGGGCTCGTGACCTTCCTCTCCTCGGTGTTCCACTACTTCCCCGCGTCGCAGGGGTACGTGAGCTTGTTGCAGAACCCGTGGCTCAACATCCAGCAGATCTTCTTCCCGGCACTCACGCTCAGCCTCGGCATCGGCGCGGCGATCATGAACACCACCCGCGCCGCCATGCTCGAGGTCAGCGGCCTCAACTTCGCCCGCACGGCGCGTGGCAAGGGCGTGTCGACGCGGGTGCTCGTCTGGCGCCACCTCTTTCTCAACGCGCTCGTGCCAGTCGTCACGATGTCGGGGATCCAGCTCGGCTACCTGCTCGGCGGAACGGTCATCGTCGAGCAGATATTCGTCCTGCCGGGTCTCGGTCGGCTGCTCGTCACCTCGATCAACAACCGTGACTTCCCTGTCGTCCAGACCATCACGCTGATATTCGCGACCGGTTTCGTCGTGGTGAACATGCTCGTCGACGTGCTCTACACGATCATCGACCCCCGAACGAGGCGCTGATGAGCGAGCTCGCCACGCCGGTCGTGACGCCGGAGCCGATGGACGCGGTCAACGGGGAGCCGGCCGCCCGCCACCGGACCTGGTTCGGCACGGTTTGGCGCAGTCGCAACGGGAGGATCGGCTTCATCCTCAGCGCCCTCGTCGTTCTCGGGGCCATCTTCGGCTCGCTCGGCGTAACCCCCTACCCACCCGACGCGCAGAACTTCAACGCGTCGTTGAAAGGCATCTCGCTCGCGCACGTCTTGGGCACGGACCAGTTCGGCCGGGACGTCTTCTCACAGATCCTGCAGGCCCTCGGCGTGTCGCTCGAGATTGCCGGCATCTCCGTGCTCATCGCCGGTGGCATCGGGACGCTCGGAGGTATCGTCGCCGGCTTCCTCGGTAGGTGGCCCTCCGCGCTCATCATGCGTGTCACCGACGTGATGTTCGCGATCCCGGCGATCCTGCTTGCGCTCGCCATCGTCACCGCGCTCGGTCCGAGCATCATCGACAGCTCGATCGCGATCGGCGTGGGCTACATACCCATCTTCGTCCGCGTTGTGCGGGGACCGGTGCTCGCGCTTCGCGAGGCGGACTTTGTGCGCGCGGGCCGTGTGCTCGGTTTCTCTCGAAGTCGGCTGCTGTTCCGGCACATCCTGCCGAGCGTGGCCGGCGCCGTGGCCGTCCAGACGAGCCTCGCGCTGGCGTGGGCGATCCTCGCGGAAGCGAGCCTGAGCTTCCTCGGTCTCGGTCCGCCCCCGCCGACGGCGTCGCTCGGCGAGATGGTGAGCGAGTCGAGCAGCCTCGCGAGCACCGCGTGGTGGACATTGGCGGGACCGTCGATTGCGATCATTATCGCCGTGATCGGCTTCAACTTCCTCGGCGACGGCCTGCGTGCCGCCGCCGACCCAAGGTCGAAGACGAGGTGACCACGTGCGCGTGATCGGCATGATCTCCGGAACCTCATACGACGCGATCGAGGCGGTCGCCCTCGAGATGTCGCTCGAGGGCGGTGTCGCCGTCGCCGAGCTGCTCGGGCACGTGTCGGCGCCTTATCCCAGCGAGGTCCGCGACGCGGTTGCGGCCGTGCTCCCGCCTGCGCCGACGACCATCGAGCAGGTGTGTCGTCTCGACACGCTCATCGGCCAGAGCTTTGCGGAGGTCGCCGCGGCGCTGGCCGATCAGTGCTGCGACGGCGCGGCCGACGTCGTCTGCTCGCACGGCCAGACTGTCTTCCACTGGGTCGAGGGTGGGCACGCCCTTGGCACGCTGCAGCTCGGCCAGGGGGCCTGGATCGCCGAGCGCACGGGAGCGACTGTCGTCACGGACGTTCGCATCCGGGACATAGCAGCCGGCGGCCACGGCGCGCCGCTCGCGAGCCTCCTCGACGTGCTCGTGCTCGGGGCCCACCCGAGCACCGTCCGGGGCGCGCTCAACCTCGGAGGCATCGCCAACGTCACCGTCGTCGGGCCCGTCGCCGATCCCCTCGCGTTCGACATCGGTCCCGCGAATGCGCTGATCGACGCCGCGGTCCGCTGGCTCTCGGAGGGAGCGGAGGACCACGACCACGACGGCCGGCATGCGGAGCGCGGCTCGGTCGACGCAGCGCTCCTGAGCGTCCTGCTCGACGACCCTTACTACTCGTCGCCCCCGCCGAAGTCGACCGGCAAGGAGCACTTTCATCTCGGCTATCTGCTCGAGCGACTCGGGTCTCGCGAGATCGCACCCGACGATCTCGTCGCCACGGTCACGGCGTTGACCGCGGAGACGGTCGCCGGCGCCGTCGCGGAGCTGGGTGTCCAGGAGCTCGTGGTCTCCGGTGGCGGGACCCGCAACCCCGTGCTCATGAGCGAGATCGAGCGGCGCCTTCCCGGGGTGAGCCTCGTTGCGGTCGACGCCTTCGGCATCCCCGAAGCGGCCAAGGAAGCCGTCGTCTTCGCGCTCATCGGCTTTCTCACGGTCCACGGGCTCCCCTCCACGGTGCCGTCGTGCACGGGTGCCACTCACACGAGCGTGCTCGGCGCGATCATCCCTGGCCGCCAGGAGATCTCGAGCCTGCCCGGCACGGACTCGCCGCACAGTTTCGAGATCGTCGCCCGCGAGAGCGAGCCACTGCGGTGAGCGCGGCGGAGTTGTCAATCCGTGGACTTCGTGTCGGCATAGCGCACCGCCACGGCGTAGACGAGATCGTGCGCGGGGTGGACCTCGAGGTTGCGTCGGGGGAGAAGCTCGGCGTCGTCGGCGAGAGCGGGTCGGGCAAGACGCTCACGATGCTCTCGGTGCTGCAGTTGCTCCCGAGCCCGCTCGCCGTCCTCGGCGGCCAGGTGCTTCTCGACGGCGAGGACCTCATGCACGCGGACGAGCGGCGGCTGCGCGCCGTGCGAGGCGGTGAGGTCGCCATGGTCTACCAGGACCCGATGAGCTCGCTGAACCCGCTGCTTCGCGTCGGGACCCAGATCGTCGAGGCGTTGCGCGCGCACGGCGTTCCGGTCGAAGCGGCACGCGCGCGCACGCGCGAGGTGCTCGGCCAGGTCGGCCTACCTCAGCCGGAGCGGATCGAGTCGTCGTTCCCGCACGAGCTTTCGGGCGGGATGCTCCAGCGCGTGATGATCGCCATGGCCCTGTCCACGTCGCCCAAGGTTCTCATTGCCGACGAGCCGACGACGGCGCTCGACGTCACCATCCAGCAGCAGATCCTCGACCTCGTGTCGGCCCTCCAGGCCGAGACGTCGATGGCGGTCATCTGGGTCACGCACGACCTCGGCGTCGTGGCTCGGCTCGTGGACCGGGTCGCCGTCATGTACGCAGGTCGCGTGGTCGAGCAGGCGCCGACGCGCAAGCTGTTCGCGCGCCCGACCCATCCCTATACCGCCGCACTGCTCGCGTCCTTGCCGGGGCCCGAGATCGGCCACCGAAAGCCGCTGCACCAGATCGGAGGCACGCCACCCGACCCGGCGCACCTCTCGCCCGGCTGTCCATTTCGCGCTCGATGCCCGTACGCCATTGGGCGCTGCGCCGTCGAGGAGCCCGGATTGATCGACCGCGGCTCGGGCAGCGTCGCCGCTTGCTGGAGGGAGCCCGAGCTGTGGGAGAGCTAGCCCCGGAAGCGGCAGGACCGCTGGTGCGCGGGTCCGGCGGCGAGCCGGCGCTCAGTGCGCACGAGCTCGTGAAGCACTACCCCGGAGGGCGCAACCGCCCCGCCGTCCGGGCGCTGCGCGGCGTGTCGCTCGACGTGCGCGCCGGGGAGACCTACGGGATCGTCGGGGAGAGCGGCTGCGGGAAGTCCACGCTTGCTCGGCTTCTCGTCGGGCTCGAGCCACCCACGTCGGGCTCGGTCGAGATCGGCGGGCAGCCGGTCGACGTCGGGCCGAAGGTCGACCGGCGAGCCCTCGCGCGGCGGATTCAACTGGTCTTCCAAGACCCGTTCTCCTCGCTCGACCCGCGCCTTCGCGTGGAGCAGGCGCTCGCCGAGGTGCTGCAGGTGCACGGCCTCCACGTCGAGCGCCGAGACGCCCGAGTCGCCGAGCTGCTCGACATGGTCGCGCTCGGCAGGCGATTCGCCGACCGTTACCCGCATGAGCTCTCCGGCGGTCAGGCGCAGCGGGTCGCCATCGCTCGGGCGCTCGCAGCCGAGCCCCAGGTGCTTGTCCTCGACGAGCCGACCTCCGCTCTCGACGTGTCGGTGCGCGCCGAGATCATGAACCTCCTCGTCCGGATCCAGGATGAGCTCGGGCTTTCCTACCTGTTCATCAGCCACGACCTCAGCATGGTGCGCCATATCAGCGACGACATCGCCGTGATGTACCTCGGTCTCGTCGTCGAGGCGGGGCGCTTCGACCAGGTGCTCGACTCGCCGCTCCATCCCTATACTCGCGCACTCGCGGACGCGGTCCCCGTCCCCGATCCGGAGGTCGAGGAGGCACGGCGTGATTCCTCGGCACCCACTGCGCATTCGGTCTTCGTCGAGCCCGCGCAAGGCTGTCCTTACAGCCCGCGCTGTCCGCTCGTCGAGCCGATCTGCCGGGAGATCGCACCCGTCCTGCTCGGCACGGGCGACGGTCACGTGGTGTCGTGCCACGTCGCGTCGCGCGACTTCGGGGCGAAACTGAGCGCTTGATACGGAGCGCCTGATCCGGCCTCAGAAGCTGGCGGTGTCCTCGTGCACGAGGTCGGAGAAGACCGTGCCCGGGCGTGACGTCCCCCGGAAGTCTGCTCCGTCGACGTCGACCCACGAGAACGCGCACTCCTCGAGCGTCGCTCCGACGAGGGTGGCACGGCGGAGCGATCCGGTCGTGAAGCTGCAGCCGTTCCAGTGCCCACGATCGAGGTGGGCACCGGAGAGATCGGCACCGCTCCACGTGCAGTCGACGACGGTCGACCCGGTGAGGTCGGCCTCGATCGCCGACACGTCGATGAGCATCGACGCGTTGAGCCGGGCATCGTCGAGACGCGCCGCGTCGAGACGCGCCGCGTTCAGCGTGCAGTAGTCGAACGCGGCACCCGTCAGCTCTGCGCCCGTGAGGTCGGCCGCGTCGAGCTCGACCCGATCGAGCTCGGCGCCGCCGAGCAGAACCGAGCGCATCGAGGCGCGCGAGAAAACGGTGCCCTCGAGGCGAGCGCCGGCAAGTCGCGCTCCGTCGAGGCGCGCCGCAGAGAGCCGCACCCCGCGCAGATCCGCGGCAGAGAGGTCCGCACCGGACAGGTCGGCGGAGATGAGCAGTGGGGCGCGGCCGCTCTCCCGGCGTCGGTTGAACGCCGCCACGTCCCGCCACAGCAGCAGGAGCAGCTCGGTCGGCTCGCTGTCGCCGAGGATCTCGAGACCTTCGCTCGACACTCCCTCTAGGCGCGACGTCGCCATCGAGAGCGCCGCGACGACCGAGCCCGAGAGATCCGCTCCGGTCAGATCGCAAGAGCCGAGGTCGGCTTCGGCGAGATCGAGCCCTGCCAGGTCGGCTCCGCTGAGGTCGAGCCGCTTGCGCCCGGTCGCCTCCCTCTCGGCGTTGAAGGCTGCAGCGTCGCTGCGAAGCAGCGCCGTCCAGCCCTCTTTGTCGAGATCGCCGGCGATCACTACGTCGATCGCTCCTGGCCGGCCTTGCGCGCGGCGACGTTGACCTCGATGCTGACATTGGTCAGCTTCCGGTCGAGCTCCGAGATCGAGCTCACGCCCATTTCCGCGACGTAGGTCCTCGCGTCCTCGTCCTTGTCGGCCACGGCGGCCTCGCGGTAGTCGGTCCCCGTCGCTACTTCTGTGCCGGTTGCCTTGCCTGTCGCATCCTTCAGGCGGAGCTTTCCCGCGTCGTCGCGCGCGGCCCCGATCGCACGCTCGTCGATCCGCTTGGCGTCGAGGCCGAGCGCCTCGCCCTGACGGATGGCGAGCAGGCGACCCTCTGAGTCCCGCAGGCTCTCGACCGGCTGATCGATCTCGATCCCCGACTGCTTCAGCTTCGTCGCTGCGTCGAAGAAGCGGTAGGCGTACTTCGAGCTCGCGACGGCGAAGTGACGGAATTCGACTCCCGTGGCGTCTCCACCGCCGTGGTGTCCGATCTCCTTCTTGAAGTCGCCGAAGTTCTCGTTGGCCGACTGGAAGTACTCGGGCACGCCGAGCTTGACACCCCAGGCGCCTTGCATGTTGCCGACCACGTGGTAGAGCGTCCCCGCCGAGAAGTACGGCTCATTGGCGAACAGCATCGCCTTGCTCTTGGCCTTGCGGATCTCGAGCGTGAGCTCGGTCCATCGCTCTCGCGTCGGCGGTCCGTGCGAAGCCGTCGCGAGCGCATCGCGCTCCTGCTCCAGCTCACCCACCGAGAGCAGCTGTGCCTCGTACTCTCGATTCGCGGCCTCGACGCCCTCGGCACCCGTCTCGAGCTCCTCTACGATCTGCGGGTCCGACTTGCCCGCCCTGCGCATCGTCGCAACCTTCTCCGGGCTCAGCCGTGCGATGAGGCTCCCGACATAGGTCGTGCGGTAGGTCGCGTCCGCGGTGTCGAACTGCTTGCGAGCATGCGCTTGCTGGGTGAGCGGCAGCGCGAACACGACCCGGTTGACGAACATCGCCCAGCTGGGCTTGGACATGTTCTTGCGAGCCTTGACGAGCGCGTTCGCATCCTGGATCACGGCGTCGTCGACCGCGCCCGTCGCCGTCATCTTCGTCGGGTCGTCCTCGCGCACGGCGCCGGCCGGCTTTCCTCCGAGGAAGTCCTCCGCGTAGACGTTCGTGTCGAACACCGTGCCCGACTCGCTCTTCCAGTCCTCCCCGAACTCGCGGTTGAACTGGACCACCGCCGCCGCGGCGGCGGCCATCGGTCCGAGGAAGGTCACGTCGTAATCGGAGGAGAGGGCGGTGCTGCCGACAGCCCGCGCCCCGACGCCGTGGGTCGACTTCATCTTCTCGAGCAAGCCGTCGACGTAGGTCTTGCGGTAGTCGACGATGCGCTTCATGGCCTCGTTCGACCCACCCGATCCGAGGTACTTGCCCTTCACCTTCTTCCAGGTGCCGCCCGCCTCCACCATGAGCGATCGCTCGGGGGTCGTCAGTTTGTAGACGCTCCCCGGAGCTGCCGGCGCCGGCATGGGCGCTCCGGGCGCCGAAGCGCTCACGGGCGCGGTCGTGGGTCTCGCTGCATCTGTGACCGGGGCGTCCGCCGTCGCGGTGGGCGTCGTGCCCTCGCGCTGGACGGGAGCGGGACGGGCTGGGCCTCGCCCGCCGTCGTCGCGTGCGCTGCGCCCGTTCGAGACGAGAGCGCTCACCGCCCGGTTTCCCGCGAGTCGTTGCAGCGCCGCGATGCTCGCTAGGGGACCCGAGCGCTGCAACGCAGGAGCGACTCGGTGCCCGTCGGTCTCCCGCTCGCCGACGTGCTGGGCCGCGGATCTCGGTCGAAGCGTGGGATCGGGCAGCTCTCGTCGTTCCACGCTTCCTCCGATCCTTCGAGCCGGTGGCGAGCCTAACGCACCACGCTGGAGGGACTCCGAGGGAGGGACCCGGTCAGCTGCGGGCTACGACTACATCGACGACGCCTCCGGAGCTGTCGCGTCGACGCGACCGAGAAGGGTGGCCTCTACTTGGTCGAGGTGGTCCTCCATGGCGAGCACGGCCGCGTCGATGTCCCGTGCTCGCAGCGCCGCTACGAGGTCCCCGTGTTCGCGGCGCCTTGCTGCACGGCGCGGCACGGAGTCGCTACGACGCTTGAGGTTTCCCCAGATCTTTCCCTGTCTCGCGATCTCGACGGCTCCGTACATGCGGATCACGAGCTGGTTGTGGCTGGCGAGCACGATCGCCCTGTGGAGAGCCAGGTCCCACGCCTCGAACTCGTCGCTCGTGTCGGCCCCCTCGCCGCCGGCGAGACAGCGGTCCATCTCCTGGAAGTCGCGCTCGGTCGCCCACGAGACGACGAGCGGGATCAGGCGGGGCTCGATCAATCGCCTCGCCGCCATGACGTGCGCCGGACCGACGTCGTCGGGATGCTCCGAGCCGGGATCGGGGGCGAGCATGGTCGAGACATCGGTGGCGTCGTCGGCGAGCAGGAAGGTGCCGCGGCCCACCTCCCGCGAGATTCGGCCCTCCGCCTCCAGTAGACCGAGGGCGTTGCGCACAGCGGTGCGCGTCACGTCGAGCTCCGACGCCAGCTGGCGCTCGGTCGGGAGCCGGGAGCTCGCCGCGGCTCCCGTAGCGGAGCACCGGTCGATGATCAGCCGGGCGAGGTCGTGCGCTCGTAGCACCACTGCCGCTTCCCGCTCGATCATCCGCGGTCCTCTCAAGCTCGGTCCGTCCGCTTCCTACCAATGCTACCAATTCGTCGAAATCGACGCGGACGACCGACCGGTCCCCGTCATTGACGCACGTCTTGCTCACCGTTACACTCCGACCAATTCCGATAAAAGCGACCAAGTGCTCAACCAACCAGCGGTTGGTTGGCTAGTGGAGCCGAAAGCCGATCGGGGTGGGTCCCGGCCGGTGACAGATGGCCACGGCGGCGGCGAGGCTGTTCTCGTGAAGTCGTGGCGAGGGTCGTACACCGAGAGAGGAGCTGCCGGATGCGTCTGGCCACCATTTCCACCGCGGAGGGGCTACGTCTGCACGTTCGGGGCCGGTCCGGCTACGTCGACGCAGCCAAGGCGACGGGCGAGCCGCGCTACAGCGCGCTGAACGCGGTGCTCGAAGACGGCGCTGCGGCCCTCGACGCGCTGCGGCCCCTCGCCGGTCAGGATGGCACGGAATACGCCGAGCAGGACTTCGGTCCCGCGGTTCCCGCCCCTCGACGCATCCTCTGTCTCGGCGTCAACTATCTGGAGCACGCTCTCGAAGGCGGCCGCAAGGCGCCGACGTGGCCCGAATGCTTCGTGCGCGGTGCCGATTCCGTCACGGCGCCTTTCGGGGATCTCGTCAAGCCGTCACTCGTGGACCGCTTCGACTACGAAGGGGAGCTGGGTCTCGTGATCGGGGCCGGTGGTCGTTACATCGCCGCCGCCAAGGCCTGGGACGCCATCGCGGGTTTCGTCGTGATCAACGAGGGATCGGCGCGGGAGTGGCAGCGTGCCGCCACCCAGTGGACACCGGGCAAGAACTTCGACGGGACCCTGCCGATCGGGCCCGAGGTCGTGACGACGGACGAGGTCGACGTCACCGACGTGCAGCTGACGACACGCCTCAACGGCGAAGTGATGCAGTCCGCGCGCACCTCGCAGATGATCGTGAGCATCCCCAGCGCGATCGAGTACCTCTCGTCGTTTACGACCTTGCGTCCGGGAGACGTCATCGCGACAGGAACGCCCGGCGGTGTCGGGTTCGCCCGCACGCCGCCGGTGTGGCTCCAGCCGGGGGACGTGATCGAGGTCGAGATCGAGGGTGTCGGCGCCATTCGCAACCGGGTAGAGGCAGAGGGTGTGGATCTCTCGGATTGGCCGTGGCACGCGCCTACCCCGCAGAACGCGACGCTTTAGCCTCGAGAACGCACACGGCGGCAGCAGACCGACAGTCGCGGGTGGCGGCTCTCGGTGACAGTCTCGGGGGGGACGACCTGTTCTCACCCGGGAACGATCAGTCAAGTGCCAATAGTGGACAAGGGGGGACCATGATTCACCAATACCTGCAACGATCACGCAGCGCCGGTGACAGGCGCCGAGGCGCCGTGCCGGGAAGTACCTCGCGGCTGAAAGGCGCCCGGGTTCCCTTCGCTGCAGCGTCGGCGGCAGCGGCGATCTCGCTGCTCGCGGTCGCGAACCCCGCCACGGCCAACGTGACGGCGAAGTCCGGGTCGGGGGCGACTCTCACCGTGGCGGACGTCGCGCCCTTCACCGGCATCGATGCGGCTCTTGGACCGACATATCTCGTGTCGTGCGACGGGGCGACCAACGCGATCAACAGCGCCGGCGGTGTCCTCGGCCACCAGTTCAAGTGCAAGGCCGTCGACACCCGAGGCGACCCCGCCGACGCCGTGCCGGCCGTCCGCCAGATGTACGCCTCGACGTCCAACCTCGCGCTCGTCATCGGGTTGACCTCGGACGAGGCGGCGTCCGTCGTGCCGATCATCAACTCCAACAAGACGGTGATGTTCGGGATGACGGGGCAGTCGGAGTTCGACCACACCCACTTCCCGTACTTCTACCGTCTGGTGCCGCCCGACCTCGCCGAGTCCTATGCGATGGTGGCGATCGCGAAGTACGACTACCACTACAAGAGGGTTGCGCTCGCCTTCGGCAACGACATCGGCTCGCAGACCTTCGTGACGCCGGCCATCCAGTCGCTGAAGAAGGCCGGCCTGAAGCTCGTCGACAACGAGACGCTCGACCTGTCGGCGACCACCTTCCGCACCGAAGCTTCGAAGATCATCGCGTCGCATCCCGACGTGATCTTCACCGAGGCCCTCGGTCCGACGGAGGCAGCCTTCCTTACCGAGCTCAAGCAGCAGAACGGCGGGAAGGTGATCCCGGTCGTCGGCACGTCGGCGACCATCTCGCCCGACTGGTACAAGTCGGTGTCCGCGGCGGTCGGGGCTAGCACGCTCTCGAGCAACTACGCCGCCGACAATCTCGTCGTCGAGACGAGCGGGCCCGCCTACCAAGGCTTCGCGAAGGCGATCCTGGCCGAGAAGGGCAAGGTGGGAAACACCGGAAACTTCAGCACCTACCTGAGCGCGCCGGGCGCCGTCCACCTCTACGACGGCATCAACCTCGCCGCACTCGCGATGATCGAGGCGAAGGGCACGAGCCCGAGCGTCTACCGGAACTTCATCACCAAGATCGGTGACGGCGTCCCGGGCGCTGTGGTGGTGCACACCTTCGCCGCGGGCGCCGCGGCGCTGAAAGCGGGCAAGCAGATCCGCTACGAGGGACCCGGCGGTCCGACGAACTTCGACAGCTACCACGACTCGACCGGGATCTTCCAGATCGACAAGTACGGCTCGTCGGGTCAGGTCGTCGTTTCGGGCAATATCCCCACTACCCAGCTCCGGGCCGTCTCCTAGCCCAGAGCCCCAGCCGACCCGGAGCGGGGAGGGGAGCCGAGTGATCGGTCCCCCTCCCCGATCCGCTCGCTGGGCATTGCCGTGCACCGGCTGCCCACCGCCGCACGAAAGGTCGAACCTTCGTTGAGCATCTTCGTGTCGTCCCTCGCCTTCGGACTGATCACCTCCGCCGTGCTCGCGTTGGCGTCGGTCGGTTTTACCCTGCAGTTCGCCGTCACGAACGTGTTGAACCTCGCCTATGGCGCGGTGATGACAGCGGCCGCGTTCGTCGCCTACTCGGTCAACCAGGCCGGCGTGACCATATGGATAGCGGCCCTTGCCGCGGCGGTCGTCGGCTCGGTCCTGTCGGTCTTCTTGAACCGGGTCGTCTACACGCCTTTCCAACGCAGGAAGAGCACGCCGATCGCGCTCGTGATCGTCGCGCTCGGCATGACGCTGATCCTCGAGTTCGGCACCCAGGCCATCGCCGGCCCGACGAACGTCTCCTACACGATGGCCCAGGGCCCGACGCTTCGCGTCGGCTCGTTCGCGCTTAGCGCCGCGGAAGTCGCGATCATCGGGCTGAGCGTCGTGATGATGGGGCTCGTGCACGTGCTCATCCGCTACACGCGCCTCGGAAAGGCGATGCGCGCGACGGCGGCCAACCGTGACCTGGCTCGCAACTGCGGCATCCGCACCGACCGGGTGGTCACCGTGACGTGGGTCATCACCGGAGCCCTGTGCGGGCTCGCCGGCGCGGTCTTCGGTATGAACGCCGGTACTTTCGGCGCGACGAGCACGGACATCTTCCTCGTCCTCATTCTCGCCGCGGTCTTCCTCGGAGGCCCCGGCGAGCCCTACGGCGCGATGCTCGGGGCACTCGTCATCGGCATGGCCACAGAGGTCAGCGCCGCCTTCATCCAGCCGGACTACAAGGACGTGATCGCCTTCGTGATCCTGCTGACGATGCTCGCCGTACGACCGACCGGCCTGCTCGGCGCAAGGGCCTGAGGAGCTTCGATGCTCTACTACCTCACGACGATCCTCGTCTACGGCGGCGTCGACGCGATTGCCTGTCTCGGTCTCAGCCAGCAATTCGGCATCGCCGGCGTCACGAACTTCGGCTTCATCATCTTCCAGGCCGCCGGCGCCTACACGGCCGGCGTGCTCGCGCTGCCCAACCAGTCGGCCAACGGCGGCTTCCAGAGCTACATCGGTGGTCTCGGCCTGCCGTGGCCGGTCCCATGGATCGGCGCGGCGATCGTCGGGGGTCTGCTCGCGCTGCCTTTCGCCTCCCTCGTCGGCAAGCGCCTACGTGGCGACTTCGCCGCGATCGGACTGCTCGTCACCGCGGTCATGTTCAACTTGCTCGTCACCAACTACCGGCCGTTCCTCAACGGCGCCGCCGGCCTGTCGCTCGTGCCGTCGCCGCTCGGCGGGGAGATCAATACGCAGTCCGGTGGCTACCAGCTGGGCTACGGCATCGTGGCGATCCTGCTCGCTGGCGCCGTCTATCTGTTCCTGCGTCGCATCACCAATTCCCCCTAC
>JAODBO010000146.1 GCA_025464005.1 Acidimicrobiaceae bacterium | reverse complement strand
GTGCGATCGGCGCTCCCGCACATGCGAAGCGCGGGATGGGGCCGGATCTGCTGCATCACCTCCTACTCCGTTGTGCAGCCGGTCCCGAGCCTCGCGCTGTCGAACCTCGCGCGCGCCGGGCTGTGGGCCTGGGCCAAGACGGCGGCTCTCGACCTCGTCGGGAGCGGGGTGACCCTCAACTTGGCGTGCCCGGGCTCGCATGCGACCGATCGGATGCTCGAGCTCGGCCGCGGCAGCGGTCCGATGGGCGACCCGGCCGACTTCGGCGCCGTCGTGGCCTTCATGTGCTCGGCACAGGCCGGCTACATGAACGGCGCCGCCGTCGTGGTCGACGGCGGCGTGACGCTCGCTCTCTGACAGCCGTTAGCCTTCGCGCCATGCCTCTCGTCGAGCGCCACGATGCCGTCCGTCCGGAGCGCCCCGTGCTCGTGGTCGCGCTCGACGGCTGGATCGACGCCGGCTTCGCAGCGGCGACCGCGACGAGCGCGCTGCTCGAGCAGATCGAAACCGAGCCCTACGCGACCTTCTCCGCCGAGGATCTCGTGGACCAGCGCGCGCGGCGACCGAGGATGCGCATCGACGACGGTGTGCGCGGCGAGATCACCTGGCCCGAGCCGCAGCTGCTCGTCGGGGCGGACCGGCTCGGCTCCGGTGTCGCTCTGCTCGTCGGCCCGGAGCCCGACTATCGCTGGCGGACGTTCTCGAGCGCGGTCACCGAGCTCGCCCTCGAGCTCGACGTCCGCCTCGTCGTCGGCTTGGGTGGCTTCCCGACGGCGACGCCCCACACGCGCCTCGTCCGGCTCGCCTCGACGGCGTCCGACGCGGAGCTCGCCCACCAGATCGGCTTCATCCCCGGAGCGATCGAGGTTCCCACCGGCATCGGCGACGTTATCGGCGCGGACTGCGCCGGGGCGGGCATCGCTTCGGTGGGCCTCTGGGCCCGGGTGCCCCATTACGTCGCCGGCATGGCCTTCGCGCCGGCCGCGCTCGCCTTGATCGAGGGGCTGGCGGCGGTCTCCGGTCTCGTCATCGACTCCGAGGAGCTGCGCGAGAGCGCTGAGGCGGGACGGCTGCGTGTCGACGACCTGATCTCGCAGTCGGCCGAGCACCTCGCCATGGTGCGCCGGCTCGAGGAGCAGGTCGACGAGGGCGACGAGCTCGAGGTGCCCGGAGGCGCCGACATACCGTCGGGAGACGAGATCGCGGCCGAGCTCGAGCGGTACTTGCGCGGTGAGGCCCAGTAGTGGGGACAGTCACGTAGTGGGGGCCGAGAACTAGTGGAGGCAACGCAGTGACTGCGGCACCGATAGGTCACTACCCGCCCGCCCGCGCGGCGATCTTCGACATGGACGGCCTGCTCGTCGACTCGGAGCCGTTCTGGCGCGACGTCGAGGTGGACGTCTTCGCAGCGATCGGCGTCGACATAGCGCCCTTGCTCGGGCTGGGGCTGACGATGGGGATGCGCGTCGACGAGGTCGTCGCGTTCTTCCGATCGAGGCTCGGCTGGGACGGCCCGGACGACGCCGAGCTGATCTCGAGGATCGTCGACGGGATCGTCCATGCGATCTGGGACAAGGCCGAACTGCTCCCCGGGGCCGTCGAGGCGATCGACTTCTTCGCCGCCCACGGCCTCGTCACGGCGCTCGCGTCGGGCTCGACACCGCCCATTATCGACGCAGTGCTCAAGCGTTTCGGGCTCGCCGATCGCTTCTCCGTCGTCAGCTCGGCGGTCGACGACCGCCTCGGCAAGCCGCATCCGGCGATCTTCCTGCGTACCGCCGCGGCCCTCGGCGTCGACCCGCTCGAGTGCGTCGTGCTCGAGGACTCTCTCAACGGGTGCATCGCCGCCAAGGCGGCGCGAATGCGCGTCATCGCGGTGCCCGATGCGCGCTTTGCCACCGACCCGCGTTTCGGCATCGCGGATGTCCGGCTGTCATCGCTGCTCGAGATCGCAGATGCCGGGATCGAGCAGCTGCTCGGGCTGGAGCCCGCCGCTCGCTGACAGGGCCGCCGACGAGCAGCAAGCGGAGGTCAGACGCGCCGGCTCAGCGAGAACGGCGACAGACGCGGACGCGATCGATCAGTGGGAGAGCTCGGTCAGTAGGAGAGCATGGTCGGTGGGAGAACACAGTGTGGGCTTCCCGGGCGCCGTAGTAGACGAGGACGTAGCCGGCAGCCGGGTCGGCCCACCACCAGCCGAGCGCGGCGTTGAGGACCAGGCCGAGCAGGACGGCAGTGGCAAGGACCGCGTCGATCGTCGTGACCCGGCCCTCGGTGCGCAGCACCGGATTGTCCAACGCCGCGCCCGTCTTGGCCTTGCCGGCAGCGAGGGCAAACATGACCGCCGCGCTCGCCGCGGTCCAAGCGATTCCGAGCACGCTGTGGTGTGGGCGGTACCCGAGGACGAGGACGACCGTGCTCTGCACTGCTAGGTAGACGGCGAGGGCCGCGAATCCCACCCCGATGATCCGCAGGGCCCGGCGCCGACGCTCGAGGCCGGTGTCGGCCAGCTCCCAGAGCACCACCGTGGACGCCCCGATCTCGATGAGGCTGTCCAGGCCGAATCCGGCGAGGGCGACCGAGCGCGCTCGGACCGCGGCGAACGCGAGCACGACGATGCCGGCGACGTTCCAGGACAACGTCGTGGCCTCGAGTCGCCGACCACGGGCGAGCAGAGCTTGGCGGGAACCCCGGTCGCCGTCGGTCGCCACCGCGCCCTAGCGCACGATGTTGACGAGGCGCGGCGGCCTCGCGACGACCCGGCGTGGCTCGGCGTCGCCGAGCAGCTCGCGGATCCGCTCGGAGCCAAGAGCGATGCGCGCCGCTTCGCTCTCGTCGATCCCGGCGTCAACCTCGACACGGTCGCGGAGCTTGCCGTCGAGCTGGATCACCATAGTGACGCGCTCGTCGGCCAGCATCGCCGGATCGGCGATCGGCCAGGGCTCGGTGTGGACGTGACCGCCGTGCCGGCGTTCCCACGCCTCGGCGGTGAGGTGCGGGGCGAAGGGCGCGAGAAGCCTCACGAGCACGTCGACGGCCTCGTCGACCACCTCGCGCGGGCCGCCGGCCCTCGTCGCGGCGCTAATCGCGTTCGTGAGCTTCATGCAGGCGGCCACCGCGGTGTTGAACGAGTAACGCTCGAGGTCGGCGGTCACCTGGGCGATCGTCTGGTGCGTCAGTCGCTCGAGATTGCCCGTCTGGGCTTCGCTCCGCTCGGCGTCCGGACCGTCCGGCTCCTCGCCTCTGCCAGGCTCCGACGCGGTGGCGAGGTGCCAGACGCGCCGTAAGTAGCGCGAGCAGCCGTCGATGATCTCGTCCGTCTGCTCGTTCCAGTCGATGTCGTCGACCGGTGGCCCGACGAAGAGGTGGTACATGCGCAGGGCGTCGGCGCCGACCGAGGCGAAGTACGCGGTGGGCGAGACGACGTTGCCACGCGACTTCGACATCGCCCGGCCGCCGAGGCGGATCATCCCCTGGGTGAACAACTGTGCGAAGGGCTCGCGGATCTCGGCGGGCGAGAGTCCGACATCGCCGAGGGCGCGGGTGTAGAAGCGCGCATAGAGCAGGTGGAGGATCGCGTGCGTGATGCCGCCGATGTACTGGTCGACCGGCATGAAATGGCGGGCCGCATCCGGGTTCACGGGTCGCGTCTCGTCCCACGGGTCGCAAAAGCGCAGGAAATACCAGGAAGAGTCGACGAAGGTGTCCATCGTGTCCGTCTCGCGCGTCGCAGGTCCGCCGCAGCGCGGGCAGGTCGCGTGGAGAAAGCCCGGATGGGAGCGAAGCGGCGACTCGCCCGTCGGCAGGAACTCGACGTCGTCGGGGAGCAGCACGGGGAGCTGGTCGTCCGGGACGGGGACGATGCCGTCGACCGGGCAGTAGACGACCGGGATCGGGCAGCCCCAGTAGCGCTGGCGGCTGATGAGCCAGTCCCGCAGCCGGTACTGCACCGAGCGAATGCCGACGCCGGTCTCCTCCAGCCAGAGGATCGCCCGGGCCTTGGCCGCGGCGACGTCCAGACCGTCGAGGAAGCCGCTGTTCACCTTGACGCCTTCGCCGGACCATGCGCCGCCGTCGAATTCCGCGGGCGGCGCTACCGTGCGCACGATGGGCAGGCCGTAGATCTGGGCGAACTCGTAGTCGCGCGCGTCCTCCGCAGGCACTGCCATGATCGCGCCCGTTCCGTATCCGGCGAGGACGTAGTCGGCAATATATATGGGGACGAGCTGGCCGTTGAAGGGATTCGTGCAGTAGCTGCCGGTGAAGGCTCCACGCTTGTCGAGGTCTCGCTCGGTGGAGAGACGCTCGACGTCGGACTCCACGGAGGCCCGCGCGCGCAGCTCGTCGACCTCGACGGCATGATCGCTCGTCGTGCAGGCGTCGACGAGCGGGTGCTCGGGGGCGAGCACGACGTAGGTCATACCGAAACCGGTATCGGGCCGAGTCGTATAGACCTCGATTCCGAGCTGCTCCCCAGAGCCCGCCTCCAGCGCGACGCCGCCCTCGTCCACGACCGAGAGGCTGATCCGGGCTCCCTCAGAGCGGCCGATCCAGTGCCGCTGCATGGTCTTCACCCGCTCCGGCCAGTCGAGGTCGTCGAGCGCGTAGAGGAGCTCGTCGGCGTAGTCCGTGATCTTGAGGAACCACTGCTCGAGATTGCGTCGCTCCACGACGTCGCCCGAGCGCTCGCACGTCCCGTCGGGCAGTACCTGCTCGTTGGCGAGCACCGTGTGGCACCCCGGACACCAGTTCACGGGCGCCTCGGCGCGATAGGCGAGGCCGGCCTCGAGAAGCCGCGTGAAGATGACCTGGTTGAAGCGCATGTAGTCCGGGTCGTGGCTGCGGATCTCGCGCCGCCAGTCGTAGGCCGCCCCGAGGCGCTGGACGCTCGCCTTCAGCTCGGCGATGCGCGCCTCGGTGTACTCGCGAGGGGGCACGCCGCCCTTGATGGCAGCGTTCTCCGCGGGCAGCCCGAAGGAGTCGAAGCCGAAGGGAGAGAGCACGGAGTAGCCCTGCATGGTGCGGTAGCGGACGAGGACGTCCCCGAGGGTGTAGTTGCGGATGTGACCCTGGTGGGCCGGGCCGCTCGGATAGGGGTACATGCAGAGCACGTAGTAGGGGGGACGCGGGTCGTCATTGTCGACCTCGTAGGTGCCCCACTCGGCCCAGCGCTGTTGCCAGCGTGCCTCTACCTCGGAGAAGTCGTATCCGTCGCTCACAGACCACAGGTTACCGACCTGCCTGCACGCCTCGGAGGGCTGGCACCAGCGACGGGCGTCGAAGAGGCGGTCGGGGTCGGCTGGTATGCTCCTAGCTCCTGCGGGGGCGTAGCTCAGCTGGAAGAGCACTTGACTGGCAGTCAAGAGGTCGTGGGTTCGAGCCCCATCGCCTCCACCGCGAAATCCCTTGTCAGCGCCACATTGCCTGATTCGTTGTGCGGGTCGAAGGGCCCACTTGTCACGGTCTTGTCACGGAGGCTTCGTGGGACTTCGTGTGAAGTTCCGGTTCATGCTTTCCACGCCGTGTCAAGCGGGTACCGGGACTTGACAATTCGTGGGACTTCGTGGGACGGGTCGAGAGCCTGGAGAGGGTGAGGATCGAGCGCCTCGCCGATACGCTCGTGCCGGCGTTCCGGGACGCGGCCAGGTGCGTGCCTTTGCTGTCGACGCTGACGATGCGGCGCGTTGGAGAAAGGCGGCGGTCGTCGCTGGACGCCACCTCGGGTGGCATGTGCGGACGATGGTCGTCGGTCCGGACGGGGACACCGTGGTGGCGGTCGCGATCGATCGGCCCGTTGGCCAAGCGGAGCAGCGCGCTGCGGTGGACCTGCTTGGTGCGCTGCTGCGTGGCGACTCTCGGCGCGCCCGAGCGGGGCATCGTGACGATGGATGACGACGATGCGTCAAGCGAAGACGTGACGGACTCCAGCAAGGACGCCGCGGAGCGGGCCCGTCGACGGCGGAAGGTCGTAGTCGAGCCCCTCTTTGACGTCCACGAGGCGAAGCGCTACCTCCTGGCTGGTGCCAACTCCGTGGCGCAGGACCGTCAGCCGGACAGATCCGCGATGGAGTCGATGCGCGCAGCCGTCGAGGTCGCCGCAACAAAGGCCCGAATGGAGGCTGATGCTCAGCGGGCGGTCGTCGACATGGCCGATGGTATCGAGCGGCTCGCCGGGGCAATGGAGGTCGAATCGAAACTGGCGCAGCAACGCGGCACAGTGTCTCGGCGCATCCAGATCGCCATTCTGGCGCTTGCGGGAGCAGCGCTGGTCGTAGCGATCATCGCCCTCGTCTCCTATCTCGAGTTCTCCCCGGCGTGGCCGCGGAGCAAGCGGGTCATCATCGTGCTCGCCCGGGCGGTCTCACCCTCGAACAGGTGCCGAAAGATCGTCATCGTGATCGTCGGCGTGCTATGCCCGAGAATCGCTGCGACGACCGCTGGGTCCATGCCCTGCGAGAGCATGATCGAGGCGGCCGTGTGGCGGAGTCCATGCACGGTGAGCCGGCGCAACCCGGCTGCCTTCGCCAGGGCGACGAACCGGTCCCCGAGGCGCTCGGGGTGCCATGGATGCCCAATCTCGTCGGTGAATACGTAGCCCGTATCGGCCCACAGCGGCTTTGCACCACAACCCCCGCCTGCACCAAAAGTCGGCAGGCTGCACCAAAAGTCGCAGGTCGCGGCCTAGTTTCAGCCCGGCCACCCCCAGCCCATCGCGCTCGATAGACGGCCTGTTCATGCTGGCCGCTCTACTTAGCGGGTATGTCAGCCTCTGCCGCTATCTCCGGCCCGAGCCAGTATTCACGGTCTGACTGAGACGCGTTCGCTCGAATCGCTACCAAGGCAAGCGTCAGCAACAGCGGATCAGTCCGGGAGCGTCGGAATCCACGGTCCCAGTACCAGCCCGCGACCCGCTCTGATTTCGCCTCTACGGCGATTGCGCAGGCGCCGACGTGTTCCGTCCCCAGAAATGCAGAGCGGAATCGAGCGTCGAATAGCAACGCGTCGCCCATTCCCCTCAGCGCCTCATCGTCGTGCCTTGCGAGGCGCCCAAGCAGGATCACTGGTACAGGGTCGGGCAGTCCATGCCGAATGTCTCAGTGGACATCGCACCGCTCCACCGACCCCGCAGAAAGGGAGTAGTACCCAACGACCGCCGAAGCGTCGTCGAGGATGACAAACGTTCTCGATGCGCCACTCCGCTGATTCGCCATTGCCCGAGTTGTCAGCCAGTGCGCCAACTCGGGCTCTCTGCAGCGAAACGCAGCGAGGTTGTGATCGTCCGACAGCGGCACCGGACGATTGAACACGCCGCCTATTTAAACAGATCGCGGCGTGAAAACTGCTTTTCGAGATCGGCTCGATGCGATGCATCCGAGAGAGTATCCACAAACTCTTCCCAATCGGGATCATCCATCTTGAAGCGATGATTGACGGTTCCAGTCTGGGAAATTGTAGCAACCGGCGGCACTGGCGCGACGTGAGTCGGAGTGCGGTGTCGATGCTTGTACGCTTGAGCGAGATCAGAGATGATGCCGTGGAGCAGCTTCCAGAGGTCCTGCGCGGCGCGCTGAGCATCGGTCGCCAATCCTGTTGGGCGCTGCCTTTGCATGCTCATACCGCTCGCCTCCGCGCCGCTAGCGCTTCGCTCGTGGCTCCTACTGAAATGAAATGAAATAATAAAACGCCTGGTCAAGGCCAGTACAACTGGATTAGCTAATCCTACAGACTCAAAGTGTACCGAGAGCAAGTTCGAAAGAGTGTCATGAAGTTCCCCTGCGTGCCCTGTAGACCACGTGTGGCAACCACTCTCCGTGGTCATTGGCCCGAAACTAGGCCACCGCCGATGGCGGGGCGCACGTTTCCTCGCTGTCCCCTGAATGACCGATCGGCTCGATATAACGCAACGCGAGTCGCTCGCGCTTGGGGCGTGTGCATCCTCGCGCGCCCAGCACCCTGGGGCGAAATCCCAGCCTGTCGGCCGCGAGCGCGTTACCGCTACCCACAGAACTGCGCAGGTAGTTCCCCGGTCATGCACAGATTGGCGAGAGATATCCCCCCAAGAGTCCGGATATCCCCTAGATGATGCCACGAGGGGCCAAGTTTGATGACCTGACCCCCCCGGGACCCCTCCAACTGCGCACGTAGCTCAACTGGATAGAGCCCCCGCCTGCTAAGCGGTACGCCGTTCATCCCCTTCAAGGGCACGCCCGCCGTTCCTGGCATCGCTGCGCACCAGCCGCTTCCGTGGGCAACGGCGTGGATCAAGATGTACCACCTGCTCAGCTACCAGCGAGACACGTTCCTCGCCCGCTATCACCAGCGGTCGAACGTCGAAACGACGTTCAGCATGATCAAGGCGAAGTTTGGCGACAGCCTCCGCTCCAAGTCCGACGTTGGACAGATGAACGAGGTGCTGTGCAAGGTCATCGCACACAACCTGTGCGTGCTGATTGCCTGCATCCGCGAGATCGGGCCGGAGATGCCGCGATTTGGTCTCGCCGAGATTCCGGCGTGATGATCCGGTCATAGCAGCGCATCCAAACTTGCAACGTGTTGGCCACTGGCGCCCTGGAGGTCGTACGTTCCGCGCGTGATCTCGTGAAACTTCCCACGTTTCTTCGACCCGTACCACCGAACCTCGTACATCCCTTTAAGCGGTTCGATTCCGGGTGCATCGGTAAACCAAGAGGCGAGGACGACATTGTCATCCCGAGTGGACATCTCGTTGTCCTCTACAACATGGATCGATCCGTCGGGAGCGCAGATAATGCACTCCATCCGTCCGTGCTTGGTGAATGGGTCTGGCATGGCATCCGCTTCTCGCGTTAGGCAGAACTGGACGGCGTTGCCGCTCATGTGTCCCGTCGGCGTCCAGTCACGATCTCGGTCGATTCGGTAACGCCGAAGGTTGCGTGTGATTGATATGCACCACGGAAGGCCGTAACCGACCAACGCCCCAATCAGAGAACCGACCACGACGGCCAACAAGAGCGTCGCTGTTGCTGGCGCGGTCGGGACACGCACTCCCTGAATAAGAATTGTCGGCGAGGTTTGGTCAACCCACAACACCGAGACGACGGCGAAGAGCACTGCGATCACAACCGATGCCCGAGGTCGCGAGAGTTGGTCGCTACCATTCCCGAGGGCGCGCCGTAAAACTCGGTAGCGAGGGAATCCTGCCTCGTCATAGAAGCACCAGTGCTTTACCCGCACCGATATGCGCAGCGCTCGTTCGCTCTTGAAGATCCCTTTGATGTTGGTCACTAGAGAGGGAACGTACCTTTGCGGCTGGCGTTCTAGTGCGGAATCGCCGCTTGTACTCACAAACGGCGCGGAGCCGTGATTTCGGTGCAGGGACGTATCGCCCATCCACGGGACGAACGGCGGTCGTCCCGTAACCCACCGGCTGCTATTCAGCCACCTTGCATAAACTCCCTGACCTGGGACTTTCCGCCGGGCCCCTTCGCTGCACCAAAAGCCCAGCTACTGCACCAGAAATCGCCCCTCGGGAGGACTTCTGGTGCAAAGCCGCCCACAGCTCCTCGGCAGCCAGCCGTTCGGCACGTTGAGTGCTGCGGCGAGCCTTGAGCAGGGACACGAGATGTGGGTCGACCGCCTCGTGGAGCGCGAGCGTCCGGCGTTCTGCGCTCGTCAGTCGGGGCATGATCAAGTAGCGCGATGGGGACCGTGGTGCCCATCCGCGCGGATGCACGCGGTCATTGCTCGCGGCATGATCGCCCCGCATCGGTTCGAGGCGCGTACCTCGAGGAGCTTTCGGTCGGAGAAGTTCGCGCTTCCCTTGGCGCGCGCCACGGCGGCCGACAGCGCTTTCGCTGGATCCGGACCGCTCGGTCCCCAGCCGGCCTCCATCGCTGCCTCGATCTCATCCTTCCCGAGGAGGGAAGCCGTTTCCGCGTCAAGCAGCCCGGCGGCGACCGCTGCCCGCTGGAGGCCGGCCGGCGCCGGTCGGGGCTTGTAATCCCACTCGTCGAGATTCAGCGATGCGACGACGACATCGAGGAGCCCGAGTGCTTCCCAGAACTGGGTGATCTCGTCGGGACTCAGACGTCCGCTGTTCGAGATGGAGGTCGCCATGTCATAGACCTCGTCGCCTCTGCGGCGCCCGATACAGAGGACCTCGATGAGCCCGACGCCATCGTGCTCGGTCGCCTTGTAGACGACTCGATACTCGGTCGCCAACACGTCGACCGTGTTCCAGCCCGCGAGAGGAGCGTGCAGGGGGTGCTTCCCTGAAGGGTCCTCGCACAGCCGAACGATCTCGGCCAGGATGTCGACCTGCTCGTCTTCGGGGAACGACTCCAGCTGCTCGATCAGCGGGTCAGCGAAGACGACCTCGGCTTGATCGTTCGGAAAGCGTCGGCCGCGAATCACGCCCTGAGTGCGGCCGCGCGTTCCCGAACCCGACCGACGTCGATGCCGAGCTTCCCGCACACCTCGTCGAGCGAGAGCCGGGGACTCCTGCCAAGTGCGACCTCGGCGGCCGACTCGACGACAATCCGGCTGGCGTCGCGCACAAGGCGGATCTCCTCGTCGAGACGCTCGGCCGAATCGACTACAGCGACCGGCCTCCCGTGACTGGTGAGCACGACCCGGTGCTCCTCCGCCTCAGCGGTGAGTCCAGAGATGCCCTTTCGGGACGCCACCGCGATTGGCATGCGTAGGGTGCTCATGCCCGCAAGACTACACAGTTCTAGGTAGTCTTGCAATCAGTGACTTGGAGGCCCCGAGGCGCTACGAGCGCAACGCCGCAGTCGGCCACCCTCGTGGAGTTGGGACGATCTGGTCGCTGAGAGGCGAGGAGCCACCGAAGCTCCTGGTCAGAGAGTCTACGCTCCCATTTTCGGCGCCTCTACGCTTCCATTTTCGGAATCGCCAGCATCCGGCGCGCTGCCGGCCTGACCCTGCTCAAGGTCGAGCAGCTCACCGCCGGCGAGTTCAGGTGCGCATCGCTGAGCGCCCACGAGCGTGGCGAGCGCGATCACGTTTCGCCGGGCCGAGCGTCTCGTCCCCGTCTACGGGACGACGATCGACGCGGTGGTGGACGGCGGCGACGACGCCCTGAGAAGGTTCACGGCGTGCCGCGATAGCCGTCCTATCGAACGAGCCGAACGACTGCGCACCGAGAGCCGACGACCGTAGGCCGCCGGCTCTCGTTCAAGGCAGCTGGCACTGAGTTGGCGGCCGGCTACACCGGGTCCTGGCTCAGGGGTGCGAGGTCTGGGACCCTGTAGTGCTCGCCTGCGGCGCCGAGGGCTCGATGGTGAAGCTACCGATGACGGTAGTCCCGTCCGACGCGTACACAGGAATCGTGTGTGCGACGTACGCGCCGTTGTTGTCCCAGGCGATCGCCTCAGCCGGGGTCTAGACGTTTCCCCCAGATGCTGCGGTGAGTTGCGACTGGAGCACGTAACCGCTCACCCCATTGTCCGCGACCGTCGCAACCAGTTCTGGTCCTTGACTCGGCTCGGAAACTCCCATCGCGGACCCGTACGACTCTCCGAGCTGATTCACGGGATAGGCCGCTGCGCTGGTGGCCAGCAGCGAGGTCCGATGTGTCGATGGACCGTGGAGCGCACTAACAGCAACGGAGCTTATGCCTACGCCAGCCAGAGATCCGGCGAGCAGGCCCCCAACTACTACCGCAGCCGTTCGGCCGCGGATGCGTGAGAATCGCATCATGCCGACCTCCTATCCCCCGTACAGATACGGGCTAACGTAGGTATTGAAGTTTGTGTAGCCGCTGCCGTTGTATCCGCTAGACGTGCTGGAGCTGTCGTAATACGTCGTTCCGCAGGTTCCCGACGTCTGATTTCCCCAACTGGAACTAGCGGCGACGTTGTACGACCAGCTTGTCATCGGACCGAGCCGACGCGGAGCTCGCTGGATTCGCCGATCTCAGGGCGCTTTCTGAGGCGCCGCCGCTCCGTTGGCTGTCATGTCGGGAAGGTTGAGCTTGGAGCAAGTCGACGCGTCGCCAGGAAAGACTGCTGCCTCTCCTGACGGCAGGACGCAGGCCACTAGTGCCGGGACGGGATTGTTCTGGCCGGTCGCCGCCGGCGCCCCGTGTGGAGGGAACCCGACTCGCCAGATAGCCCCGCACGCCGAGATGACCTGAGCGGGTACGTCCGGGCGCTGTGTGTTTCCGGCTGGGGCAGCAACAGCCACCTCGGTGCCAGGGAACGAGGACGAGAAGTCGGTGCTCACTTGGCTGTAGCAGCGGGCGACGTCTCGGACCGCGGGCGCCTGTGGCTGGAGCGCTACTACCGCGGCCGCCACCCCGCCGCCGGCGAGCAGGGCGCCGACGATGCCTCCGATGAAGAGCACTCGCCGTGGCAGGTGCAGCTTGCGAGGTCCGCGGCTTCGGGCGTCACTTGAGGAACGGGCGAGCTCGGAGAGCAGCGCCGCGTCGGCGTCACGGCGCTTGCGCGGCACGGGCCACGAGCGCAGGTCAGAGTCTTCGATCATGGGAGTACCTCCGGACTTCCAAGAGGGGTCACCTCAATAGGCGCGCCGCTGCCGGCTCTTCCGTCGCTCTTTGACGACTGGCGCAGACGTCGACGAGCGCGAGCCACGCGGGACTTGACCGTTCCGATCGGGACCCGGAGAGCCTCGGCCGCCTGGGCGTAGTCGAGCCCGGCCCACGCGACGAGCGTGAGGGCTTCGCGTTCCTTTCGAGGAAGCCGCTCAGTCGAGGCCAGTAGTCGGCTTGCCTGGTTCTCGGCATCGAGGCGATCGGCGATGTGATCGGCGAGGTCGGGCTCCAGCGACTGTGCGCGCAGCCGAGCGAGCGCCTCGCCATGTCGGCGTTGCGCCCGGTACTGGTTGCGGAGGACATTCGTGGTGATCCCGAAGAGACACGCGACGAGCGAGGCGTCGTCGTCGAAGTGCAACTCTCCGCGCCGCCACCAGAGCTCGAGGAAGGTGAGCGACAGGACGTCTTGCGCCTGGTCCCAGGATCCGGACCGCCGCAATGCGTAATTGAAGAGGCGATCGCAGTGGCGGCCGTAGAGCTCGCCGAACGCCTGGCCGTCACCGATGGCAGCGAGCCGCCAGCACTGCACGTCCTCCGCCCCGACCTCGTCGTTCACACTCATTAGATGTCCGCAGGAAGCTCCGGGTTCGCGATTTCTCGCTCGCAACCGTGGCCATTCCGGTCCGCCTCTCGGATGACTCGGAGGTTCTCGCGCGCACGGCGAATCACGCCGTCCGGATCGGTGCCCAGCTTCGCGGCGATGGCCTCGTGGAGCGCGAGCGTCCGGCGCTCTGCCCTCGTCAGCCGGGGTACGAATTTGATCTCAGGCCCGTTTCGCCGCAGAAGTCCGCCTCCGCACAGGTGAGGGAGGAGAAATGCGCCTCCAGAGGCGCGTAGCAGTCGGGGTCCGCGAGGCACTCGAACGAGCCGTCTTCGTGACGAAAGACGGTCCCGTGACAGTGCTCGAGGTCGTCGTCGCAGTCACGACACAATTCCACCAGGGCAAGACTCATGGAGCCGTTATACGCCGCCGCTGTATCAGGAGGCGTTCTGGCGCTGTCGAGGCGGTGCTTCGACCTCGCTCAGCGCTTCTATTAGCTCGAGCTTCCGAGGTGCAGAGCGCCTACGAGCGTGGCTACAGAGCGATCACGGTCCGCCGGGCCGCCCGTCTGGTCCCCTGCTTCCGGACGACGATCGACGCCGTGGTGGAGGCAGGATTAGCGGAGCGATTTAGCCCGCGGGCTGGCGATTGATGAAGTCCGCCATTCCTGGGACGGTGAACGCGATCAGCCCGTGCTCCGGCGAGTACACAAGGCCCTTATGAATCAAGCCAGCGCGCGTCGGGCCAACCGAGCTGATGCGCTTGTCCATCCGGCGCGCGACCTCGCCCGACTGGCTCGGACCGTCCTCGTCGACCGCCATTGCTCGCATGTAGTCGCGTTCGCTCGGTGCTGCCCGCTCCCACCTGCTCGTGAAGAAGCCTCGATCGAGACTCGCAGTACCGACGCGCATGCCAGCCTCGGCATCGTCCCGGGTGATCGACGGACCCGGGGCGAAGTCCCAGGTTGCTTTGCCGAACTCCTGGAGGAAATACGGATATGCGGCCGAGCGCTGCACCAGGAGACGGACGGCTTCGTCGTCCCAAGTAACGCCGGCGGCTTGAGAGGGACGCACCAGTGCGTCGGCCGCGGCGCCGGCGGTCAAGACGCCGATCGTCCAGTAGTCGAAGAGGCGCTCGGCGTACGAGCGAGCGTCGGCAAGCGCTCCAGGCAAGGAAGGGAGCCCGGCGCCGACGACATAGAACTGCGCACCGCGCTGCCCGGCCTCGTGGCAGGCCTGGCATACCGCCCCGAGCTCCGACTTCGAGAGGTCTTGGAGCTCGTCGATGAATAGAGCTACGCCGACGCCGAGTTCGGCGGCCGCGGACGCGAGATCCAATGCGAGGTCGGTGAGGTCGGTGTCGAGTGAGCCGGTGTCGCCTCGCCCGCGTTCACTGTCGATCTCGATGCCAATGGCGAGCCCACCGGTCGGATCGGTCTTCAACGAGAAGGCCTTGAACGTCGCCAACGCGCGGCGCAGACGCGCCGCGATCTCGAGCGAACCAGTCGCCTCTCGCAGTGCACGATTGAGGGTGCCTGCCACCTGCTCACGAAACGGTCGACGGCTCTCTCCTCGGTCCGCCTCGACCTTTCCGACGATCCAGCCGTCGGCGATAGCGCCGCCGGCCAGCTCGTTGAGCAGCACTGTCTTGCCCACGCCGCGTAAGCCGCTCATGACGATGCTCCGACTACTCAGCCCGTTGGCGGCACGCCGTCGGAGCACAGCGAAGTCGCTGAGCTCGTCGGTTCGGCCAGCGAGCTCAGGTGGCCGCAGCCCAGCGCCGGGAGAGTACGGATTGCTTACTGGATCCATTGATAGCAGAGTATAGCCATATATAGTTCCCACCGCTATACATGGTTAGACTTCAGTACAGTCTGGTCCGTCCCCCGGTCACGCCCCGACCCGTTCCAGCAGCGTGTTGTGCGCGAGCCAGCCGGCCCGTGACGGATCCCGGTCATCGCCGAAGCGCCGTTCCGCCCCGCCGTGTCACGCAGCGGCGGCCCGGACGAGCCCAGGCCGGCCGATGAGCGCGCAGGCCACCTTGTGCCTGGGAGTCATGACGCAGAGACGGCCGGCGTCCATGGCGAAGGCCTCCGGCGCCGTCTCGCCCAATAGTGGGTGGAGCGCCACCACGACGTCCCGCTCGAGGCCCTGCCAACGGTTCGCCGTCTCGACGAACACCTCGCCGAGCTCTGATCGACCTGTCGCATCCCGACCGGAGTAAACCTAAAGCTGAGATGTCGACCGATCCACTCACTCCCATGCACGGTGCGAACCTCGAGCTTTCCGTCGAGGAGCTGCTTCGACGCGGCCGTCCCTTCCCGCCGCACGAGGAGATGCTGATCGACGACCTGAGCGAAGACGATGGCGCCGCCTTTCTCGCCACTCTGGAGGCGTGACCGCTCAGCGGTTCCGCGGTCCGATCGTCACCAACGTCTTCGGCTCCGACCTCGTACCGGGCTCTCGGAGCTTGCGGAGGAAAGCGTCCCGCTCGGCCTTGGCACACGACGCCGACGTCGCCGGGACGCCCGGCCTGTCCGAACTGGCTCGGCGTGATTGAGGGTATCTGTGCCGAGTTTGGAGTAGTTGCTAGCTGGGATTAGTCAGTGTTCGTGCAGAGGGACCGCGCGCCACGGTCACTCTGCGGCCGAGCTCCGCCTACCGGCTCCCGGCCGCCCAGCCGGCGCGCTCTACCATCGGCCATGGCCAGCGACGCGGTGGTGGAGCCCGAGATCAGCCTGGGCAACGTCGTGCTCGACAACCCGGAGATGACGGGAGCGATGCGGCTCCTCGCCGAGCTGACCGGCGGCCCGCAGCTCGCCGTCCTCGACACCAGCTGCGTGCGCACCGGACTTCACGGTCAGCTCGTCCACGCCACCCCCCCCTCGATCGGTCCGGGCGGTGCGCGAGGGCACGATCAAGCTGTTCATGGAATACGAGACGCTGGTCGAGACCGTCGAACGTCTCGCTCGTTTCGCTGATCAGCTCGGTGTCGGCGAAGACGAACTGGTCGAGATGTTCGATCGCGACTGGTTGCCGTTCATCACGGTCGTGAAGCTTCCAGACAGCCTTCGTCGGATCGACCCGAGGGCCGTCGCCGTGCGAGAGCGCGATCCTGAGGACTATGCGGCAGCAGCGCTCGCCGCGGCGCTGTCTCCCTGCATCATGCTCACGCACGACGTCAAGCACTTCGCCCCTCTCGGTGTGCGCGATGTAGGGCAAGGTACCGCCGGCATCTCGGCGGCGGTGAGCGTCCGCGTGGGTGAGGTCCAGTTCTTTTCGGTGATGCTCGTACCATCCGCACCGGTCATCGCCGTGGGCGCGGGCATCAAGCTCGTCGCCGACCGCGTCGGCCCGGCGGGATGGCTGCTCGCTCCTGTGCTCGCCGCTGGCGGGTACTTCCTCTACCGGCGGCAATCGCCCGAGAAGCAGCAGGCGCTACGAGAGGGAGCGGGGTCGTTGGGCCGCTACATCCTCGAGGAGTCCTCCAAGGCGGTAGCGAAGACCGAGTCGGCTCGCCTGGCGCTGCTCCGTTCCGCCGTGCCGGGACCGGAGCGGCGCCCGATCGAGTCGGCGATCCTGCGCCAGCTCGCCTTGGCCCTCCAGCCGATGTCGGCACACGGGCTTTGGTCGTTGCTCGAGGAGGGCGTAAGGCCCTCGGAGGCGAAGCTGCGAGCGTTCCTCCGGGAAGGCGCCGAGAGCGGGTTCTTCTCGCAGGTGGACCCTGGGCTATTCAAGCTCGGGCGGCGGGAGCAGCTACCGCTCGGATGAGGGACGCCGACCGATTGGATATCAAGCGTCCGGCGAGGCCTGGCCGGGTCTCGCTAGCGGGCGCACCCCCGAGTCCAAGGGTGGCCAAGGCCTGTCGACGTGCGGGGCCCCGGGCACCGTCGGTGCCTGCTGCAGTGCGGATCGTAACGAGGACGGCGACGGCTGGTGCGACGGGCCTTCCAGCTGCGGATCACGGGTTCGGCGGGGGAAGGCTCGGATGCTCTTACTCAGGAATACTATTTGGAAGCAATAGTATTCGTGGCGTAGAGTATTGAGCGGAGGTTGACCAGTGCGAGACGACGATCGCAGGCACATAGCGGCGTTCTTCGACAGCGACGTCGCGCGCCCGACGCTCGGCCTCGTCTACGGCCGACGGCGGATCGGCAAGTCGACGGAGCTCGTCCGTGAGATCACCGCTCGCGGGGGTTTCTACTTCGAGGCGACACGGGTCGCCAGCCCAATGCAGCTCGCTCGTCTCGGAGCCGCGATCGGCGAGCACTTGGGCGTCGGACGGATTGCACTCGCGGACTGGGAGGAGGCTCTCGATGCGCTGCTGCGCCTCGGCTCCGGCAGCACGCTTCCGGTCGTCCTCGACGAGTTCAGCTACATCCTCGAAGCGGATGCGTCGGTCCCCTCTGTAATTGCGGCCGCCCTTGGCCCCGGGTCCCGTCGGCGGAGCGAGAGCAGGGTCCGCCTCGTCCTTTGTGGCTCCGCGATCGCCATGATGCGGGAGCTCACCGCCGCCGAGGCTCCTCTGCGGGGGAGGGCTGGGCTCGAACTCGTCGCTCAACCCGACGACTTTCGCAGTGCCGCGCAGCACCTCCCAGGTCCGGAAGATCTGGACACGGCTCTCAAGTGCTTCGCGGTCATCGGTGGCGTCGTCGGCTACGCGACCGACATGGTCGATTTCGACCTGCCGCGGGGCGCCGAGGACTTCGACCGCTGGATTGTCCAGCGGGTGCTCAGCCCTGCCGCGACGCTGCACTATGAGGGGAGCACCTTGCTCGGCGAGGACCCCCTCACCTCCGGCACGGGCGCCCCGCTGTATCGCGGCGTGCTCGGAGCGATCGCAAATGGTTCGGTGACGGCTGGCAACATCGCCCAGGACATCCGCCGCTCGGTCGCCAACCTCACCCCGGTCCTCACGCGCCTTATCCAGGCCGGCTTCGTCGTGCGCCATGAGGACCCACTGCGCAAACAGCGACCCCTGTACGCGCTAAGCGACCCGTTCCTCCAGTTCAACTACGCCGTGCTCGAGCCTAACGGAGCGTCGCTTCGCGACGGCGGCGTGGCCGAGCTCTGGGACGCGCGTCGTCGGAGCGCCTTCGCTTCGCGCGTGCGCGGCCCCGTCTTCGAGGAGCTCGCTCGTGTCTGGCTGCGGCGGTTCGCTAGCCAAGACACAGTCGGCGAGCGCGACCACATCGGCCCCTCGAGCGCCAAGTTCGGTGGGCGCGATCATGAACTCGACGTTGTCGCTGCAGGCCCGGGCGCGATCCCGGCCGACCGGGTCGTCTCGGCGATTGGCGAGGCGAAGTCCGGCGAGCTCGTCGACGGTCACGACTTGCACCGTCTCGAGGCGGCGCGTACGGCCATCGGGCCCCGGGCTTCCGCCGCGAAGCTCTTGCTTTTCGGCACTCGCTTCGAGCCCGATCTGATCGATCAAGCGTCCGTACGGCCCGACGTCGAGATTGTCGGCCTCGACCGCCTTTACGACGGTGCTTGAGCCCGACGACTAGGGCGATCTGCAGGACGAGGAAAGCTGCAGCTCCTCGCCTAACCTCCCTCCCATGACGTACCGCCGTCTCGATCGACGCCTCCTACCGCTGCCCGGCTCCTAGCGGCCCCTTCGGGGTCGGGCCGGGCGCTCGAGGAGGTGGCCAGGCCCTCGCGTTCGACATGGGTTGCATCGTCGCGCCACTCCCGGGCGAGTTCGCTCCGCCGCGACTATTGCTCGAGGTGCGCGAGGCGAGTCAGCCGATCGGCTTGTCGACGCGCGCGCGGGCGGTTTGGAGCGGCACCTACCTACCTACGTCAGTTACGCAGATCCACCTTTCGGAGTAAACTACGCAGTCGGAGGTGGATTGAATGAGCCAGGTGCTAGCGGAGGTGGAGGCGCTCGCCGATCGGTATGCCCCGATAGTCGACGTCCCGAGTCCCGCCATGATGGACCAGGTCCGACGGAACCTTTCGCTGCGCGTCGGTCTCTTGCAGGAGTTCGGCGCCGCCACAGCGGAGGAGGTCGCCCAGATGGCCGGCAGTACGGCCCGGAAACGATCAACAACCGTTGAGAACTGGCGGCGCGTCCACAAGGTGATCGCAGTGCGCTGGCATGACCAGACGCTGGTGCCGGGATTCCAGTTCCTGAGTGACGGCCAGCCCGATCCGAACCTCCGTCAGGTCATCGAGCTGCTCCACAAGCAGGGGTTCGGTGACTGGGAGGTTGCTCTGTGGTGGAT
Source organism: Acidimicrobiaceae bacterium (assembly GCA_025464005.1). Classification (GTDB taxonomy): domain Bacteria; phylum Actinomycetota; class Acidimicrobiia; order Acidimicrobiales; family Bog-793; genus RYN-46. The sequence goes on along the minus strand of JAODBO010000146.1, from coordinate 7,372 downwards.
CATCCCCTCTCCGGCGCTCGCTGCTACCAGACCAGTTGACTTGCTCCTTCGGTTGCGGAGCCAGGGCAAGGAAGAAGCCGAGGAAGGGCGCGATGCCCTCTTGAGGGCGGCGAGTCGGCCGAAGGACTGGTTCTGAGCGCCCGAGCGCCCGACCCTTCGGTCGTACTCGTTGCGAGGGTCTTGCCTTCAGGAACCCTGATGACGAGAGTGGCAATCGACGCGCTCGGCGCCACCGAACCATCCGTCAGCTCCCAACCGCGTCGATTCAGCCCCGTGCGCTGCGGAGTGGCCCAAATCCTTCCGGTGCTATACGCGGGCGAGGACCTCGGCTGTGCACTCGGAGAAACGGTCTTCCACGATCTCCCGGACGACCCCGCCGTCCCGGGTGAGGTGTTCCGCGCGGACCTGTTGACGCTTCGGGCATCGACAATCGAAATCAAGCGGGACGTCGAGCTCGCTGACCTGACCGATGCGGGCCTCGCCGCCCTCGGTTACGGGCGAGACGAGGTGGCGACTCCCGGACCGGCGGAATACGACACGACAGCGAAGTGGGGGCAGCTGGCCTGGGACCAAGGCGGCTTGAACGGGCTTGTTTGGAACAGCCGTCGCACACCGAATCGACTCTCATTCATGCTCTTCGTCGACAGCGTTTCTTCGTCGGCACCCACGCATTCGCAGCAGCTGCGGCGGCGAGCCGATGTGGATTCGTCGGCACCGCCAACGAATCTCTACGACGGGCCGGGGCTCGACGCCGTGTTCACCGAGGCGAGTTCCAGGAACGTCACCGTGGTCTTCAGCTAATTCGGCGAATCAGCTCTTGGGGAGGACAGCGAGACGGCCGGAGCGCGAGTCGGCGACGAGCTCGACCTCGTTCCGGAGGACGTCGAGCTCCGGAGCGCGACCGCAGTACTCATCACGCATGTCCGTGGCATGCAGCGACGTAGGTGACAACGATGCGTGTCGTCCTTACTCGAGCCAGCTGGCGAGGGGGCGCACCGGGCGCCCCCTCGCCGATGGCACTGGGTGCGCCCCTCGCCGATGGCTCAGTGGAAGAGGTCGAGCGTGTTCGTCGCGTCGTCGACGAAGATGACGCCGTTGCCATGGGGGGCGACTGCCAACCCGAAGAGCGCACCGGCACCGGCTGGTGAGCCCGAGCTGTCGAGCTGGGCCGAGGCGACTTGGCGGCCCGCAGGCGTCGTCTCGACGATATTGCCGTTCCCGGCGTTGGTGGTGAGCACATCACCGTTCGGCGCGAGCGTCATCCCGAGCGGCCCGTCGAGCAGGCCACCGGAGGACAGTGTGTCCGCGCCGTTCGCAGCGGCCTGCGAGCGGCGAAAGCCGTTCGGCACCTTGGCGATGCGGTTGCCGAGGGTGTCGGCGACGTAGACGTCGCCGTCGTGACCGACGGCGATCCCCGTCGGACCGATGACGAGCGCGCTGGGGTCGGTGCGCTCGGGGAAGCCGGACGCGATGACCGTTTCGGACGTGACCGTCGGAGCTTCGTGGTGATCGAGTCGGAGCCCGATGCGGACGACGGTCCCGCCCGGTACGACGGTGCCGGGCGCCGTCGTCGGGTCGGCGCCGGCCGCTGCAACCGTCCCGTTGAGGACGTTGGTGACGAACAGCTCCGCGTGCCCACCCTTCGCGACCGCAGCGAGATCCCATGGGCCGTTGATGGCGCCCCCGGAGATCGTCTCGACTGGCTGTCCGTCGCTGTCGAGGACAATCAGGCACCCCGCCTGCATCGTCCCCGGATTGCCACCGACGGTCGGAAGGCTGCCGACCACGACCCAGCCGCCTGGGAGGACGGCGAGCGCGGTCGTCAGCCCGATGCCGCCGGGGCAGGCGCCCGGGAGGGATGCCGCGTCGAGCTGAGAGAAGAGGCTCGTCCCGGTCGCGGATACCTGAACGATCGTCGTCCCGGTCCCCTGGGCGTTCGCCGCGTCGTTGAAGTTGCTCACGAGGGTGTCGCCGGCCACGAGGTCGCCCTCGCTGTGGTCGACGACGGCGACACCGTAGGGGTTGAGGTCTCCGTTCGCCGGGACGGTCGAGGGACCCACCGACACCGTCGAGAACCGGCCGAGGAAGCTGAACCCACCATGGTCGCTCGACTTCCCCGCAGTGGCCATCCCCGCAGTGGCCGTCACCGCAGTGGCCGAGGCCGTGCCGGCGAGGAGCAGTGCCCCGGCGAGGGCGGCGCCCGCGGCCACAGCGGTTGGGGCTCTCGTCCCGCGACGCGGCCTCGACGCGTCTCGTAGCGCCCCCGAGCGCTCGTCGGACTGGGACCTCAAGGACCGGAGCACGGGCATGGTCTCTCCTTTGCGTCGGTGTCCACTCAGCTGCACGAGGGCCGTCGAGCACAGGTGACGGCGCCGGGCCGTCGGGTCGCCTCGACACCCATGAGGAGCTACGTGCCAGACCAGGTTCGAGATTGCGCCCGGACCGGATTATCGGCGCCGGTGGCCCGACCCCAACCCGACGCCCGGGGGATCTACACTTGAGGTGCTCGCGGAGGCACGCTCCGTGCAATTGGTTGCCGCCCCAGAACCCGGTGGTTGTCCAATAGTGGACAAGGGACGGTCGGTGAATGAGTGCACGGCGCAGGCTTGGGGCCCACGCCATCGTGGCGCGCTGACGTGGGGTGCCCCGGCATGAGCACCGAGGCCTATCTGGACGCGGCGGGGGCACCGAGCCCGGCCCCTCCGGAGTTCTCGATCCACTGTCACGAGACCACCGTCCACATGCCACAGCCGCGCGCCGCGGTACGTCACGCTGTCCCGATCGTCTTCGAGGGCATGATCGCCCCCATGGCGATCTTCTACACCATGCTCGTGATCGCGGGTTTCCGCGGTGCCATCCTCGCTGCGCTCGCCTGGTCGTATGCCGCGGTGATCCGGCGAGTCGTCCGCGGCGAGCGGATATCCACCCTGTTGATCCTCGGATCGGTGCTCGTCACGCTCCGCACGATCGTGGCCTTCGTGACGGGCAGCTCGTTCGTCTATTTCGTGCAGCCCCTTGCCGGGACAGTCGTGATCGCCGTCGTCCTCCTCGCGTCGGCCGTGATCCGGCGGCCGTTCACGCAGCGTTTCGCCCACGACTTCTGCCCGCTCGACTCGGAGCTGCTCGCCCAGCCGCGAGTCCAACAGTTCTTCGTCCGCATCTCGCTCGTCTGGGCAGCCGTGCTGCTCGTGAACTCCGGCACCGTGCTCTGGCTGCTCATGTCCTCGTCGCTGAAGGCCTTCGTGCTCGAGCGGACGGCCGTGACGTGGTCGCTCACGGCCGGGGCCATCTTCTGCTCGATCTACGGCTTCACGATGACCATGCGCCGTAGCGGCCACACCATCCAGTGGGGGCGCCGTAAGGCGCCCGTCGTCGGCGCGGCCGTCTAGCTGGTCGTTCGCTTGCGAGAAATCCACTGCAGAACGTCCGTCGTCCGGCCGTAATCTGAATGTGATGAGCTCGCCACATGGAGAGAGGCAGTGCGACACTTTGCCGGCGCGGCGCACCGAGCCGTCGGCAGACGTGCGCCGCGACCGGCTCACCGGCGAGACAACCCTCGTCGTGCCGGAGTGGGAGACGGCGAAGGCCGCGAATCCATCGGCGCTCGAGCTGAAGATGCCCTCCGGCACGACGCCGTGCCCGTTCTGTCCCGCGCAGATGGACCAGCCCGTGACGAGTGCCGGCGAAGAGACCGCCCGAGTCGCCGGTGGTTCGCGCCAAGGTTCCTGGGCGGCGGTGTCGCTCCTCAATCGCTGGCCTCATACGCTCCGTCGAGACGCGTCCGAAGTGGTCGTGCTCTCCGACGACCACGACGCTCATCTCGGGAGCATGGACCTCGACGACGCTTCGCTCGCGGTCGGTCTGCTGCTGGAGCGCGCCGAGGACCAACGCCAGCGCGGGCTGCACCCGCTCGTGTTCGTCAACCACGGGACCGATGCCGGCGCCTCGCAGCCGCACCCGCATGGTCAGGTGATCGGGCTGCCCGTGCCCGACCCCGTGGGTCTCGTCGAGGCTCCCGCTCTCGTCCCCGGATGCTGCGTCCTCTGCGAGGAGACGCCCGAAGACCGTCTCGTCGCTCGCCTGGGCGGTGCCTCGATCATCACGCCCGAGGCTCCGACCGTCGACTACGACCAGATCGTCGTCCCCACGATCCACGGCCCCGCCGAGCCTCGAGAGATCGCAGCCGGCGTAGGTGCGGCGCTCCGGGCACTGTGGGCGGTCACGGGTCCGGTCTCGTACAACCTCGTCCTGCACCTCGTTGAGCACCCCCACGTCCACGTCACCCCGAGGACGGCGCGCCACTCCGGCTACGAGCTCGCCGGCCTCCACACCTGCTACATCCCTCCGACCGTGACGTCCGCCCGGCTCGCGGAGGCGGCCACTGCTGACGCGATGCGCGAGGCGGCGCGACGCTCCGACGCCGCCTGAGCCAAGGGGCCCGGACCGCCTGAGCGTCACGCGCTCCCGGTCGACAAGTGGGCGAGGCCGGCCAGCCGATCGGCGAGGAAGGCCCGCTCGGTCTCGTTCTCGGTCAGGAGGAGCGCTTCTTCGTACGAGACTCGTGCCTCGTCGACGCGCCCGAGGCGACGGAGCATGTCGGCCCGCGCCGCGGCCCGGTAGCTGTAGCCCGCGAGCTGCGGCTCGCAGGCGAGCGAGTCGAGGACGCGAAGGCCAGCCTCGGGGCCGTCCGCGAAGCCGACGGCAACTGCACGGTTCAGGGCCACGACCGGGGACGGCCAACCCGCGACGAGCAGGTCGTAGAGACCGACGAGCTCCGTCCAGTCGGTCGCGACCCAGTCGGGTGCCTCCGCGTGCACGGCCGCGATCGCGGCCATGAGGGGGAAGCGTCCGGGTGGCCTGCTCCGCAGCGACTCCCGGACGAGCGCGAGGCCTTCCCCGATCGCGCCGCGGTCCCAGCGAGCCCGGTCCTGGTCGGCCAGGAGCACGAGCCGACCGGCTTCGTCGACACGTGTGTGGCGGCGGGCGTCGCTCAACAAGATGAGCGCGAGGAGCCCGGCGACCTCGGCGTCGTAGGGCAGGAGAGCGCGAAGCATCCGGGCGAGGTCGAGGGACCGTTCGACGAGATCCTCTCGGACGAGCCGGGTGCCCGTCGGCGAGGTATGGCCCGTCGTGTAGAGCAGGTGCACGACGGACACGACCGCGGCGACGCGCTCCGGGAGCTCGTTCGCCGGCGGCACCCGATAGGGGATGCGCGCGGTCGCGATCTTCTTCTTGGCCCTCGTGATCCTCGCCGCCATGGTGGGCTCACTCACGAGGAACGCTCGGGCGACCTCGACCGTCGACAGCCCGCAGAGAAGTCGCAGGGTCAGCGCCACCTGGGCATCGGTGGAAAGCGTCGGGTGGCAGCAGGTGAAGATGAGGCGCAGCCGGTCGTCGCGGATCTCCGGCACGTCGAGCCGGTCGGCGGCGGGCTCTTCGGACGGCTCGACGAGCAGTGGCAGCGACCGACGCCAGGTTGCCTCCCGCCGGAGCAGGTCCACTGCTCGGCGGGTGGCAACCGTGGTCAGCCATGCCCCGGGCCTTGCCGGCACGCCGCCGGACGACCAGGCCCGGAGTGCCCGCGCGTACGCGTCCTGGACGCATTCTTCGGCCAGATCGAGATCGCGGGTGACGCGCACCGTCGCTGCGAGGACGGATGCCCACTCGCGGCGGTGCGCGTCGGCGACGGCGGCGTCGACTTGCACGTCGTCAGTCGAACACCCGGATCGGCCGGATCTCGATCCCACCGAAGATCGCGGGGACGTCCTTGGCGATGCGGACCGCCTCGTCGAGATCGGCCGCCTCGATCAGGTAGTAGCCGCCGAGCGCTTCCTTGGTCTCGGCGAAGGGCCCGTCGGTGACGCTGACGCCACCGGCGCCGTCGGAACGCAGCGACGTAGCGGTGCTCGTGGGCTCGAGCGCGTGTCCGCCTCGCAGCGCGTCGGCGTGAGTCGTGCCGAACTTCACGTGGCCCGCCATGACCTGCTCGCTCTCCTCGGGTCGAGCCTTGGCCCATGACGCTTCGTCCTCGTAGATCAAGACCAGGTACTCCGCCATGTGGTGCTCCTCTCGTCGTCGGCCCGGTGCTCGGACCGTCATCCACTACGACGAACGGCGATCCGTCGGATCGACAGTCTCGCCGAGCAAAGTGACGACGTCTACGGCCGCGTCCGGCACGGCCCACCGCCTGTGTTCCGGCGAGACCCGCGCCAGGACAAGGAAAGACGGCAGATGATGGACTCGTGCTGCTCGGCCTGGCGCCCTTCCAAGGGATCGACGCCGGGATCGACGACTGTTCTACCGCACGAGCGCTGGCGCTTAGCACTATGGCGCCTAGCACTACAGCCGCGCGCTCGCGTCGGTCACCTCCGTGCCGGGCGATCCGGCTCCCTATGGTCCCGAGGCCGTCCGCGGGACGATCGAGGCCACCCAGGGATACGAGTGAGGGAGATCGATCGACTTCTGGCACCTAGGTGCTTCGGTCCTCGATCTCCCAAGCGTGGTCCATCACGTGCCATGCGATGCGGCGCACCGCATAGCGCGCGGGCCAGGGCCCACTTGTCGCGCCGGCCCGAAGCACGTCGAGACAGGCGACTCGCTGCTCGGCCCAGGCCGTGCGGGGTGGGACGTCGACACCGATCTTGCGGCAGTAGGAGCGCTCTGCCCCTTGGACGTGGGCGACCACCAAATCGCGGTCGCGCCCCCCTCCTCGTGGCCCTTTCTGGAGCTCGGCGGGTGCGCCGGCGACGACGTCGTCAAAGGAACGCCACGTGGCCTCGAGCAGCGTGGCGAGGCGGCCCGCTTCGGTCGGCGAGAGCGCCTCCTCGTCCCAGTCTCCCGTGATACTGGGAGCGCCGAAGTCCGTGGTCGCATTTCCCTGGAGTTGACCGACGATCTCGAGATTTCCCGGATCGAAGCCGGATCCGGCGACAGGTGCGTAGCGGGGTGCGTAGTCCATCAGTTCGTCGAGCGCTGCCTGGGCGCCCTTGGCGCGCCGGCACCATCCGGGCCAGTCCAGCGCACACGCGAACGTCCACGTCTTGCCGATCTCGAGGTAGACGCGCGTGACTTCAGGCACGGCGAGGCGCCTCAGTTGGCACGCTCAACCGGGTGGAGTAGCTCGACCGTCGAGGAGGCGCTTGACGATACGACACGGTACGCGGGACTTCTCGTCGAGGTGATAGCTCGCGCAGACGCGGTGATAGCCGTCCGCGACCCACAGCGGGATTCCCTGGACGAGAAGAACGGGGGAGAGCTGCGTACCGAGCTTGACCTTCTCCAGGTCGGCGGCGACCTCCGAGTCGTCGGCACCGAGCAGCGTGAGACCGGCTGCCCGCAGAATGTCCTTCGCCGCGTAGAGGGTAATTGTCCT
>JAODBO010000059.1 GCA_025464005.1 Acidimicrobiaceae bacterium | reverse complement strand
ACGCTCGGGTTCCCCGCGGATGTCATGCGGGACGCTTCCGTGGTCGCGGGCGTCTACGGCGCCCAACTACCCGACATCGACGACCCCCGCGCAGAGGCCGTGCGCCGCACCACCACCGGGACCTAATCGTCTGTCTCGTTTTGATCCGGTAGAACGTTTCGCGTCCGAATTTGGCCACCGGGAACCGGAATTCGCCCCGTCGGCTCGAGACCCAGAAGGAGGCCCTTATCTCCAGGGTCCCTCGGTCAGGAGCGCGAGAGTCATTGCGGCCCGACAAGATCGCCTGGCGCCTCCCGCTATGCCGAGCGAGGCAAGGACACCGTCGTGCTGCGACGAGCTCGCCATTCGGCTTCCAAGCGGCCCAGCTCGGTCGCCGGCGGTCCGTCGTGTCGGATCTCGTTGTCGATCGACTTCCAGTCGGCCGAAGCATAGAGACCTGCTAGTACCGAACTGGCGCCAATGGTGATCCGGTTGAGAAAGAGAAGGTCTTTCGGCATCCGGATCCGTCGGGTCACGTCGCACCACGGTCCGAGGGGTCGGTACGTGTTCGCCACGATCTCTGCCACCGATTCGGGTGTGTAGGTGAATGGTTGGTCGTCCCAGCGGTCCCGCAGTGCGGTGCGGTAGTACTCGAGCAGACGATCCGGATCGAGACCTTCGGTGTTTCCATCGGCTAGCAGCCCCACGTCCACGAAGGATCTCAGCACGCCAGTGGCGTTGTTTGCGAGCGCGGCGTCCACGAGCCCGGACATACCGGCGACACGCTCAGCGGTGAACCTCTTGACGCAGCCGAAGTCGAGGAACGTGACCGTACCGTCCTCGTGGAAGAGATAGTTCCCAGGGTGCGGGTCTGCGTTGAACAACCCGTGCTGGTGCAGGCTGGCGAATACGAATCGGAAGATGCTCTCGCCCCAGCGCGAGCGAACGTCGTCTCCGGCAGCCGTCGCTTCCGACCACCGCATTGCATCGACGTACTCCATCGCGAGCACCCGGCCGGTCGAGAACTCGGGATGAACGGCGGGAATGTGGATGAACGGGTGCCCCTCGTAGCGTGCGTGGAACTCTTGCTGGTTCGCGGCCTCGATCCGGTAATCCAGCTCCTCGCCTATGCGCTCACGGACCTCCTCGACCACCATCTTCGGGTCGATGTCCGGCGTGTCGGGACCGAGCAGACGCATTCCGGTCTTGATGACCGAGGCAAGGAGACCTGTGTTGGCCAGATCGGCTCGGACCGAGTCCGCCACACCGGGATACTGCACTTTGATCGCCAGCTCAGTACCGTCCGCCAGCCGCGCGCGGTGCACCTGGCCGATCGAGGCGGCGGCGATCGGCTGCCGCGAGAAGTAGGCGAACATCTCTTCGGGTCGCGCGCCGAGTTCGGCCTCGATGACCCCGGCAACCTCGTCTGGACCAAGCGGTGGCACGTCATCTTGGAGCCGCGCCAGCGTCGACTGGAACAGATCGCCACCGGAAGCAGGGAGCAATCCGGGGGCATCGACGAAAGAGAGGATCTGGCCCACTTTCATGATCGCGCCCTTCATGTTGCCGAGCACCTCGACGTAGCGCTCCGCCAGCCGCGCCTGACTGGCCCGCTCCGCTGCTTCGGCTGCGTCGCCGCCAACGCGACTGCGCACGGCGGTGTGCGCTCGGTTCGCCACCGTTCGTCCAGCCAACCCAGCAAGGCGAACGGAACGGCCAACCCGGCTGACGGGGAGCGAGCCTGCGGCCATGATTGCTCCGCTCCTCCTCCGCCGGCCTTTCGGCAGATGGGCGCCGTCACGTTCCTGGCCTGGTCCCCGACCGCTAAGAACGGCCAACCGATCCGGCCCATGTCCAAACTTGATCGGGTCTTTCGGCGCTGGTGGCAAAACCGCCCTCCTCGTGGTCCTCGTAGATGCTCCGTAAGGGAATAGCCCGAGGGGTTACGGGTGACGAGGTCCGCAGCGAGTCGGACCGAGTCGTCCTGCTTCGATCAACCGGGCCAAGTCACCCGTCGGATTTGGGGCGTAAGGCCGTGGAACGGTCACTCGGACGGTAAGGCCTTTGAGCGGTGACCCCGCTCCGAAGGGCAAGCAGCCGCCAATTCTTCGGTTTCGGAAGTGCCAGGACAGTCGCAATTCCGGCGTATTCGTTGACGCCTCAAGCCGAAGAGTTAGCGGGGAACGTGCCCAACGATGAGGAGGGTGAGGACGGTTGCGCCCAGGAACCGGCGCCAAGGGTTGGCGCCCCGGATGATCTCGTCGACCGCCCACCACGCGAGCGAAAGCCCCACCACGACGTCGAGCAGGGTGCGGGAAGTGTCCGTGAGGTGGACGACGCGTCCGACGAGGGACGCAACCAGGAAGACCCCGAGGCTCAAATTGGGGAACTGCGCGATCGTGACCTTGCCGGTCTTCCTGCAGCGAAAGATCCAATCGAAGGTGGCTCGGGCCCGGCGAACTCGCGGGTTGGGCGTCGAGTCGTCCTCACGGAATTGTTCCGGACAACCAGCCCAACGACCGAGGGATCGCCGTGTCATGTCGAGTGTGATTCGTGCCGGGCTGAGAGCATTGGTCCCCATACCAGGCACGCAACGGAGCCAGCGCCACCTGCAGGACGACGAGCAAGCACGCTCTAAGTCCGTTCGGCAAGGATCGACAAATACCGAAGCACCCCCGATTCGCCCGCCGCCTTGGCGAGCAACGCGACCTGGAACTGATCCTTCGCTGCCTGAATAGCCATGGTGCCGTACGGAACAGTCCTGGCAGCCAGGCGTAGGAGCTGGCCGAGCCGGACCGGCTCCGCGATGGCCCGCAAGGCTGCTTGGTAGCCACGGTCCCAATTCGGCAACACCTGCTCGGAAAGGTCGTCGATCTCGAGAATGCGAAAGCCCGCGGCCTCGAACGATCGGCGATATCCCGACGCGGTTTCCAGATCGGGGATCGCCCAATACCGGCACAGCGGCTCCAGGATCAGCTCCCGTTGCAGCCTTCGGAGCCGCTCGGCTCGGCACCAGTCAACGAGCAGCAGCCTCGCTCCCGGTCGTAAACGGGCCGCGAGCCCGCGCAAGGCCAACTCCCGGTCAGGCAGGTAGCAGGCCGCGTCGAGGCAGACCGCCGCGTCGAATGGCGGCTCGGCGAGGTCGCTGAGCCGCATGGCGTCGTGCTGGACGAACCGAAGGTTCGGCCGTTGTCCACCGGCAATCCATCGGCTGGCGTGAGCGAGCTGGCTGTCGGACTGATCGACGCCGACGACTTCCCCGGCCGTGCGGGCGGCCAGCCACGCCGAAAGGGCCCCTCCGCCGCAGGCCACGTCCAGGATCCGTCGAGTGGTGATCCCCCCGAGTGCCCCGAGATACCGCTCATGGGTCTTCTCATATGCGTCGGCCAGGTCCGCCGGGTCGCTGCCTGGCTCGAAGATTGCCAGATGAAAGAATTCGCCCCAGTAGGCGTAGTAGAGATCGGCGAGAGCGTTGAACCCCACCAGCAGGTTGTCGCGGTAGTGCTCTCGGCATTCTCGAGCGGTTGCCATCTTGGGCATTCCAACCATTGGGCCCCTTCTCTTCTCGGCCAACAGTTCGACATGGCGGCAGTCGCCAGCCGAACTGCTGTGGTCGCGCTTGGCAACGTTCAGTACGGGTACGGCTCAGTGATCGTGCCGCCGACGTCGGTAGACGACTGTGGAGCGCCGGCGAGTCGCACTCTTCGCCTCCAACTGAGGCGTTCAGGCGAAGGTGGCCATTGCCACGGTTGATCCGGTGGAGGTCACGAGCTTGGCTCCCCGCAGGTGGCTGATGTCGACCGTGATGTTTCGGGAAAACTCGCCCTTCCCATGGTGGAGATCGAAGACGCCGACGGCCACAGCCGAGCCGTCTTGGATCTGGAGCTTGCACACGATACGGCCGCTGAAGTTCGAGCCATTGACGTTCATGTACACCCATGACGGATGGCCGCTGTAGGCGACGATCTGTCCCATTACCTGATTGTCGGCAGTCTCGAAAGTACCCGTGCGCACTGCGCTTTGGCTGGGGGCGAGCGCCGTCGCCGGCGGCGCGGGCGAGTGGTTGATCGCGTCGGTCGCGAGCACGGTGCCTCCCACGATCACGACGCTCGCTGCGACCGCCGCGAGCAGAGCGCGCCTACGGCGCGGGTGCGCGAGTTCGACGATCGGCGCAGATCGACCCTGAGTAACGAGTTCGTTGAACAGGTCGGACACGAACTCATCATCGGGTTCCCCGTCGCCGGGCCGGGCGGCGCGAAGGGCGATCGCCGTTTGCAGAACCTCGACGTCTTCCGGGTCGGCGCGATAGCGCGGCGGTCGCCGGCCGGCGACGATCGCATCGATGTAGGTGGAGAGCCGTCGGTTGCTCACGCCTCGACCGCCTTGTCGACGTTCGCCGCCATGCGCAGGGCGCGATGTTGGAGCACCTTGGCATTGCTGATAGTGACCCCCATGGCGTGCGCAGCTTCCTTGATCGAGCAAGCCTCGAGGAAGCGGAGCTCGAGGATGCGTCGATAGCGATCGGGAAGGGTTGCGAGAATCTTTCTGGCCCGGTCGGGGGCGTCACTGGGCTGGTCGGGTGCGGACGGCTCGGTCAAGAAGGCCAGCTCCGAGGCCGGGTCGACCGAGGTGACCGGAAGGCCGAGGTTCCGTCGCCAGTGGGAGGCGAGGACCGTCCGGGCGGTGAAGAGCAGATATGACCGCACCTCGCCCCTGGAAGCATCGAGCCGTAGCGGGCCGAGGGCGGTTCGGAAGACCTCCGCGGTGAGATCCTCGGCGTCGGGGCGGTTCCCCGTGCGTGCGTACATCAGCCTGTAGAGACGTGTGACGTTGTCCCGGTAGACCGCCTCCCAGTCCGGGTAGGCGTCGGCGTCAACGACGCGCAGGTGGGGGGCGTTGCTATCGGTCAAGTCCGGCTGGTCGCTGAGGAGTCGAGGCACGGGCCTGGAAGCAGGGAATGTCACGCTTAGGAATAGGTGGGTAGGTTACAGATGCCCGAGGTGCCGAGAGCGATCGCTACTGCCTACGACGACGGCTCACGCAACCATCGACGCCGGCGAGTGGGCGGTGTGGCCGGTCAACAGCGGCGGCCGACTCTTGTCGGCCGAGTGTCGCGACTCGAACTCTCGTCGATTCGCGTGCAACCAGCCGAACCAGTTGCCGATGTCGATCCGTCCGTCTCGGGGGAGGACCTCGATGCTCACGAGGTCGTTCGATCGTGCTGCGGTATCGAGCGCCGTCATGAACGGGACTTCGTCTCGTTGCCCAGGTTCGGGGGTCTCGAGCGCGTGGAGGATATCGACACCGAGCAGGTATCGGCCGCATATCGCAAAGTCCGACGGTGCCATACCCGGGGCTGGTTTCTCCACGCACCGAGTCACGGACATCGTCGGATGGGTGCCAGAGTTCGAGAGCTCGACGCAGCCGTAGGCACCGATCTCGACCAGAGGAACCTGAGCAACCGCGACCATCGATCGTGCTTGTCGATCGTGGTGTTCGAGCATCGTGGCAAGCAGCTCGGCTCCGCCAAGCATGAGCTCATCGGGAAGCAACACGGCGACGGGCTCATCTCCGATGGCGTGCCACGCCCGGAGCAACGCGTCGCCCAGGCCGAGCGGTTCGGGTTGCTGTACGACCTCGATCGCGAGCGGTCTCGATGGCTCCTCACTCGTCAGGCCAAGCATGGCCCGTTGTCTTTCGCTTGGGTACTGGCGCCCCGAGCGGACTCCCGCGGAAAGGTAGGCCTCGATGGCCGGATTGCGCTCCGAGGAAGCGACGACGACTCGCTCAATACCGGCGATCGCCGCCTCGTCGAGCACCCAGTCAAGGGCCGGTCGTCCGCCGACCGGAAGGAGCGCTTTGGGAACCGCTTCGGTGGCCGGGAGCATCAGCGTCCCTAGCCCGGCTGCCGGCACGATGGCAGTGCGAATCCTGGTCACAGGGTTTCTCCCGTCCTTCGGTTTGTGGCTGTTGCTGCTCGTTGATTGGGCACGTCCTCGACGGCGTCAGGTGGCGAGGGGGAGCGCCGCCGTCGAGGACGTTCTGGTGCGCGACGGCGATGCACCCGCCGTTGCTCGGAAGGCGGCGGAGTTCCTCGCCGGTCCACCCATAGATAGAACATCGGGTTACAGATGGCGGAGGGCGTGTCGGCTCCGTTCGCTCGCCACCCGTCTGCCGGCAAGGCGTGGCGCGAGGTCAGGGATTTCGCGAACGGCCCAGCAGGGACGCACGCCCTTTCAGACCCCACGGCACCCACTCCGCCGTAACCCCAGGTCGTATGGATGATCGAGAACGTTCGGCACGTGGGACCTACCCGCGATCGCAACGGACAAGCGGAGCAGGTGCCTTGTGGAGACCAACGCACGACGAGCGAACCCGATGAAGACGGCAGTCGCCGTGACTTTTGTCGCCGTGATGTTGTGGGCCACGCTGAGTTTGGAGTGCAGCGTCACGCGCTGGGCATGGCGCATCGGCTCACCGCGGACCCGTCAACCGTCGTGGATGGTTCGGTCGCATCGTGGCACCCGGATCTTGAAGACAGGGACGCCGCGGCGGTGAGCCTGTTGCTTGCCCCACTTCGCCAGACAATCGAGCTGTCCCCGCCGCCGAAGAGCCGTGACGACACCAACACCGCCTCTCCTCGGCGGTTTGGACGGTCGATCCGAGGGGCTGTCGGCGTTGTGTCCGTCGTTGCGTTTGTGATCTTCGTCGCGACGAGGCGCACTGCATTGGTGGCCTCTCTTGGGCGGCTGGGCAACCCCCGTTGGTCGTGGATCCCGGTCGCGATCGCACTGGAGACAGCATCGATGGTGACTTTTGCCTGTATGCAGCGCCGGCTCCTCAGCGCAGGGGGGAATCGGGTCGGTAACCGACCAATGGTTGCCACCACCTTCGCGGCGAACGCACTGTCGGTATCGGTGCCGGTGGCCGGCCCTGAGTTGGGAGCTGCATTCACCTTTCGACGCTTCAAGAGGCAGGGCGCCGACACATCCCTTGCAGGCTGGTCGCTCCTCGTCGGTGGCTTCGTCTCGGCGGTCGGGGCGATCCTGGTCCTCGTGGCCGGCGGTGCGCTTTCGGGAAACGTCTTGGTCACCGGCGTCGCCGTCCTCGTCGGTCTGGCGGGGGTAGCTGGGGTCGTTGCGGTGCGCTCAGCGCTGAGTCGACCGGCGCTGCGGTCTCGCCTCGAGCGACCAGCGGTATGGATCATCGGTCGAACCGCCACTCTGATCTCGCATCCGATCGATGATCCCCACGAGGCGATCAGGGGGTGCATCCGCCGGGTGGAGTCGCTCCGACTGTCACGGTTGGAGTGGCTCAAGCTCGGCGCTTTGGGACTGGCCAACTGGCTGGCCGACGCCGGCGTCCTCGCGGTGAGCCTCCTTGCCGTCGGCGCTCCCGTGCCGTGGCACACCGTGCTCCTCATCTACGGCTTCGCGACCGTGGTGGGAAGTGTGGGGATCACTCCTGGTGGTATCGGGCTAGTCGAAGGCGCCCTCTGTCTCGGCCTCGTGAGAAGCGGAGTCCCTGGGGGTCAAGCCTTGGCGGCGGTCCTGCTCTACCGACTCATCAGCTTCTGGTTGGTGACGGCGGTTGGTTGGCTTGTTCTTCTCTACCTGCGGCTCGAGCGACCTGCTCGAGCCGCGTCGATCCAAGGAGCGATCGCATCATGACTACCGAGCATCACTACCAGTCCAACTCGGCCAACTCCGGTCCGCAGTCAGACCGCCGCCGAGCTCCTTCTTCTCCGGCGCCGTCCGGCTGGAGGCGTTGGCTACCCCTTGCCGGGCTGGGAGCTGTATTACTACTCCTGATCACCCGGAGCATGGGCCGCACTTCGAACCTCAGTTACAGCTACAGCTCGTTCCTGTCCCAAGTTCGGGCGAACCACGTCAAGACAGCCTTCATCGATCCGGGCGGGTCGGTTGCTGGCACCCTGGCTAACGGGACCGGGTACTCGAGCCAGATCCCAACCGCGCTTGGCGACGGCCAACTCCCGGGCGTCTTGAAGGCGCACCACGTTGCGATCACCGGAGTCGGTACTCAGGCCGGCTTCGGCACGATCATCGTGTCGCTCCTGCCCCTGGTGGCGTTGGTGGCCTTTTTCGTATACGCCCGCAGAAGGACCGGCGACGCTGCGCGTGGAATCGTGGGTATCGGGGCCTCCAAGGCCAAGGTTTACGACGAACAGCGACCCTCGACTCGGTTTTCCGATATCGCCGGTTATGCGGCGGCCAAGCGCGAGGTGAGCGAAGTCGTCGACTTCTTGAAGCATCCCGAGAAGTACGCTGGTGCCGGCGCGATCGGGCCTCGGGGGGTGCTGATGGTCGGCCCTCCAGGGACAGGCAAGACCCTCCTTGCTCGCGCCGTCGCGGGTGAGGCCGAGGTACCGTTCTTCGCACTCACTGGCTCGAGTTTCGTCGAGATGTTCGTCGGAGTCGGTGCCTCGAGAGTGCGAGAACTCTTCGCCAGCGCGCGCGAGAGGGCACCTTCGATCATCTTCATCGACGAGGTCGACGCCATCGGTCAGCGACGCGGAGGCGCGATGCTCTCCAATGACGAGCGGGAACAGACGCTCAATCAGCTGCTGGCCGAGATGGACGGCTTCGACCCCACCTCTGGCGTTGTGGTGATGGCGGCCACCAACCGCCCAGAGGTGCTCGACCCAGCGCTTCTGCGACCCGGACGCTTCGACCGCCAAGTGGAGATCCCCCTTCCGAACCAGGTCGAGCGGACGGCCATCTTGGCGACCCACGCTCGAGGCAAGCACCTCGGCTCCAACGTCGATCTCACCGCTATTTCGCGCGGCACGCCGGGATTCTCCGGAGCCGATCTCGCCAACCTCGTCAATGAGGCGGCGATCGTCGCAGTCCGACACAGCCGTGATGTCATTGCCGCCACCGACCTCGACGACGCACGGGACCGGATCTTGCTCGGTCCTCGCGATGCCTCGAATGCTTTGCTTCCCGGTGAGAAGCGTGCGGTCGCCATCCACGAGGCGGGGCACGCGCTGGTCGCGGTGTGCTCCGAGCACGCCGATCCGGTTGCGAAGGTCACTATCTTGCCCGCCGGTCAGTCCCTCGGAGTGACCCAGCAGCTGCCGACCGACGAACGCCATCTCTACCCCGAGAGCTACCTACGCGACTCCTTGGCGGTCCGCCTCGGTGGCCGTGCGGCCGAGATCCTCGTCCTCGGTGAGGCATCGACCGGAGCGGCCAACGACCTTGCCGGCGCCACCGACCTGGCCAACAGAATGGTCCGGGATTGGGGCTTCTCCCCCCGACTTGGGCCCATCGGGTTCGGATCGGGGGGACCGAACTACCTAGGACAGCAGATGCAGAGCCGGCCATACGCCGAAGGAACCCAGCTCATCATCGACGAGGAGGTGAGCCGCATGCTGTTGGAAGCCGCACAGCGTGCTCAGGCTCTGCTTTTAGAGCGTCGTGCATCTCTCGATGCCGTTGTCGAGCTCCTCCTCGAGAAGGAGACGATCAGCGGAGACGAACTGATGGAAGTCATCCGACGGCCGGTCGGCATGGCGTTGGCGGTGCAAGCGACCAGCTGAGACCCGTGCTCGTCGAGCCATCGGTCCCCGGGGAGCGCGACGACTCACCGAAGGCCTAGGCCTCACCCGAACGCTCATCTGCGAGCGGAGTTCCGGAAAAATGAAGACACGTGCCGTCGGTCCATCGGCGGATGATGTCGGCGAGGCTCGCCTGCACTCCGCTCTTTATCGGAGGAGCGTCAAGCACGCGGCGCGCAAGACGTCGTCGGTGCGCGGTCCCCAGTACGCCTCAAAGATCGAGCGAAAGATTCCGACCACGTTGTCGACGACGAGGTCCGGATCAGGACCTGACAGGACGTTGAGGATCGGTGGCGCTTCGTGTTCTTCCGGATCGATCAGCACGAGTCGTCGCTCGGCACCTTCGGGAAGGCGCGAAAGGAGATCGGTGATGAGGTCGCCCTTCGGGTCGATGACGACAAAGCCACGCCCCGCGGCGATGTCGCCGAGCGCGAGCTGGAGGAGCAGCGTTGACTTGCCCGATCCTGTCGCTTCGGCGGCTCGGCCGCGACCACGCCCTGGCGGGCAAAGCGAGCGACCTCGACCGAGAGCTGGCGCGGCTGCCAGGAGGTGATCGCCTCGGCCACCTCAGCAGACAGCACACCGTATCTATACTGATTACAACACCCGAAGTGGTGGATCTCTCCTGGGAAGGTGGGAGCATGCCGATCAGCTCCGAGCAGGCCGCCGAGTAGGCCCGCATCGCAGGCGAGCTCGCGAAGGTCGGCTTCGTGCTGCCGGGCAGCCTCACCGAGCGCCGCCTCGCCTGCACTCATGCAGGCTGTCACTGCCACGACGAACCGCCCAAGCTCCACGGGCCGTACTTCCAGTGGAGCCGCAAGGTAGCCGCGAAGACCGTCAGCAAGACCCTCAGCGCCGAGCAGGTCGAGGAGTACCGGCCCTGGATCGACAACGAGAAGCGCCTGCGCGCCCTCGTCCGCGAGCTCGAGACCCTCGCCTTGTCGGTCCTCGACTCCGATCCGCGCACGCCGAAGCGGCGCTGATCTGCTCACCACGGCTGTGGACGGCGCGCAGGAGCGGTCCGCTTATCCCGCGGGTGACCTTCCGATCACGCGACGAAGGGGCAGGTCAGTCCCAAACTTGAAGACCTCACTCGATAAAGAGCAGGTCAAAAGGAGTCTCGGTTTCCGAGGCCCCTTCTTCGTCTCCGGATTTCTACCGGGTCTTCTACCGGATGGCCCGACAGCTGTCGACAGGCGTCGATCTCGCCCTGCACAGATCGGCTCGTGGGCGGATACCCGAGCGATATTCG
>JAODBO010000057.1 GCA_025464005.1 Acidimicrobiaceae bacterium | reverse complement strand
ACGCTCGGGTTCCCCGCGGATGTCATGCGGGACGCTTCCGTGGTCGCGGGCGTCTACGGCGCCCAACTACCCGACATCGACGACCCCCGCGCAGAGGCCGTGCGCCGCACCACCACCGGGACCTAATGTCTGCCTGCGTTTGGACGCCTGGCGTCGTCGTAACCCCAAGGGTCAGCGAATCAACGGGCCTCCAAAGGCGACATTTTCTCATTTAGATTTAGGCGAGCGGTGCCCGATACGGAGTTGGGTGGTGGAAGGCGCCCACGAGGAACGCACGAATCCGAGCTGGATGAACAGAACCCCGACGACAAGGAGGAACCTCCGCACCTCGATGGCGTCGTGCAGTTCAGCAACAGGGCCCTGCCTCGCGGTGGCGCGCCACCAGGCCGGGGTGGGCTTTCAGCCGTGTCGCTCATCGCTTGTTCTCCTCGCTCTCCACAGCCGGCTGCTCCAAACCGGTCTCGTGGCGCCATGCCGAGGAGGTGCTGCTGCGCTGATCGACCTAAGGTCAAATACCGCATTTCGGTCCCTATGTCGTCAAGTGCTTATGTGACGGGTGGCGGGACACCCTCGGTGCTCGCAGCGAGTGCTTCATCCCAGTCGCAGACCGTGCATGCGTGACGAATCACCGAGCGACAGAAGTCGAGTGCCGCCTGCTTCGGCTCGGTCTCGACTCGGACGTCTTCCCAGTCGAGGAGGTATTCGCCCATCGCGCTGTTCCACCGGGCAGTCGACGGCGAAAGCGTCGCCCGGTCGAGACCCTCGGGCGGTGGGAAGGCGTAGCCGTAGAATGCAGCATGTGGATAGCGGGCATCTCCAGGCCACCAGCCGATTTCGATCTGCTGGACGTTCCCGGAGTTGCGCACAATGAAGTCCGGTGCGGGCGGGTCGACCGCGCGTCCAGAAAAGAGGCTCACCGCGAGGTCGAACGATCCCCACCAGGCGTTCACCGGAGTCGAGCGTCCGCGATAGGGCGCTCGAAGTTCCGAGAGCACGAGCGACGCCTGGGTCGCGGCGGCGAAATACGTGGCCACATGACCGGGGTGGTAGGTGGAGTGTTCTTCGTCCTCGTCGAGCGGGGTGGACCATGGGGTCTCTTGTGGTGTCGGGTCGATCTCCACCGGTCCGCCAAGATCAGTCACGTGCGAGAGCACTTCGCGTGTGACGGCGCCGACCGGGCGATCTGGTGCGAGTGGAACGCGGTGTATCCGACCATCGTTGTGTTCGACCACTGCCTCGTGCCAACGGAGATCGAGCGCGACGACGAGAACGCCAGAGCCATCGGGAGCCGGCAACGGAAGCGTCTCCCAGCCTCGGGCGCTAAGTCGAAGGGCGGCGTGCTGGAGCTGCGGCTCAGGCGGCGCAAGGCGCGCAGCGAGCTTTCCGAGAATTTGGGTGTGGGCATGAAGCGTGTCACACGTCGCGCTCCACGCGTCGTAGAGAAGGACGGGCCACGGTGCCGGCATCTCGACGACGCTAACGACGCCTGACCGGAGCGACGAGCAACCACACCATCAACTGGTAGCTCGGGCGGAGGCCTCAGAGGCTGTAAGTAGGTCGCGAACGCGAGGAACGACTTCGGTTCCGAACAGCTCGATGGCGGTCATCACCGAGCGATGCGAGAGGCCGACCATGCCGTACTTGAGATCGAAACGGTTGGCGCCGAGGATCGGCATCGTGGAGGCGATCTTCGTCGCCACCGTGTCGGGCGAACCCACGTACCAGGCACCGTCCGGCCCAGCCTCTCGGAAGAACTGTTCCTTGGACGGCGGCGCGAAGCCCCGTTGGCGGCCGACGCGCGTCATGACATCCCGATAGGAGGGCCAGAGTTCCTCCATCGCCTGCTCGTCGGTGTCGGCGAGATGCCCCGGGGAGTGCAAGCCAATCGGTTGAGGGGGCTGGCCGAAGCGATCGAGGGCTTCGCGGAAGATCTTCGAGAACGGCGTGAAGCGGGCCGGCGGTCCACCGATGATGGCGAGCATCAACCCGAACCCATGTCGCGCCGTCCGCAGCACCGACTCCGGGCTGCCACCAACGCCGATCCATACCGGGAAGGTTCCCGACTCGAGCTTCGGCACGATCTCGAGGGCTCGCAGCGCGGGGCGAGTCGTTCCGTGCCAGTCGATCGGTCCGCCCTTCATCAGCTCGGCGAAGAGCTGGGTCTTCTCCTCGAAGAGGGTCTCATAGTCGGCAAGGTCGTAACCGAAGAGAGGAAAGGACTCGATACTCGACCCGCGACCCAGGATCACCTCGACGCGACCATTCGAGAGTGCGTTCAGCGTGGAATAGCGCTGGAAGACCCGGACGGGATCGTCCGAGCTGAGGACGAGGACCGCCGATCCCAGGTGGATGTTCTTGGTACGCGCGGCGATCGCCGATAGCACGACGTCGCCAGCAGGCATCGGGAAGTCGTTCGTGTGGTGCTCTCCAATCCCGAAGAAGTCGATACCGACCTCCTCGGCGAGCACGCCTTCGTCGGCGACGTAGCGAATGGTCTCGGCGTGGGACAACGGCCGATGCTCGTCGTCGAACGCGAGGTCGCCGAAGGTGTCGAGGCCGAACACCAGTGGGAAGTTCGAACCGGCCATTCCTCCTCCACTTTGACTTGAAGGTTCAAGTAAGGCTAGGCGTTTGCTTTTGAACCGTCAACCGAGTCGACCGGGCCTCCTAACATGGTGCCGATGGCACCGAAGAGTTCTCGACGAGGAGGGCAAGTGCAGAGCACCCGCTGGCTCACGGGCGACGAAGAGAAGGCCTGGCGCTCGCTGGCGACGATCATGCACAGCCTGCGCTGGGCTTTCGAGTGCCAGCTCGAACGCGACTCGGATCTGAGCTTCATCGAGTACCACGCGCTCGCCCGCTTGTCCGAAGAGCCGAACCACACGTTGCGTATGAGCGAACTCGCGGCCGTCACCAATGCGTCCCTGTCTCGCCTCTCACACCTCGTCAAGCGGCTCGAGTCCTGGGGCTACGTCCGGCGCGAGACCGATCCTACCGACGGGCGATTCACGAACGCGATCCTCACAGAGGATGGCTACACGAAGCTCGTCGCTAGCGCGCCTAGCCACGTCGCGTGTGTTCGCCAGCTCGTCATCGACCATTTCAGCCCTGCGGAGCTGAAACGGCTAGCGGCGTATGCGGATCGCATCGTGGCCCACGTTGACGCCTCGCAGTGGCGCCGAGAGCTGACCTGACCCCACCCGAATCCACTTGACCCTTCAAGTGACGGGCAATAAAATTTGGTTGAACGTTAAAGTCGGGGAGGGCCTGCTCGTTCGCGGCCTTCCGAACTTTGGGGGTCGACGTGTGGCGCTGGGCCTGCACTTCACATCCACCGAGACGTCTCTTCGTCCGATCGGCGAGCTCGACCTCGCGACCGTCGGCGAGTTCCAGGCGGCGCTCCTCGGCTTTGCCGGAAGGAGACAGCGCATCGTGGCCCTCGACCTCTCTGAACTTTCATTCGTCGATGCGACCGGTCTCGCAGCGATCATCGGTTTTGAACGACAGCTTCGCGAGGAAGAGCGCGTTCTCGTGCTCCGTCATCCGAGTCCGACGATGAAGCGGGTTCTCGACGTCACCGGACTCACCTGGCTGCTCGAGGTTCCAAGCCGACCAGCACCATTGCACATCGAAGCCGTTGCACCACGAGACGCGTTCGGAGCCGAGAGCACTCCCCACCTCGTCGGTAAGGAGCGACGATGCAACTGAGCATCCAGAGCATCTTGCTCAACGTCAGCGATCTTGAGCGCTCGATCGCGTTCTACACCGAGGTCTTCGAGTTCTCGGTCGACGCGCGGGAGATCGACGTTGCGGCACTCAAGGTGAGCGGGTCCGATCGCCGCCAAGTCCTGGTCTTGCGGGCGACGAAGGGCAAGTTTCACCCTGGCCGCGGTGTCATCGGACCGAGGCTTTTCGCCTTCGAGGCGGGATCACTCGACGAGGTCCATCTCGTCGAATCCCGTCTTGACGCGCGGGAAGCGCTCGCCGGACGTCGCCGAGCGAAGGGCTGGGAGGCGGTCTTTGGATACGACCCTGACCGGAACCAGGTCTCGATCGCAGCCGGACTTTCGGGCGAGCCGATCGGCGAAGACGACTGGACGGTCCTCGACGAGGCCGTCTACATGGTCGCTGAATGAATAGTGGTCGCGGGCTCGGGCGATCGTCCCAGCAGCCAAAAGGAGGACGATGTCTGAGATCTGCTCCCATGTCGCGCAGCTCGGAGAGGTCGCGCCGAGTGGCGACGGTTGCGAGGACTGTCTACGCATCGGCGGCCGGTGGGTACACCTTCGCCTCTGCATGAGCTGTGGGCACGTCGGATGCTGTGACGACTCGCCCAACCGCCACGCAACGGCACACTTCCACGCAAATCCTGACCACCCCGTGATCCGATCGTTCGAGCCGGGCGAGGACTGGTGGTGGTGTTATGCGGACGACCTCTTCTTCGAGATAGACGGCGCTCCACCTGCGCCATCCCATACCTGACGGCGGGAATGCCGAGCACCACTTGAATGTTCACGTCACTGGCGGTGGGCGTTGACGTTCATTCACCAGTTTCGGGAGGTTGAGCATGCCAGCAGTCGCGGTAGAGAACTTGTTAGTCCTGCCTCGACTTGAACAGGTCGATCGAACTGAGGCGATCGCCCGTCCCGTGACGAAGATAGTCAAGTCGCACCAGCAGCTGGAAGGAGCCGGCTTTCCGATCTGGCGTCCTTTTCCAGGTGAGCTGTCGCTCGCGGAAGCCGACCCCTTCCTGTTGCTCGACCAGGCCGGGCCGATGCTCAACGGGGCGAACGAAGCGATGGGGGCGCCGTGGCATCCCCATCGTGGCTTCGAAACCGTGAGCTACATCATCGACGGCGAGGTCGCCCACCACGACACGAACGGCGGCGGAGGCGTGATCAGAGAAGAAGGCGACACGCAATGGATCACGGCTGGAGCGGGCATCCTTCACGACGAGCTGCCGACCGAGCGCGTCTTTCGTCAAGGCGGCCCGGTGCACGGTGTTGAGCTGTGGGTGAATCTGCCCTCCTCGCTCAAGTTCACGCCGCCGAAGTACCAGTCGATCACCGGGGACAGCCTGCGGATGGTGACGACGCCGGACGGCGGGGCACTCGTTCGGATCATCGCCGGCGACGTCGGAGAGTTCAGCGGTCCCGGCGCGACGTGGACGCCGATAATCTACCTGCACGCGACGGTATTGCCGGGAGCCGAGCTCGAGCTGCCGTGGAACCCACAGTTCAGCGCGTTCGTTTACGTGCTCACCGGTCGCGGCTATGCCGGGCCCGAGCTGCGACCGATCGACGAGCACGAGCTCGTCGTCTTCGGTCTCGGTGACTCGGTCGTTGTTGGCGCGGCCGAGACCCAGACCAATGATGCCAACGCTCTCGACGTGCTCGTTCTCGGGGGCCTGCCCATCCGCGAGTCGATCGAGCACTACGGGCCGTTCGTCATGAACAGCCGCGCGGAGATCCTTCAGGCGATTGAGGACTATGAACAGGGCAAGCTCGGCATCATTCCCGCCGACCAGCGCGCGCCGCGCCGCTTCGCATAGCAGTGATGGTCGGCGTCCCACGAGTGGAGGATGGCGCAGAGCTGAGCATACGCATCGCGCTCGACGACCTCGCCTGGTGGTCGACGAAGCTCGCCCACGCCCGGAGCGAAGGTGAGCTTCCGCCGGCCTCCCTACGGATGCATGCAGCCATCGCGGCCGCCACAGAAGCAGAGGGTGACATCTCGTGAGGAACCTTGTCGGCAGTAACTCGACGGACGACACGTCGATCACTATGGAGTCTCTTGCTGGAGCGGATTTCGTCACTTCCACGACGACCTCTTTCGTCGTTGCTCGGACGAAACGGAACTCCGGCGGCGTCACATTAGATCACATCGATCCGAGCCCGGACGCCGCATGACTCCGCCTCCGCCCACTAATTCCTCGTGGGAAGCCGAATGAGCGGTCCACTCGGCGCTGCCGACGCGCCGGCTGTCAGCGAACGCTCATCTGCCGCGGATCACATCTTTGAAGTCTCCGAAAGTCGATCAACGCACGTGGGCACTATGCCCATCCGGCGCGCGCTGCCACAACGGACACGTCGAACCGTTGGAGCATGGTGCTTCGCCGACCATGCCGGTCCCGTCCCGGTCACTTCCGAAACTGGACCTGAGATCGCCCCCCACCCCCATTTGGGCCTACAGACCGTCACCTGGATCGTGAGCGGCGAGGTCCTCCACCGCGACAGCCTTGGCTCTGAGCAGCTCATCCGGTCGGGGGAGCTCAATCTCATGACTGCGGGCAAGGGGATCGCACACGCCGAAGAGCGCCCGATAAACGAATTCGGCTCCTTTCACGCCATCCAGCTGTGGGTCGCACAGCCGGATGCCACTCGCAACGGGGAGCCAGCTTTCGAACACCATGCAGAGCTGCCGCGAGTCGAGCTCGACCAAGGCGAGGCGACCGTGCTCGTGGGCAACTTCGCGGGGCTCACGTCTCCAGCGCGACGTGACACCGAGCATGTCGGAATCGATCTCGATCTTCGAGGACCGAAGGTGGTGCTCCCGCTCGAGCTCGCCTTCGAATACGCGTTCATCGTGCTCAATGGAGCGATCGACTTCGAGGGGCGCATCCTCGAACCGGGCTACCTCGCATATCTCGGCGCCGGTCGCGACGAGTGCGCGCTTGGCGCAACTCCTGCTACCCGAGCGATCCTCCTCGGCGGATTGCCTTTCGACGAGTCGATCCTCATGTGGTGGAACTTCGTTGCCCGCGATCGAGCCGAGATGGACGAGGCATTCGAGCACTGGTCGAGGGATGACGGATGGTTTGGACAGGTCGATTCGAGGATCGATCGGGTTCCGGTGCCAGTGCCACCATGGCGCGCATCAATGCGAAGCTGAGATGTCTGCAATGCATCCGGTCAGAGAATAGGAGGACGCCTCCGAGTCCATATGACCCAGGCAACCGGGGGACTCCATGAGTTTTACCGGACCACCTTAGGTGTTTGAAAGGTATGCGATGTCACAGATGAGAACCGTTTCCAACATCAAGCCCGGCACCTACAAAATTGATCCGATACATAGCAGGATCGGGTTCGTCGCTCGGCATGCCATGGTGACGAAGGTGCGCGGTTCATTCAACGAGTTTTCTGGAAGCGGGTATTTCGACGCTGGCGATCCCTCGAAATCGCATCTCGAGCTGTCCATCGAAGCATCCAGCATCGATACTAGAAACGCTGACCGCGATACGCATTTACGGAGCAACGACTTCTTCGCCATGGATCAGTTCCCTCGGATCTCCTTCGTGTCCACTGCCATCGAAGAGCTAAGTGACGTGAACTACCGCGTGACCGGTGATTTGACCATCAAAGGCATCACGCGACCGGTGACGATCGAGTTCGAATACTCCGGCAGATCTGTCGATCCACAGGCAAATGAGCGAATCGGATTCGAAGGGACGACCCGAGTCAACCGTAAGGAGTGGGGCGTCAATTGGAACATGGCTCTGGAGGCAGGCGGTGTGCTCGTAAGCGATCAGGTGACGCTCGAGTTCGATGTTTCTGCGGTGTGGGACCACGAGTGACCTGTAGACGCCACACATCCACGCAATGACTGCGATCGTACAATCGGGGGATACCGAAATGATCAGGGTCTTCGAAGACGCGGCTGCCTAACATCCCCGCGCATCATCATCGCCATTCCCGGGCAGAACAAGAGATAAGGAAGTGTCGGGACCCATGTGAACACCAGCTATGCAGAGCTACCAAACCTACGGGTCAGTGCCAACAACGGCATCGAGTACGCATATCGTGAGATGGGTGCGGGGCAGGTGCCTTTGCTCCTATTGCAGCACTTTCGCGGGAATCTCGACAGTTGGGACCCGGCGTTGATCGACGCGTTGGCGGTGTCGCGCCACGTCATAACGTTCGACAATGTCGGAGTCGGAGCCACGACAGGGATCACGCCGAATTCAGTGGAGCACATGGCGCGCGACGCCATCTCGTTCATGAACGCGATCGAGGTCGACCAGTTCGACGTTCTCGGGTTCTCGATCGGCAGCTTCGTCGCTCAGGAGATGGCCTTGATACGCCCCGATGCACTGAGGAGGATGGTCTTAGCTTCCTCCGCGCCCCGAGGTGCGCCAGGGATGCACGGTTGGGCCCCGGACGTGATCGGCGCGGTGGGCAAGCGCGAGACGAGTCCCGATGGGTACTTAAAAGTCTTCTACACCGAGTCCGCGCCGAGCCAACGAGCAGGTGGGGAGTCGTTGAAGCGCATGTTCGCCAGAAGAGGCGACCGTGACCAACCGACGACGTGGGAAACCCGATTGGCTCAGTACGACGCGGTTTGTGACTGGGGAATCCCCAACCATGCGGCCCTGCAGAGGCTGAGCGGTATCGGCGCGCCGGTGTTCGTGGCCAACGGCGACAGTGATCCGATGATCCTGCCCCGCTACTCCTATCTGCTCGGCGGCCTCATTCCCCGTGCTCGGGTGAAGATCTACCCGAATTCGGCTCATGGCTTTCTCTTCCAGCATCACGCGAGCTTCGCCGCCGACGTTGAGGCCTTTCTCGACGACATCGGTCACTGAACCATCTGCTCCTGCTATATCCGCGCCTCGGCCAGCGACGCGACGAGCAAAGTTCGAAGACTACCGGCCGTCCCCTGGGCAGTAGCCAGCGGCGCCGCACGATTTAGAGACGGCAGCCCGTTGTCTCTCATCGCGACGGGAGCCCACGTCCGTAAGGGTTCGGCTGGTGATCAGGAGGCATCGGCACCAGCCAACCTCGCCATGACGATGATTCTTCGGCTGCGCGGCGCGAGCTTGGAAGTTCCGTTTGTCGGTCCATCCTGCAGTCCGGCGCATGTGACCTCAGCGGACAATCGCCCAGCGAGCGCACGATCGTTGACAGTTCTTCGTCAAGGCCTACGCAGGAGACGTCGCCGACCGGACTGCCCCGACATCTCCACCCTCTACGGCGACCTCACTGGCCCGCCTTCAGCCGTGTTGGTTGTGGGCACGTTGGGACATCCTGCTCGAGGCAACTGGCAATGCGCTCAGTTGTGCGCGGCCGGCGACGAGGTCGACATTCGCATGGTGCCGGTTCCTGGAACGAGGGAGTGATTAGGTCCTGTTCGTTGAGCTCGATCATTCCCGGCTGGTGGGCGCTGCCGACCCTTGCAAGCCGGTCCTGTCCGAACGCTTGCGGATCGGAGGTCGCTGATGCCGCGACGAAAGCCGCCCGTCGATGAGACCCGCCGCGAGCACGGCTTGCGTTCGAGTTCGTACTACTGCAGAGAGCGGTCTGTAACAAAGCGCAGTCGTCCTCTGTTCCGAGATTGATGATCTATTGGATCGTGGACCTGCGCAGGCGCTTTCGTCGATGCCAGACGTGGAATATGAGATAGAGAACGAGAACCACACCGGATAAAAGGTGCCACCTGTCAAGGGGGCGAGGGAGCGGCATCTGGATTGGTTCACCCCGACCCCAGTCCAAGACTCCTGACACCAACACATTGAGCGTGATGAACGCGAGGAGCGAGTCCGAACCGGCAAGTCGGAGTCTTCGCTCCGCAAACGACCGAACGCGTCCGAGCTGGGACACCATCCGGCCTACGGTCCGTCTCCGCTGCACCAAATGCACCATGACCAGTCCGACAAATACAAGGCCGATGTCGGCATGAATCGCGTTCCGGATGTACAAGATGGTCAGCGTGGCGAGCGCGCCGACAGCCGTCAGTAAAAGCCCTAGATGTACGAGCCCGCGTGCCCAGACACGTTGCCTGGCGCGACCGGTTGCAGGTAGTTCGCCTTCAGCTCTCCTCATCGGGTCAAGCAGTCCCTTCGCACCAGTCTTCACACGATAAGTCGGTCGTCTTGGCCCAACCCGGAATCGGCCCGGCAGCGGGCTTCGGTAGCGCCGTCCGCGTCGAGCGAAGGGACGCTCCCGCGACCTTCATAAGCGTCAAGTTATGCTCAACGATCTGACAGAGTCCGATGGACGGATTGTCGATCGGTGCGTCCGAGAGCCGGTAACCGACGCCCGGAACGGTCTCGATGATCGACGGCGGTCCGAGCTTGTGGCGCAACCTGCTGATCGTGACGAGCACGGTGTTCGTGAAGGGATCGGCGTGTTCGTCCCAGACCTGTTCGAGCAGGTCTTCGGCACTGAGGACGGCTTGCGTCCGCATCAATGTCTCGAGCACGGCAAATTCTTTGGCCGACAGATCGAGCGATCGCCCTTTTCGCTGTGCCGTGTGGCCCACCTGATCGAGTTCGATGCTCGCCCGGCGCAGTACATGACCGAGAACCCCAGGTTGGCGACGTGCGAGAGCCCGTACTCGAAGCACGAGCTCCCGGAAGTGAAAGGGCTTGCCGAGGTAGTCATCCGCGCCGAGCTCCAATCCCGATACGCGGTCGTCCGGCGTGACGGCACCGCTCAGCATCAGGACCATTGCGCGGCTCTCTCCCTTGGCGATCTGCCGACACAGTTCGTCACCCCCGAGCCCCGGCAGGGAGCGGTCGAGCACGACGACGTGGTAGTTCGTCAGCTGAAGCTTCAAGGCTGCCTCCGTGCCGTCGTACGCGACGTCGACTGCCATGCCCTGCGATCGCAGTCCGTCCGCCACGACGTCAGCGAGCGATATCGAGTCTTCGACGACGAGCACGCGCACTCAGCGCCCCGAGCTGCCGGGTACGGCGTGTCCCATCAAGACCACCACCGCACGTTGGTGCCCTGGGCAGCGGCTCGGCCAGGGGCGAGCGGCTGCGCGGAGGAGCGTCGCGCTACCGCTGACCGGTCCGAGTCCGCGGTGAGTCGCCGTCATCCGCCGCTGTTGCTTGTACCGGTCCCTTGTTGGGGAATGTGAACGGCGCCATGAGCGGCCGAGAGGCAGGCCTGTGCGGCGGCGAGCTGCGCTGGGGTGAGGTCGTGGCTGTTGATCCCGGTGCCGGCGAGGTTGAAAGTTCCCTGGCCGTTGGGGTCGGGGAAGTTCGCGATGCCGTGGTTGCGCACACAGCGGGAGAAGGCAAGCCCGTCCTGGATCTGCTGGGGGGTTCTCGCGCTCGAACCGCCGCCGATGCCGGCGTGTTGCAAGACGGCGGCGCAGGCGAGCGTGGCCTGACTCACTACCGAATCGGGAAAGGCATGCATGGCCTGCTTGTCCAAGACTGGCTGGCCCTTTGCCGGCCCTGAAGTGGCGATCGCCGGATCCGGCAGGTTGGAGAGGCCGTGCTGACGGAGGCACCGTCCGGCGAGCAGCAGCGCGCTCGTACGAGAGTTGGTCGCAGCGGATGACCCGGCCGCGCGGGGGACCGTGGAGGAGGGGACGTTCGCAACACCCGGAGAGCCTCCGCCGCCACAGCCGGCCGCGAGTAGCGCGAGGGCGCCAACCGCGACGATGGAAGCGAGGATAGGTGGACGGCCATAACGCATGATGGTTGTTGGGTTCCTTTCAACTGAGAGCCGGGAAGCCACGTCGATCTCCGAGGCGATCGGGACGATCAGGTCGCCCGGCGGCGGACCAGCCAGACGGTCACGGCGATGAGCAGTACCGACAGCGCGAGCAGCCACCCGCCCTCGATCCACTGGAATGGCCAGAACCGGTTGGCGGGCTGGTAGGTGGTCAATTGCGTGTACCCGTGTTGGACGAGGTACTGCCACGCGTCGAGGGACTTGGGGACCCCGCCTTTCCCGGCGAACTGTGGTGGTGCCCCCGCCTGAAGGACCTGGCCGAGCACGGCCTGGCTGACCGGCTGGCCGACCTTGGTGAGCCACTGTTGGCTTAGGATCCACGCGGAAGCGGGAGTGTTCAGCTTGCTGGTGACGAGCGGCGCCAAGTAGTGCTGGCGCAGGAACCCGCCGGCCGCGACGGCGAGCCCGGTGTATGCGACCAGGGTGGCGACAATCGCGGGGACGACCCGGCGGATGAGGGCGCCGGCCAAGACGCCGATCGCGAAAGCAGCCAGCGTCCAGGCAGCAAACGTCACCCCGCGCAGATCGAACAGGCCGGGAGCGAACGGGGAGGACGCCCCGATCGGGAGCTCCTTGGAAGCGTTCAAGGCCTGGCTGCCCGCGGGAAAATAGGGCTGGTAGTACCAGGAGAACAGCACGGTGATCGCGCCGGCCACGGCGGCCACCACGACCCCGAGCGCCACCACCTTCGCGAGCGTCCAGCGCCGCCGCCCAAAGCCCAGGGTCCAGGCGAACCGGAAGGTGCCGCTCTCCAGCTCACGGGCCAGCACCGGCGCACCGAGGAACGCCCCGATCAGCGGGGGCACTACCTGCAGAAGGAAGCCGTTCGCGAGAAAGCCGTACATGCCATTGAAGCTGTTGACCAGATTGCCGCAGGCAAACGAGCTTGCCGGGTGGCAGGCGACGGCCGCGGCGTAGGCGTGGTGGAGCTGAAGGCCGGCGACCCACAATCCCACCGCCATTGCGACAAACAGCACGCCCACCCCGGTCAGCGCGGTGCGGTGCTGGCGCCAGGTCACCCAGGTCATCCGCCGCCACGGCATCGGCCGCAGGTTCGCGTCCTCCTCCGGACGGGCGGGCACGGCGAGCGTGCTCAGCGGGGTCATTTCACCACCTCCGATTGTTCGGCATCCCGGGCGCGGGCCGGACCGGGTAGCGCCGCTGCGCCGGGCTCGCGCAGGTAAGAGAGGGTCAGCTCTTCGAGCGTCGTCGAGTGCGCCTCCCATCCTTTTGGCACCGGATCAGAGGTGCCATCGCAGCGGACGAGCAGATGCGCCTGTGACGTGGCGCGACTGGCGTGCACGACGTTCCACTGC
The DNA here is from genome assembly GCA_025464005.1 of Acidimicrobiaceae bacterium. GTDB lineage: Bacteria > Actinomycetota > Acidimicrobiia > Acidimicrobiales > Bog-793 > RYN-46. The sequence continues at coordinate 2,163 of JAODBO010000057.1, read as the reverse complement.
TCCGCATACCGCTCGGACTCCGAAGCTGGGCCGGTGAGCACGCGATGGCGCGCGAGGAGTTCATCGACCTCGCCCACCATCTGTATGCTTCCGCGCGAGACGAGCACGAGGTAGTCGGCAACCCGCTCAAGCTCGGCGAGGACGTGGGACGAGAGCACCACCGAGACGCCATCATCCGCGACCGCTGTCATCACCGTCGCCATGAAGTCGTGCCGGGCGAGTGGATCGAGCATCGCCATCGGCTCGTCGAGCACAAGGAGCCGCGGTCTGCGCGCCAGCGCCAGCGTTAAGGCGAGCTGGGCCTGCTGGCCGCCCGACATCTTCCCTGCCTTTTGCCGCAATGGGATGCCGAGCTCGCCGAGGCGCTGCTCGGCGTAGCGCTGGTCGAAGCGGCGGTTGAGGTTGCGAGTCACGTGGAGCAGGTCGCCCGCCGAGAGATTCTTGTAGAGCGGCGTATCCTGCGCGACGAACGCGATCCCGTCTAGAGCGGAGAGAGAGCCCGCGGGGTGTCCGCCGAGGACGGTCACTTGTCCAGAAGTCGGGGTGGCAAGTCCGACCGCGATGTTCAGCAAGGTCGACTTTCCGGCGCCGTTCGGACCGACGAGCGCGACCACGTGCCCGTCGGGGATCGCCAACGTGCAGTCGTGCAGTGCTCTCGTCGAGCCGTAGGACTTGCCGAGGGCGTAGGTCTCGATGACGTTCACGCCACACCCTCCGCCTCGTGTCGCGCTGCGCCGCGCCGGTCGGCAGTGCCCCCGCGACGCTCACGAAAATCCCGCAGCACGTTCGCGACGAGCGCTGCGATCCCGTCCTCGTCGAGTCCTGCCGCGTCGGCAGAGGCAACCCATGAGACGAGCGAGCGGCGGAGCTCGGTGAGCTCGGGCAGCGCCACCTGGCCGAGCGTCGCCACGATGAACGTTCCCTGGCCTGGTCGCCCGACCGCGAGACCCTTCGTCTCCAGCTCCTTGTAGGCCTTCAGCACCGTATTCGGGTTGATCGCCAGCTCCGCGACCACGTCTCGGACCTTCGGAAGCTGATCGCCGGGCTCGAGGTAGTCGAGGCGGAGCGCGTGCTCGACTTGCTGAACGAGCTGCAGGTAGGTCGGCACGCCCGAAGCGAGGTCGAGGCGGAACTTGATCGGAGATGCCGGTCTGCTCGCGGCCACCGTCAAGTCGTCGCCTGGAGCGCTTAACCCTTTATCTACTGTCATAAGACAAGACTACAGTCCAGCATGCCGCTGTCAACAGCAAATCTCGTGATCGTTCGCAGCGGGCGCAGCATCCGCCCGGCGATGAGCCGGCCAAGCGCGATGCAGAGCAACGCCATGATCGCCCGCGCGAGCCCCGAGAAGAAGAGCAGCTCATGCAGGTCGTTGGCGTTCTGACTTTGCACGAGGAGCCCCAGCTGACGTATCTGCTGTGGCGTTACGCCCTTGGCATGCGGCCCATTTCCGAGGCTGACGACTCCGGAGTAACCAGCGCCGTGCGCCTTATGTCACTGACGACTGAGCCGTTCGCCCGCCACTGTACGGCACGAACCGTTACCTGAACCGTCACTAAATGCCATGGTCAGGCAGCCTCGCCCTGCGACGAGGCGGTGACGGTCCTGCCCGCCGAAGCGGTGCCGTCTTCGCGCTTCACCGGAGGCTTCGGCAGGTGCCGGGGGTGCCCTCCTCCACGCGCGTTTCGCGTCTCGGTGCCACTCACCGCGACGTCAAGCACCCGCTGCCCGTAGGCGGCGAAATTCAGTGCTGCATTCAGGTCCCGGTCGATCTCGAGACCACACGCGCAGCGGTAGGTCCTCGCCGCGAGGGAGAGCTTGGCTCTCACGCCCCTGCACGACGAGCAGATCTTGGACTGGGGAACCAACGATCGGCGATGATGAGTTGGCCGCCGCGCCACGCGAGTTTGTAGGTGAGCTGCCGGCGGAACTCGCCCGGCGAGACATCGAGCACCGCGCGATTCAGACCGGCCTTTGCGCGGCGTCCGTTATGGGCGTGACCACCATCGGCGCCGAGCTTCAGCTTCGCAGCTGCCGTCATGCCGGCGACGTTCAGGTCCTCGATCACGACCGTGGCGAAGCTCGTGGCGAGCTCGGAGGTCAGCTTGTGGAGCGCGTCTCGTCGGACACTCCGGACGCGGGCGTGGGTGCGGGCGAGGCGGT
>JAODBO010000044.1 GCA_025464005.1 Acidimicrobiaceae bacterium | reverse complement strand
GCGCCCGTCGAGGGAGAGCCACTTGCCGTCCTCTGCGCGCACCTTGTTGGCGGCGAGGAGGTGGGTGTGCAGCTGCGGGTCGGCTGCTCGCGAAGTGCGGTGGACGAAGCTCGCGGCAATGAGCCCGTCGGTGTCGACCTGGAGGACGCCGTTGTGGCCGCGGCGGGTGAACGACGCGTGTTCGTCGACGAACGCGAACGCCGCGGCGACCGCGGCCTCGTGTGCCGCGAGGACCTGATCCGAGGTCGCCTGGTCCGCCACTGCCCACAATGCCGAGACACTCTTTGGTGGTGAGAAGGTGAGGGCGAAGCCAGCGACCGCGCGCGAGTTGTCGGGATCGAAGCTGCGCCCCAGCGGAGAGCCGTCGCGGGGATCGGTGCCGTGCCCGAAGAGCCGCTCCAAGCTGAGCGCGTCGGCCTCCACGCCGTGTACGTCGAGCACTTCAGCACCGCGACCGACGAACTGGCCCGAACGCTCGGCACCTTTCGCGAAGTAGTCCTCGCGTCCCTTCGCAATCTCCTCGACGTAGTAGCGCCAGGCCGAGGGCGACATCGGCGTGAGACTCATCACGGCGCTGTCGCACCTCCCCGCATCGACGATGCAGCGGTGTCGAATCTCGGAGGCACGAAATCCAGTTATGACAGGGTAGGAATGCCTTGTAAATGGTTGAAGGCGAAACAGTAACTAGCGGTCAGTGAGGGTCAATCGGTAAGTCGCAATTTGAGGTGATGACGCACCTTGGTCTGTCACCCAGCCAGTCCGAGGAAGACGACTGGAGATCGAGACGGACCATCCTCCACATCAGCGAGACGGCCGATTCGCTCGCGGTGTCTCACTCCTCGTCACGCGAGAGCGCGTCGATGAAGTCTTGGTCGTCCTGCACCATCGGAGAGGACGCAACCAGCGCGCTCTGCCGGTGAGCCTCCGCGACGAACTGGGGCGCCCGCACATCGGGCACCCAGATTTCGACAGGGCGCAACCCTTCAGAGCGAAGCCGCGCCCGAGTCCGAACAGACGAGCCACGGTCGGTAGCCATACCTCAATGGTTACATGTAACGGCCCGGTCCCGGCAGGAGCCCATTCCCCTGGAATGGAGGGGACCGCCGAAGAAATTTTTCTGGCTGTTGAGCTGGCCCGTCGACACCCGCGTCGACGTTCGCGTCGACGTTCGCGTCGACGCGCCCCCCTCATACTCCGCTCCTGGGGCCAGTCGCGGTTCCTCGTAGGGAGTCGGAAGGGAGGTGGGTGAGCGAGATGCGGGACGGGCGCTGTACCGAACTGGTGGCGTGCCCAAGGCGACTAACAGCTCGTCACGGGCGCTCTTGGAAAATTCTTTTCGAGCGCAGAAAACGGCTGCTGGCCTCGGCCGCGGACATTTCCGCGGACCTTTCCGCGGACAACAGCGCGGACGTTTCCGCGGACATCGATTTCAAATACTTACGTGGTGCCTATTTGCGAGGACCCCGATGACCTGGAACGCGGAGGACGAACACCTCCGCGAGGTCAACGGCTTCCGAAAACTTTCGCGCCGCGGAGGTTTTCGCGGAGGTTCGCGCGGAGGTCGGCTCCTCATACTGAGGCGATGTCGCGCAACGAGAGACCCGGTGAGTAGTCCGATGATTAGCGCCAGTCATCGTGATCCGCCGCACCGGTCAAGTGCGGTCGGTCACGCCCAGTCACATCGAGTTGAACACAAGGAGGATCGATGACAGTCGAAGGCAGGTCCGGGCAGCATCAGTTTCCCGAACTGATCGACATCGAGACGGTGGCCAAGCTGCTCGGTGTCGGTGAACGGTACGTACGAAGGATGGTCGCAGAGCGACGGGTTCCCACGGTGAAGATCGGGCATTACGTCCGATTCGACCTCGCGGACATCCGCAACTGGGTTGAAGAGCAACGTCGGCCTGACGCGTCGTGATTTCGCTAACCGCGATTCAGTTGTGTCCGACACAACGCTAAAGTGGAGACGGTGAGCAGTCGAACGCCACGGGTGACGAGCGACACGCAGATCGGCACCGACGTCGACCTCGATCGCGACGTAGTCCGGTTGCCGAGCGGGAAGCGACTTACGACCAATCTCGCCTACGAGATCGTGGAGGACGTCCGCCGCGCAGGCGGTCGCCCCTCGCTCTCCGGTGAGGCGGCGCACTCGCCACGGATCGCGTTCCGCGTCACGCCCGAGATCCGCAAGCTCGCGGCCCAGGTCGCCGCGGCGGAAGGCAAGACTGTCTCGCAACTCGCGCGCGAAGCACTCGAAGCGCGACTCGCCGGCTAACACCGGCCTCCAAATAGCGGGCGGCGCAGTCCACCCGTTTTGCTACTTGAGGAGGTCCCTATGGGCAAGCGTCACTTTGGGTCCGTGCGCCAAAGGTTGTCCGGCCACTGGCAGGCCACGTACCGCCATGATGGTCGAGTCCACAATGCACAACAGACGTTCGCGACGAAATCAGACGCTCTCGCGTTCCTTGCCATCACCCAGGCAGACATTCTCCGCGGAGCGTGGATCGACCCGCGAGCGGGAAAGATCAGCGTGAAGGACTATGCGAACGAGTGGCTTGCTCGCCGCCCGGACCTCGCGGTTCGCACGACAGAGCTTTACCGCTACCTCTTGGACAGCCACGTTCTCCCCGACCTCGGCACGTCGACCCTCGCGGCCCTCGCGCCGTCGAAGGTGCGCGGATGGCATGCGAAGCTCGCGCAGACGCACGCGAGCACTGCCGCGAAGGCGTACCGACTCCTGTCCACCATCATGCGGACGGCGGTGACCGATGGGCTCATCCTCGCGTCGCCGTGCAAGGTCGTCGGCGGCGGGACCGAGCACGCGGCCGAGCGGCCAGTCGCCTCGCTGGCGGAGGTCAAAGCTCTCACAGAGGCGATGCCCGAGCGCTTTCGTTTGGTCGTGCTCCTTGCCACTTGGTGTCAGCTTCGTCGCGGCGAGCTGTTGGGGCTCCGCCGGCGTGATCTCGACGCGCTCCGGAAGAACATCTCAATCGAACGGAGCCGGACGTTCACTCGCAAAGGTGGTTCGATCGTCAAGGAACCCAAGACGAGCGCCGGGCGACGGACGCTCACCATCCCCACAAATGTTCTCGCTGCGATCGACGATCACCTCGAACGGTTCGTCGCAGCCGATGCCGACGCGCTCGTGTTCACCGGCAAGACCGGCGTGCCCCTCACGGCAGGCGTCCTGCAAAAGGCATGGACGAAGGCGCGCGAGTCAGTCGCCCGCACCGACCTCCATCTCCATGACCTCCGCCACACCGGGCTCACCCTCGCGGCCGCAGCTGGCGCGACCACCGCAGAGCTGATGCACCGCGCAGGCCATGCCTCGCCGAACGCAGCACTGCGTTATCAGCACGCGACGAAGGACCGCGACCGCGTCCTCGCGGAAGCACTCGCCGAACTCGCAATTCCGGCGAAAGTTGTGCCGATCAAGGCCGCGAAGCGAAACGGATCGCGCCCAAATCGCGCCCAAGGCTCATCAGCGGAGTAGAGTTGGGGCAGAAAATATGCTCTGACCAGCTATGGAGTGAGTGGCCGATAAAACGCGTTCTCAGCTTCCCAAGCTGAGAACGCGAGTTCGATTCTCGTCACCCGCTCTCGAAGAAGTGCCTGGTAGATGGCAGTGCGGAGCGCCTTTCAGGATCGGTCGGTGGCGCAAGCGGGTCCCACAGACCACAGACAGACCACAACCCGCATGCTCGAGTGAGCCAGGGCGGCTACCCGAGAGGATCCGCTCCACATCGGGTATTGGTCGACCTGACCAGCAATCCCTAGTGGGAGGGCCGGTCGAGAAGTCGAGGCGCGTCCGAAGCGGAACGCTCTGTCCCCCGAGAAGCGAGTTCACCATCACATCGGCCCAGTACGGTAGAGATGTGGGTCCTAGTTCTGCGTCTGGTTGGATGCATATCGCCGATATCCACGCTGGCGCTGCTGGGCACCTTCGCTCCACCGGTGAGGACCACATAGCCCTGTACCTGGCCGGCTACTTCGTTGAGTGCAACGCGAAGGCCGTCTGCTTGGCGAAGGGACGCAAACCGTCGACAGCGGGAAATGCTGGACACGATTTGGTGAGATTGATCGAGCTCGGCGGATCACACCTTTCTGACCTCCGCCCCGAATGGCGACATTTCGCGCAGCATCGTCGGGTCGATCTGCGCTACGAAGAGTCCATCCCGTCCGACGTCGACGGGCCCGAGGTCTATGCGGCCGGGCACAGCCTGGGGTCGCACTTAGCGCGGCTGGCCAATCGCCAACGCAAGAGGTCACGACGATGACAAAAGCCGAAGGGTTAGCTTCCGAGATCACTGCGCGCCTGGCAAGGACCATTAACGATTGGCAACCGTCGGTGCGAGTCGTAGACGACCCTTACGGCGGAGTCCGAATCCTCGTGTCGTCAGCGGCTTTCGAAAGTCGCTCGTGGCCCGAGCGGCTCCGAGCGACGTTCGACGGCGAGCCGCCAGAGGACGTGATGTGGTTCGATCTCGTCACCCCGGACGAGGCTGATGAGGAATCTGAGCGGCTCCTTCTCGACAACGTTGCCCAGCTGCCGCTGTGGCCGAACCGACTCGCCGCCCGTTCTGTCACAGAAGATCTGGTACTTCCCTCCGACCTCGAGGAGCCGATCGTCCGACCTTTCGTCGTGACGCTCTTCTCTCTGCGAGGCGGTGTCGGTCGTTCCACCGCACTCATCAACGCGGCTTCGCTTCTAGCGACCGAGGGTCGTCGCATCCTCTGTGTCGACATGGACCTCGAAGCCCCAGGACTTGCTGCCCTATTTGGCGTCGAGAGCCGAGTCGATCATGACAGCGGGGTCGTTCGGCTGCTTCAGCAGATCGATGCTGATGACGAGGTGGACATCGCCCGGCACCTAATCAAGGTGCGAGAGGCAGACGAGCTCTACGTGCTTCCCGCTGGTGTTCCGGACGCCAATTACGCTCGCCGACTCGCAACAATCGATCCCACCGCCTGGTACGAAGAGGACCGCAACCCGTTCCGCATCCTCATGGACCGCTTGCAGGCGCTACCAATCGACTTTGACGTGATCCTTCTCGATGCGCGGACCGGAATCTCACCACTGAACGCGCCACTACTTTTCGACCTTTCTGACATGGTCGTCGTGGTTTTCTTTCCTCATCCGCAGAGCATCCGAGGGACAGAGGCTCTCACGAGAGCGGTATTGCGCTCTACCACGCGACGACCCGAACAGCGGTTCACGCCCGAGCTGCGGTTCATTATCTCGCCCGTGCCGGCTGCTCGCGACGGCGCAGAAGGATATTGGGAGGAGCGCGCCAAGAGCCTAATTGCTCCCTGGCTGGTTGACGCGAATACTCGCCGGAAACTTCATGACCGTCCGCAGCTCGACGTCGACGAGCTCGTGGCGGTCGTCTCCTACAGCGAGCAAACCGCGCACTTGCTGCAGATCAGCAATGACGACAGCAACTGGCAGCCTTACCGGCCGCTCGCCGATTGGATCATTGAGCATCTGGTAACGCCAACCAAAGCACCACCAGACATCAGTAGGGCGCTGTCGAATCAGCAGGTGCTCGACTCGCTGTCGTTCTCTGACGGCATCGCGGAGCGCGCGGACCGGGCCACGTTCGAGCGGACGTTCCTGAGCACCAGTCTCGTGCGGGAAGCATTGGAGCCAAAGCGACCGATCGTGATCGGCCGCAAGGGATCGGGAAAGTCCGCCATCTTCCGCCGCCTGGTCGATGAGGGGGCCGCGCCGGGTCTCGCCCCCCGGACTGATGATCCCGGCCCCACGTGGTCTCCCAGCGCCGACGTGTTTGACTCAGTTGAGGCACGCATGAAGAAGCAATTTGGCACCGACGACCAATGGCCAACCTATTGGCTGTTCCACATCGGGCTTGTCCTTGCTGCGCACGGGGTCCCGGGAACAACAGTCACCCACCCGGTTACTGGTACGCCCGTTGAACTCGGTAGCCTCGACGGTCTTGCCCTAGTAAATTTCTTTGACGAAACGATTCGTCGTCCTGACGCAGCGCTTCATGTCGAACGGTGGTTCGAGCGATTGGCTGGCGATCCGGGGGTTGTCGGATCATCGAGGCTCGTGGTATTCGACGGCCTCGACACCGGGTTCGGTCAATCCGCTGAGCAGCGTCAGCGCCGGGCACGAGCCGTGAAGGGCCTAATCGAACTGACTGAGCGTCCGAGCCTGACCCGGACGGGGTTGGCGCTCAAGCTGCTTATCCGCGACGACATCTGGCGCGCGGTCTCCGTGTCGAACAAGTCGCACTTCTTCGGACGCTCAGTCACACTGGCCTGGGATGATCAAATCACCTTCCTCAAGGTTGCACTGAAGCAGCTACTCGCTGCTGACAACGCCCGGAGCTACTCGAGCGTGGTCCTACCCCCGTCCGCTCGGGCACTGGTCGACGCAAATATTGAGATAGACGACTGGGACTCCGACGCTGTCCTCGCGCTCTGGAGGGTGTTCTTCGGAGTCCGCATGAGCGGCGGTAATACAGCCTTCACCAACAATTGGGTCTGGAACCGCCTCTCCGACAGTCAGGGGGCGCGCAGCCCGCGCACCCTCCTGCAGCTATGTCGGCTCGCCACTGAGCGCGAACGCATCTACTCGCGCACTCAGGCTTACCCTTCCTCGCTCCTTCGTCCTCGTGCACTCGCCGAGTCCCTCCCCGACGTCTCTGCCGGCGCGGTCGACGCTCTCCGCGAAGAGTTTCCGGAACTCGACGCGACCTTCGATGCTCTACGAAACACCGGCAAGACGCCATTCCCACGGACCGACCTGGCAGATGGGGGAATCCCCGAAGAAGAGCTAGCAGTGGAGATCGGTCTGGTCTCCCGGGTAGTTGCCACGAACAGCAGCGATCCCGACCGGTTCTGGGTACCTGAGATATACCGAATTGCTCTCGGACTCACCCGGCGTGGTCAGGTCTAGCGCAACGGTACGCTCCTCGGTCCGCCCGGTGACCGCCGCTGACAGTGCCTTCGCTATCGCTATGTCCCGCTCGGCCGTGGCGTGCTGGTAGATGAGCGCTGCTCGCGGGCTCGCGTGACCCATTCGCGACATGAGTTCCTTTGTACTTGCCCCCGTCGCGGCCGCGAGTGTATTGCCGGTGTGACGAAGGTCGTGGAAGTGGAGATGAGGAAGTCCCACCGCGGTTCGCGCCTGGTCCCAGGCCGTATTGAACGTCGCCCGTCGCAGGCTCTCGGTCCTCGGCCCGGTGAAGACGAGTGCGTCCGGCTCCGCCGATGTCCATGTCAAAAGGTGCTTCTCGAGATCGATCACCATGTGCGGCGGGATCGCGATCGTCCTGACCCCGGCGGCGGTCTTCGGCGGCCCAATGATGCGCGTCCCCCTCGATAGCTCCTGGCGTTGCTCATCGATACGAATGGACGCGTGGAGCAGATCGAGACGGTTCCTGCGTAAGGCGAGAAGTTCGCCGAGCCGTAGCCCGCAGAATGTCGCCAGCAGCACCATGGCCCGGTAGCGGGGCTCGATCGCGCCAGCGAGCGCCGCGACCTGATCGATGGTCGCAATCGGGCGCTCCGGAGAGCGTTCTACACCGGCACCGCGGATCGAGCATGGGTTGCGGACGATGAGGCCGTCATCGATCGCGTCGTTGAGGATCGTCCGAAGCAACCGGTATGCCTTCGCGACCGTGACAGCACCGGGCTTGTCGGCCGAGAGCAATTGCGCGTGCCATGCGCGGATGACCGGCGTCATCAACTGGTCAAAGCGCGTGTCGCCGAGCACCGGCTTGATGTGGAGGCGCAACAGACCCTCGTATAGTTCGGCCGTCCGCGGCCGGAGGTCGGCCCGGTTCGCAAGCCACCAGTCTGCGTACTCCGCGAAGCGGACTTTGCCCAGCGCGGGGTCTTGGAAGGTGCGCTCCACGATGGCGTTGCCCACCTGGAGTAGGAAGCGCTTCGCCTCGGTCTTGGTGGCGAATGTCTTCCCGCGTAGGCGCCCCGATGGGTCCCGGTACCGAGCTTCGTAGCGACCCGACTGCTTACGGCGAATACTAGACACGGCGGCCCCGGCTGGTCAGGCCTTGCGCGACCGCGACGGCAGCACAGGACCGCTCCGTAAGGCGCCTACGGACGGGTCCATCGGCACGAGGGCTGGTCGTTCAGGAGCACCGCTCCGACGAATCGACTGCCTCACGTCAGCCTACCTGAGACCCATATCGGTCCCGACTCGTGCCCGGCGACCCGTCGCTCTTCGACCCAGCGAGCGATCACGTCTGGCTCGAACCTGACGTAGTGCCCGACCTTGACATACGGGATCCGCCGCTCGGCGACAAGGCGGCGGACGTGACGCACCCCGACACCGAGTGCTCCGGCGACGGTCTCGATATCTACAAGGGAAGGCAATAAGGTCGCATGAGGATCCGCAGAGCGAGTCCTTGCACCAGCCTGCCTGTTATCTTCCCGCTGTGTCGACCCGGCGGTCATCGCTCCTCCTTGGAGTATGCACATTGCTTCTCATCGGCTCTCGTGCGATTCCTGCTGTTGCCACAACCACGCCGGTGCTCGACACAGGCCGTGTCGTCGAGCTCTCGAGTCCGGGTGCCGCGCTCACCACCCCGGCCGACGGACGTCTTCGCGGCACTGACGCCACGGTGACGGTCACCGGCGTCGCATGGCCCGATGCCGTCGGTGCCGCCCCCCAGGACTACGTGGCCGGTCCCGGAGACCGTCTCGTCGAGTTCGCGCTCCGCATGACAGAGCCTGCGAACGACATCGGACTCGCCACCACATTCACCAACGCCGTCTCGCTTGACCTTGGAGTCGGTACTGCAACGCTCAGCATCGACCTCGGCGGGATGGACCGGCAGCTCTACTCCTCGAGCACGAGCGACGTGACCGCTACCGCTGTCTTCGCCGCGGCGGTCTCCGTGAAGGAGCACGACATCGTGCTCGAGATGGACGAGAACGGCTTCACCCAGCGCTTCTCGCTCTGGACCCTCCGCCGCGTTCCCCCGGCCCCGTCCGTGCTCTACCGTTCGCCGACGTCGCCGAGCGTCGCGGACACAGCGTCTCCAACTGCGATCCTGGCAACCGCAAACCCCGCTGATGGCTTCCACTCCGACGTCAGCGTCAGTCTCTCGAGCGCGACGCTCGGGAACTTCGCCGCCGATGGGTCGGGGACCACGCCTCGGGCGAACAACGAGGCCTTCCTCGTTGTTCAGATGACCTCGAACGTCCCCGACCCCTCCTACGGCTCCCCCGACTGGGGCCACTACCTCGGCAACTTCACGGCCTTGTCGGGCGGCAGGTTGCTCCTCCACCTGCCAGGCCGCCCGGCGATCCCGGCTATCGAGTCCGGGGAGAGCGCGTCGAACACCCCGGCAGGTGGCGACAGTGGGCTGCTCGATGCGACCTACACCTTCACCGTGCCCGCCGACATGACGACGGCAGCGCTGACGATCACCCCCGGCCCCGCGACTGGCACCGAGTTCACCGGCTTCGAAGGCAACGGTTCGACCACGAACCTCGAGCTGACGAGCACCGCGCAGCTCCCCGTCGCGTTCGCACCGAGTTCGGCCACGCTTGCACAGCACAGCCCGCCATGGGTCGGTGCACCGCTTCCAGCAACCGGGTCGCCCGCCTCCTCCAGTACAGCGAGCTCCGCCGCTGGCGGCTTGCCCATCTGGCTCGCAGTCCTCCTCGTCGTCGCGTTCGGTGCAGCCCTCGTCCTTGGCGAGCGTGCACTTCGTCGCCGGCGTGCGGGCCGCGGCGAAGCAGCCCCGTCGACTGAAGAACCTGTGCGAGCGAACCGCCGCGAGCCGAGCACGAAACCAGGACAGAGCGAGGTGGCGTCGCCCACAGATGCGCACGAGGCACTCGACGGCGAGCTCGTCGTGTCGGTCCTCGGACCGGTCACCGTCAGCGGATGGCGGGTGCGCCCCGATCGCCGCATCGCCGAGGAGCTCCTCTGCTATCTCGCGCTGCACGATGAGCGACCGGTGAGCGCGGACGAGATCCTCCTCGCGCTCTGGCCGATCGAGTCGGATCGGAAGGAGGCGAGCCGGAAGAGCCTCCACACCTATCTCTCCGGACTCCGCCAGGCGATCGGACCCGAGCGGCTCCCCGATGCGAGCGCCGTTGGCGGCTACCGCGTGACGGGCGTCACGACGGACTGGGGCGAGTTCCGCAGGCTCGTCGCCGAAGCGAGAAACGCCTCCGACGAAGTGGCGACAGTGCTGCGGACCGATGCGCTCGCGCTCGTCCGGGGCGCTCCGTTTCAGGGCGTGCCGGAAGGCCGCTTCGGCTGGGTCTTCGCCGAGTCGCTCGTCTCCGACATGACCGCGGCCATCGTCGAGGTCGCCCACGCGCTCAGTACAGACCTCGCTCTGGCGGGCGACCACGAGGGCGCAGTGCGCGCCGCACGCGCTGGGCTTCGTGGCTCGCCGAGTGAGGAATCCCTGCTCCTCGATCTCGTGCGAGCACTTGTCACTGGGGGCGACGTCGACGGCGCCCGTCGGGCCCAGCGGGACGCCGAGCACCTGCTCGGGCCAGAGGCTGGCGAGCGGTTGTGCGCTGTACTCGAGCAGTCGGATCATCGACCGTCCTCCGAGGCGTAGGCGCTGACGTAGGAGCGGAGCGCTCGCTCGGCACGCTGGCGGTCTTTCTGGAGCGACACGAGGCTGCGACCGGAGCCCGCTGCGAGCAGTGCGAGCGGTCGGTCCTGGACGACGTGCTCTTCGAGCAGGACGACCTGGCGCCGGCCGAGGGCGCCCGCGCGCTCAGCGTCCTCGAGCAGCAGCGTCACGAGTACCGCGGGATCGGCGCGCTCGTCGGCTGCGCAATGATCGTGTGCGTCGCGACAGAGGACGGCGGGGGCGGTCCTCGCCTGCCCGGACCGACGACTGCCGGCGAGCCTGCGTGCCCTCGACCACGTGCCCTCCAGCACCGCACGAGCGACGTGGGGGCCGTGGGTCCGGTCGGCGAGCTCGACGATGCGCTCCCACGCGATCGCCGCCACATCTGCTTCCGCATCCATACGCACAGCGCCGCCGCGTACGAGACGGAGCGCGATGCGGCGCAGCCCCGGCTGGAGCGCGACGAGTGCGGTGAGCGCCGCGAGCTCGTCGGCCCCGGCGAGCGCGACGAGACCAGCGACGGTCGCCGCCGACCTCGCGGGATCGCTCGCGCTCTGACAGCGGAGTGCGAGCTCGATCGGGCTCGCGGCATTGCTGCAGTCGATCCCCGCGCCCGCGAAGCGCTCGAGCGCTCGTCGGCCCGCGCTCCCGGCCGAGCGGGACGTGAGATGCGTGGTGATGTCGTTGAGCGGTGATGTCGTCATGGGTCAATGAGGCCCGTGGAAGCTCGACAGCCAGCTCCACGGCTTCCTCCACGGGGCGCTCACACCGAGGATTTCTTCGGCGATTCGCAGCGTGGAGGACGGCGTGGAGTTCGTGTAAGGCCAGCTCACCGCGCTGTTGAGCCCGAGGTGGAGGCGGGCGTCGAGCCGGTCCGCCAGCCTGCTCGGCGGCACCTCCGGCCCGGCGTCCTCGGTGATCGGAGGCCTCGAGACTGACGCCATCCGAAGCCCGATCGACTTCGTCATCGAGACGGGGCAGACTGGTGGACGTCCCCGGGCCCTTCCCGGCGCAGCCGGGCGAGCTCCTCCGCGAGACGGTCGGCGAGGATGCCGGCATCGGGGTGCTCATAACCTCGCCCCGCATAGCGCCAGCCGTGGTCGACCTCGATGCGTGGACCCGTCGCAGCGCGCATGAAGTCGACGCGTGCGTTGCGCAGTGCCGTGAACGTCGTCGAGTACGCGATGCTCTTCGTCGTCGCCTGGCCGCCGTAGCCGAGGGTGTGAGCATGGTCGCGGAGGCGCAGTCCCTTGAGGCTCGTAACGGTGCCGAGGCGCCAAGCGGTGCGGACGAGCTCGGCGTGATGCGGACCCAATCTGAGGCGCTCGATCGCTCGTGCGGCGCGGATCGGACGGGCTAGGTGCCCGGCGTCGTCGACGGACTTCGTCGCGTACTTCGCGACGTACGCGGCGATCGCCTCGGGGCCGGCGCCTCCGTCCACCGCGAGGTCCCTCACGTCGAGCTCCTGCCCCCAACCGGCGCGTGCCGCCGCACGACCCTCGAGTCGCGGCACCGCGACGGTCGTCGTCCTCGCCGCGTCGGTCACCGCGCTAGCGAGCGCTCCGGCATCGAGCCAAGCGGGTGGTAGCGAGCCGGGGCCGTCGGCACCGTCGGCCCGGACGACGATGTGGAGATGCACGAGCCCGCGTCGTTGGAACTCGACGACCTTGATATACGAGAGGCGCACGACGCGGCGAAGCCTGGCCTCCGAGGTCCCTGCCTCTCGAGCGAGGTGGCGCACGATCGCGACCGTCGTTCGCTGCCAGAGGAGCGACACCCGGGCGTTCCAGAGCACCGCGCCCACGTAGTCGAAGCACGCCGCACAGAGCGGCTCGCCGAGTACCGGATCGTCGGCCCCGTGTCGCTCCCGGCAGTCGAGCACGACCCCGTGCGGGCAGGCGGTGGCAGACCGTCGCGGGTGGCACGGCGCCGGCCGCACGCGTGATCCACCCACACGATGCGCGTGCACCGGGCCGAATGACGGCGCAGTCATGGTCACGAACAGCCGCGGGTGCTCAACCGCGGTGGCGGGCACGCCCTTGCCGCCACGAAGCCCCGCCGCGACGAGCTGCCACGCGTCGCCCCGGTAGCGATCGGCACACGCCGGACAGATCGCGGCACGGCGGTCCTTGCAGGAGACGACGAGGATCGCGTCGTGCAGCTCACCTGTCGCTCGCTCGAGAGTCGTCCCCCCGAGGCGGACCGGGTGGCTGCACCTCCCGGCGCGCTCCACTTCGCGGAGCAGTTCCCAGAGCGTCACCTCGCTCATGACCCGTCTCCACGGCGACCTGCGCGGAGCAGCTCCGCTCGCCGAGCTAGATCAGCCACGGCCTCGTCGTCGAGGTAGTGCGCCCGGCACTTCACCGGCACGCCGCCCTCGGCGAGGAGGAAGCCGACACCGCGGCTCGACGGGTCGATCGCCTGGGCGGAGTAGCCCTGCGAGGCCCAGCCCTGGCCGAGGATGGTGTCGGAGGACTCCGGCGTCGTGCAGCGCAGCGCCATGCGGAACGAGAACAGGTCCCGGATGAAGGTCGGCACGACGTCGTTGCTCGGCTTCTGGGTCGCAGCGATAACGATCATCCCGGCGGCCCGACCTCTCGAGACGAGGTCACGAAGGCGTTCCTGGAGCTCGGTGCGCTCGTCGCGCTTCTCGGCCCGGAGAAACCACGCGAGCTCGTCGATCGCGACGACGTACAGCGGGAGCTCGTCACCGGGGGCGACTTTGCGGCGCTTCGCTGTAAGAAGGGCGCCGTAGCGGCGATCCATTTCGGCGCAGAGCTCGCGGAGCACCTCGATCGCTTCGGGGATGCTCGCGCCGACGAAGGCGTCCGCGCTCCCGGCCCACGGAGCGAGCTCAACCTGCTTCGCGTCGAGCAGCGTCAGTCGGACGTCTGGGTCGAGAGCTGCCGCAGCGACGAAGAGCGAGAGCACCGCCGACTTGCCGGCACCGGGCTCGCCACCGAGCAGCAGGTTGTGCTCGGGCAGGCTCACCTGAACGGCTCTTCCCTCCTCGTCGAAGCCAAGTGGCACCGAGCGCCAGAGCGACGTGGCGGCCATCTCCGCCCACGGCCACGGACTCGAGCCGGCGCTTTGGAAGGGATCTCGACGCACGACGAGCACTTCGGCGACCGACGCGTCGCTCCGGAGCCGGCCGATGCGCACCTCGCGGACCTTGAGCGCCGCGGCAAGGTGCTCGGCCTGATGGTGGAGCTGGCCGGCGTGGGTGCCGCGTGCCACCTCGACCCAGAAGCGCACGCCGAGTGGGACGAGCTCCACGCTGATGATCGAGGGGAGCCGGCCCGTGATGCCAAAGACGCCCGAGACGCGCATCGCCCGGGCGAGCCACCGCCGTAGCGACGCCACACGAAGCACCGAAGCGAGCAGCTGTCGGAGTGACCCGACCTTCCAAACCAGCACGCCGGCGATGCCGACGATGAGCGCGGTACCGCCTCGTCCGCCGGGTGATGCGGCCCCGTCGAGGATAGCGGCGAGCGAAGCGGCGAGGACGAACTCGGTTCTCCACCCCCAGGCGCGGTGACCCACCTGGGAGTGCCCGTGGGTGGCGCCCCACCGCCGGCTACGCATCGGTCCCTCGCAAGTGCCGGCCGAGAAAACCGAGCAGCGCGACGATCACGGCCACCTCGAGCACGTCGCCGAGGACGCCGGTCAATGCGAGCACGACGACCACGGAGAAGACGATGAGCGCGCCGGCGGCGAGGCGCCGGATCACGCCGGGGTCCTCGTCGTCGCGGCCTCGAGCTTCGCAGCCTTGAACGACACGCCGGAGCGGTCCCCCATGGCCCAGGTCGTCGCCACGAGCTCGGTCAGCTTCACCGGAGTGAACTCACCGATCCCCTTCGGCTCGCCGCTGACCTTCACGGCGATGACCTCCCTGCTGCCGGCGCTGACGGCGAACAGATGCACCTGGAACACCGGCAGGCCGGCGTCATCGGTCTTCTGGGCCTTGGTGTCGAAGTCGATCGAGGGCTCGGGTGGTCCCGCCGCGAGGAAGTGCACAGCGGAGGTGTCGACGGGCAGACGCATACTTTTGCTCCTTGGTTCGGGGACAGCGGATCTGCCCCTCTACTAAGGAATGGGTCATCCAGCGACCCGTAACTGGACAACTGCGCCGCAATCAGTCAGCGGTGGTCATCGCCGGACAGCGACGGTCACATCGCCTCGACACGTCGACCGGGTGGACGCGCTGCCCTCGAGGCAAGCCATGATGGGCAAATGACTGGGGATCAGACATACGCGTCGACATTGACGGAGGACGGCTCGGCCGATCGCGGGAAGCGCCCACTGCGACGGAAGGCCGTCGTCCTCGGAGTACCGGGCCGGGAGCTCACCACGACTGCCCGTCGGATCTCATGGATGTACATGAACAAGCGGCGCCGAGTACCAGTGATCGCCCTTGCCGGCATCGTCCTGCTTGCCGCCTATCTGTCCCTCGTGCTCTTCTTTGTCCGCCTGCCGAGCTACGTCCAAGGGTTCGCTGCTGGCGTATTCGTCGCGGGCATGATTGCTGGCATCGCGTGGTCGTACCTAATGACCGACGCTTCGATGACCTGGCGCGTCGGAGCGCTCGGCGAGCGGATGACCTCGGGGGAGCTCTGTCGCCTCGGCCCGAGCTGGACCGTTCTCAACAACCTGCGACTGCCGGCGGCCGACGGATCGCTGCGAGAGGTCGATCACATCGCCGTAGGGCCAGGCGGCGTACTCGTCCTCGACTCGAAGCTGTGGCCCTCCAGGACTCATCGGCTCGATACCAAGGCCAGTCCGTACATCGATGCTGCGGCCCGGGGTGCGCGAATCCAGGCCGAGCTCGCGCGGGCTTTCCTCGCCGATGTCGTCCCCGGCGAGGTCGTGCGGCCCACCGTCATGTTCTGGGGATCAGACCTACTGTCCCCAGCCGACCTCGTCTTTACCAATCGCAGCGGCGTTCACATCGTTCACGGGCGCGATGCCGCGGCGTGGCTGCGACTCGCCGGAACTGCGGTGTATCTCGACTCGACGACCGTCGCTGCCGTCGTGAAAGCCCTGCAGCCCTGCCTGGTTGCGGAGCAACGCCTCCGAGACGCGAGGCCGCCACGCGACTGGGTTCGGCCACCTCCGAGGTGAACGTCTGAGACTGATGCTTCTCTGGAACCATCGCCCGACTGCGTACGGCCAGGATAGGATCGGCGCTTCGTTGCGACGGACTTCAGCGGCGGGAAGCCAAGCGTTCCCGTTACTGCTCACGTCGCGGGCAGCGGGGTCGACGCAGTCGACAGTGCCGAACGTCGCAGGCGACCTCAGCACCAGGCAGCCGTCCAGCGACGCCGAGTCGGCGATCCCGATCCGTTCGGTACTCCGTCCCGGCTGTTGGTGTCTGTGAAGGACGGCACCCGAAGGAACGTTCTGCAAGCGGTATCACGCACGCCCGGGGCGCTCCTCGAGCTTGACGGTCGCAGGTTCGCCGAGCTTCCATATCGATCGCACAGCGCAAGTCAGCCTTGATCGGCAGCCTGTGAGTCCCGTCTACGCTCCTGCTGAGGAGGTTGCGCGAGGCCGGTCCTAGACCCCAACCCGTCTACCTTCGAGGCACCTTCACCACGATCGAGCGCGTCCGCAATGACTACGTCGCCAACGCGCGCTCGTCAGAGCGATTTCGACGCTGTGGCCGACAGGTGCGGGTTTCTCATCGGTCGCCACCGGATTGTGTACCCGCGGGCTGAAGCAAACCTCCTAGTCGAACCTCGATTTGCGAGGACACCGGCGTCGCTGTCATGCAGGTACGCGGTCATCTTGGTTGAACTCATCGAGCGGGCGTCGTCGCAGGCAACACCTTCCAAGACAGACCCCACACCCTGATGACGGAACGCCGGCATCACGAAGAGTTCGATGATCTCAGACTGATCGGTCTCGCGGACGTGACAGACGTGCGCCCATCCCATGCGAAGGCCATAGCCGTTTCTCATCTGGATGACCTCGATGCTTGAGTCGCGAGCAGGCGAGTACGAGTAGAACCGCTCGACGATCCACCGATCACCCTTTCGTGTTCCGCGGAGCGGCGTGGTGAAGACCGGGTTCACCTGCTTCCATACCTTCCGCAAGTCCGAGTCGTGCGAGAAGGTCGCCAGCTCTGGCTTGTAGAACGCAAGTCCCCATTTGGCGTTCCACATGCACCACGCTTGATCGAAGTACTGCGCCAAGTAGTCAATGCTGACTGTGCCGTTTCCCCGGTTTCCCCAACTCTCACCCCAAGTGTTTGCGAACTTCACGGATTGTCCGTCAGCTGAGAGTCCCGTTGCGATCACCGAGTGGAGCGCGAGCCGAGGTTCGCCGGGAGTTGGCCACGCGATATCTCCGGTTGGGGAATGGTGCGCCGAGGAGAACAGCTGCAGGATGAGGCGAATGAATGGTCGTCCGGGCGCGTACGCGCGTTCGAGCCGCCCCAGAAGGTGGAGGTAATCGATCAGCTCGTCGATCGACCGGATCGGCTCGTACCAAAGCTGTGGGAGCTGCAAGAGGAAGCGGAGTGTCCGAAAGCCGAACAGCTGGGTCGAGCGTTCACGTTCGGCTGCCCATCGATGGCCTTCCCGAGCAGGAACCCTCGCGTCCGGTCCATGCTGAATCGCCGCATCAGATGCCGCTGCCACTTCCGACCGAGCGGGCCACGCGTTGCACAACCGGAACCGCAGGGAAGTGTGTGCGCGTGGCTGTGCACGTCCCATCCGAGAGCCAGGAGGTCCTCGAGGTCTCGGTGATGGCAGTCGCTGCACTGCAACGGACGAGACGGTGCCGGGTTTTCGAGATAGAGACGCCCGCGCCAGGTCGTAGCAAGCGGCGTTGGGCTGAGGTTGGCTGTGGAGCCACATTTGCGACAAACAGTCGAGCTGAGAGCGCTGATCCGCGGACACTAGCAGTCGCGCGTCGCGTTCCACTTCGGTGAGCCCTTGCCCGCTGCATTCCGGACGTTGCCCCGGGTATTCGGAACTTTCGAGGCTGCGCGGAGCACCTGAAGACCGGCAACTGTACGTGCCCCAACGTGTCAGAGCACGTGGGGTCGAGCTAGCTCGCCCTTACCCCGGCAATAACCGTCTGCATCGCTCGCGGGCGCGCCAAGCCCGACTGTACCCAGTGCCATAACACGCGATCAGCGTCGTCGTGGTGGTCGTCGACCGTTGCTACATCCTGTTCAGAGGATCCGAGACGATGCACGTGCCGACGCAGCCGTCCAAGATGAAGATGGAGGACGTTCGGTCGACGTTCCATCGCTTGCTGCCCGGTGCCAGCGTGCGCCGCCGGCTCCTTTGGCGTCACACGGTCAGTTGGATCAAAGCGACTCTTCGGATCTGAAGGGGGTTAGGCATCCGCGAATCGGCAGTGACGCGCGGACAAGCTGACTGGATGCCTTCGAGACGACAGGTGCTTCTCGGCCTTGAGCGGAATCCCCAGCGGATGTGCGAGATCCTCGTCGGGCTTCCCGACGTCGTGGTGCTCGGCGTCCTCGACGGACCGGTCACGGAGATCCACGTCGAGTGTCGGCGGACGTCGGTCGGTTGCCCGGACTGTGGGGCGATCGCCGAGCTGAAGGATCAGCGCGTCGTCCCCTTCGTCGACCTTCCATGCTTCGGCAGGCCGACGCGGCTCCGCTGGCACAAGCGGCGCCTTCGCTGCCCCGAGCCCGATTGCCCGAGGGCGAGCTGAAGCGAGGAGGACCCGCGGATCGCGTCGCCGAGGATGGCGATGACCGCGCGGGCGGGGCGATGGGCGACCGTCCAGGTTGGCCGGTTCGCAAGGTCGGAGTCCGAGGTCGCAGGCGACCTCGGCTGTGACTGGTACACCGTGAACGATGCCGTTGTCGCCTATGGCGAGGCGCTCGTCGACAGCGACCTCGACCGCTAGGACACCGGCACGGCGCTCGGCCTCGACGAGGTGCTCTTTGTCCGGACGGGCCGGTTCCGCCGAGCCGAGCTCTCCACGCAGTTCGTCGACGTCCGCACTGGCCAGCTCCTCGATGTCGTCCCGGGTCGCTCTGGCAAAGAACCGAAGGCGTGGCTGGACCGAAAGGGCGGGGCCTGGCGGGACGAGGTCGCGTACGCGGCGATCGACCTCTCCGGTCCATATCGGTCGGTGCTCGAAGCGATGCTGCCCGCCGCCACGCTCGTCGCGGATCCGTTTCACGTCGTGAAACTCGCACACGCGAAGCTCGACGAGACCCGGCGACGGGTCCAGAAGCGGCGCGTTCCAGGTCTTGCTCCACGACACAGCCTCGCGCGAACGCCGCGTCCACCGGAGGATCACGTCACCCGATCAAGACCCCCGGGAAATCCAAAGCGCCCGTTAACCTGACCGGCAGCCGTGCAGCTGACCCGAGTGGTCGGGTTGCGCTCGATCGGCGTCGAGGCCCCTTCGGCGTCTATGTCCCAGACAGCCCGCGCGCTAGAGCCGGTTCGACCCGATGACGACCAGCGGTTGGTGGGCAGTGGCACCTACGGCCGCACAGAACGATACGGTCGGGCACGACAGCGATGAGAAGTGCGCCCCCGATGGGAGAGGTAGCGACGATGACGACGCGCCCCACCTCCCGTTCGAGCTGGTGTCGATCACTGCCTCATCCGGCTTGGTCCCGACGACAACGCAGCGTCCAGCTGTGCAAGCGACACCTCCGAGTGTGGCGCCAGAGGATCCAAGTCCCGGCGGAGCAGGAAGCGCGCGCCACTGGTCCGCGCTGAACATCTCGACGATCGGGCTGTAGGGAGTGCTCGCTCCCCTCCAGGGGCCGACGGCTGCGCCACCGATCGCTATGCAGGTTCGGGTCGAGCTGCACGAGGTACCGGCAAAGCCCGATGTCGAGCCCTCCTGCCAAGCCTGGTCGATCGCCAGAATCCACGACCGGCCGGTGAGCAATTCCGCGAACCGGTGGCTGCTCGCGCCGGTGCCTGCCCCGGCGTAGCCGACGACCATGCAGGAGCTCAACGAAGCGCACGACACCGAGTTGAATCCGTCATCGACGTTCGGCGCTGCCCCGATGAAGGTGAGCGCGCTCCATCGGTCGTTTTGGTAGGAGTAGCTGACGATGTCGCCGTTGCGTGAGCGTCCCACGACGACGCAGCTTCCAGCGCCAGGGCAAGAGACCGAGTCAAGGCCCATGCCGGCTCCGGCCGGAGGACGAATCGCCGACCAGGTCTTGCCGTTGTAGACCTCCACCACGGCCCCCGCCGCTCCAGCGCCTAGCCCGCTGGTGAGGCTGAGCGCACTTTGCGTGCCGACGACCATGCAGTAGCTGGTCGACGGGCAGGAGACGCCCGCTAGCTGGTTCTCGGGTAGCAGGCCCACCGCGGGCGTAACGCCAGGCAGACTCGGATGAGCGATTGTCCAGCTGTGTCCGTCGTAACGTTCCACCAGATACTCAGATGCGTAGGCGCTTGCCTGCGAGTAGAAGTTGTCAGTGATTCCCACCGCGAGGCACGAGTCGGCTGAGGCGCAGGCGACGCTATCGAGGTAGGCCCTCGACTGGCCACCTTGCAGCGAGATGGTCGGGCTCGAGACCACGAACCAAGGGAGCGCCGCGGCTTGCTGACTCGCGGCAGCCGCCACAGTCCAGGCGGTTCCTCCGATAGCGATGGCGGCAAAGCTCGCCATCAACCGGCACGCCCTGCCGCGCCGCGCCGAGCGATACGTGCGATGCCACATGGGCGAGAGGCTACAAGGTGGCTGAGACAGAGTTTGCACCACAAGCGCGATCTCGCACATGCGCGCGGGATCCTGCTCGAACGGTCCAATCGAGGTGTGTCGGCGTCCCACGCCGCCAGGCTGACAGCCCAGGTCGGCTCGAGTCGCGGACCCCTACCCCCATCAGATCCGAAGCGCCATCAAAGCGGGGTAGCAACCTCAAACGACTGCCCTGAGGTATCCCCAGAACGACTGCCCTGAGGTATCCCGGCACCCTTGGCGCGCGCCGAGAACTCGGTGATCGGCGTCGAGTTCGAGGTCCTGTGCGCGCTCGCGGTCGTCACGCCGAGTCGGCGATCGATGCGCCTGTCGGCATCGCCCTCGTTATCCGGCGAAGCGTTCTCGGCGTGCCTCGGAATGCCCGATGTGTAGTCATGGGCAGTCCAATGCAATTCGCACGAGGGACTTGGACAACAACGGTGCCTGACAGCGAATCCAGCTGACACCGACACCGGTGTCAGATCTGCCCGGTTTCGGCCGACCTCGAAAGCATCTCCAGTACTTACTCAAGCCGCCCTGTCGCCGCAGGCGGCTGGCGCCGCCTGCGGCGACCTGCCGGCGGACCAGCACTGCAGCCCCCCAGATGACCTGACTGTCCTACCGCCCCTCGTCCTTCGTCCGGGGGTTGGCATCCTGAGCAGAGCTCCAGCGCTTGCCTATGTGCGTAGGCCTCCGAGGACGCGGACCGGTCAGACCTTCCGCGTCGCGACCAACTTGGCCGGGCCGACGTCGAACCCGACGATGCGACTGCTCTAGCCGAGGTGGAAGGCAACGACCGAGTCTTGCTCAGGGCGGCGTGGCGTCGCCCAGGGCACTCGCGAGCGCCGTGAACATGATGTCACGGTCCGCCACGGTGTCCATTGCCAGCGCAAGGTAGCTGCGCTGCTTCGCGTTGAGCGCGCGCTGGGACCATCGCGCAGATCCGCCAGAGCCCGGAGCAGGGCGCTCATCAGCATGACGGTGCTCTCGTGCAGCTCGATTCGCAGCACGGGATCGTCCACGGGTTGAACCCTATGGCGATGGCCGATACCCGACAAGCGATGGGCCCAGCTTCACTTGCAGCCAGCATGTCCAGTTCCGAACGCAATCCGAGCGTCCATCGTCGAGGCCGGCGCTATTGGCGGACCGCTCTCATGAACCGCACCGCTGAGTGAGGGCGCGAAGTCGCTCCTCCTAGGTGCGTGGGTCTGAATCGACGTTGAGGTCGGTTCGAGACGCGAGCAGTGGGAGCACTTTCATCATGGGGTCTTCCGATGGGCAGGTTTTCTGTCGGGATTGACCCCGAAGTGGTCCCCGATGGCGCCGATCACGTCGCCATCGCCACCATGCCCGCGTTCGCGAGCTTGCGGAGGTTGTGACAGAGCGCGTGGAGGAGCCACTCGCCCTCAGCGCACTCGAGCGTTCGAAGCCGGAGTGCCCCGGCGTGTTGTCGGGTCTTCATCTGGCCGAAGACCGGTTCGACGATCGCTTTGCGCCGCGCGTAGTCGGCGCGTCCTGTCTTTGTCCGAAGCCGTCGTGCCATCCGTTCGCGCTTCGTCGCATCCGCGGGGATGCGGCCTCGTGGTGCATCGGTTACGCGCTCGTTGTGCTTGGTGCGTCCGGTGGCGACGAGCACGTCGACGTCGTGGTCGGCCACGGCTTCGAGGTTGTCGGCCGAGCAGTAGCCGGCGTCGGCGAGCAGCAGCCGAGGTGACCCGTCGATGTCGGCGGCTTCAAGCTCGCTTGCGATCTCGTGCATCATCGGGAGGAGCTGGCCGATGTCGCTGGCCGCCTGGGTGAGGCTCGTCGCGATGATGACCTGGTGGGCCTCGTCGAGTCAGCCTGTGCGTTATAGCAGTAGTGGAACGACCCGTCGGCGGTCTTCATGATCCGGGCGTCGGGGTCGGTGAAGTTCCGCTGGGCCCTGCCGCTCGGTGTCGCCTCGTCTGTTGCCTTCTCGACCGTCTGTTCGATCGCCTCGGCGTCCTTGCCGGCCGCCTCGGCCTTTCGGCGAGCCTCGGCGGCCGCCTTCTCCTTTGCCTCGGTCTCGATCGCGGCCTTGGCGGCAAGGATCGCCTCGATCCGTCCCTCCTTGGTCGCGATCTCGGGCGGAAGCTCGTCGCCACGGCGATCCTCGCCGAACTCCTCGTCCTCGGCGGCATCGATCGCCTCGGCCTCCGCGAGCATCGCGTCGACCTCTGCTCGGAGCTCTTCTGCGCGTCGTCCGAGGTGGTCGTAGCTCATCGCCTTGTGTCTACTCGCCGAGGCGCGGACCTTGGTCCCGTCGAGGGCGACCCGGCCGAGCTTCACGAGACCCGCTCGTGCGCACAGCTCGAGCACCTGGGTGAACAACGCCTCGATCGCCCCCAGATGACGGCGGCGAAAGCGCGCTATCGATCGGTAGTCCGGGGTCGTGTTGGCGCTGAGCCAGCGGAGGGCCACGTCGTCGTGGCACCGCCTCTCGATCGCCCTCGAGCTCGTCACCCCGGTGGAGTAGCCGTAGAGGAGGAGCTTCAACATCATCTGCGGCGCGAACGGCGGGGCTCCGGCCGCGGACCCATAGGACTCGTAGATGTCGGAGAGGTCGAGTGCGCGATCGACCGTGTCGGAGATGAAGCGAGCCGGGTGCTCGGCCGGCAGCCACTCCTCGAGCGACGGTGGCACGAGGAACTGCTGGTGCTGGTCGTAGTGACGGAAGGTCTTGCTCACCCCCGCTGGAGACGGGCGTTCGAGCATCTCGGCGCGGGTCAGATCGGCGACAAAGAGCTGCACGTCTGGAGCGTTCTCGGCCATGGGCCAAGTCTCGCCGCTTCGTCAGGAAATCGCGAGCACCTCAGCGGTTACTGACCCACGCACCTAGGGAACGCGGCTACGCGCCACGTCGGCCTCGAATCGCAGACGGCAGCGGTCGGAGCAGAAGTAGCTCCGCTCGCCATGGTGCACCGAAGAGGCGGGGGCGTTGGCCTTCTCGACCTGCATCCCGCAGATCGGGTCCAAGGCGTATCCTCCGCCGCCCCCGAGGCGCGTCCTGTTGCGGTAGGCCCAGTAGAGGGCGCCGAACAAGAGCAGGAAGACGATGTTGAGATAGGTGGTGTAGTCCCAGGAGAAGTGCGCCGGCGCCACCTGAGCGGGCCGGGTCGTCGGCACGAGACCGGCGGCCCGGAAGATGGCTTCGGTGATCAGGCCGGCGGCCGACATGACGAGCCAGAAGATCGCCACCATCCGAAGCGTAAGGCGAGTCCCGTAGTAGCGACGGTAGATGAGCAGGAGCGGGAAGGTGATCAAGTCGGCGAAGATGAACGAGACCACGCCGCCGAACGAGATCCCGTCCTTCCACAGCGCCGCAGCAAGAGGGACGTTGCCGATCGAGCACACGAAGCTGATCACGGCGATGAACGGCCCGACGGCGACGTTCTCGAGCGTCGTCCAGAAGCCGTGCCCGTGGATGAACACGGTGCTCCAGAAGTGGCCAGGAACGGCGACGGCGAGGAAACCCGCGACGGTGTAGCCGATCACGAGCTCCCGTCGCAGCATCGTCAGATCGGCCATCGCGTAGGTGGCGGCGTCCGCCCATCCCCCCTTGGACCGGAGCTTGACGGCCCACGGCTCGTGCTGCAGCGCCGTGTTCTCCGGCGGGCCATGATCCTGATCGTGCCCCGGATCGTTCGTCAGGCGCGCCTTGGCCTCGACGACGAGCCTCCCTCGTAGCCAAAGCCCACCGAGCAGTGCCAGCAGGACGACCATGATGGCCCCACCGACGAGCTCGCTCGCCGCGAACTGCCACCCCATCAGCACGATCAGCACGACGCCGAGCTCGAGCACGAGGTTGGTCGACGCAAACATGAACACAGACGCCGCGACGAAATCCGCCCCCTTCACGAAGAGCGACTTCGCCATCGCCGTCGCGGCGTACGAGCATGACGAGGAGACCATGCCGTACCCGGAGGCCCTGGCCACGTCCGCCGGCCCGTGCCTCCCCATCTTGGCCTGCATCGACTCGTGACTGACGAAAGCCTGCACGGCGCCCGACAGGCCGAAGCCGAGGATGAGCGGCCAGAGCGTCTCCCAGAACATGAAGAAGCCCTCCCGCAGGCTGCTCCCGACGGTGCCGAGCCATCCGGTCGAGGCCAGCAGCGCTGCACTGCTCACGAGCGGACCAGGCGTGCGATCGCGGCGGAGGCCTCGTCGAGCTTCGCGGTCGCCTCGTCCCCGCCGCTCTTGACCGCGTCGGCGACGCAGTGCGCCATGTGCTCCTCGAGCAGCTGCAGCGCAACTGACTGGAGTGCCCTCGTGGCGGCCGAGATCTGCTCGAGGACGTCGATGCAGTAACGGTCCTCGTCGACCATGCGCTGGAGCCCCCTTACCTGGCCCTCGATGCGCCGCAGACGCTTCTGAACCGCTGCCTTGTCGTCGCTGTAGCCGCGTCGCACCATCGCCTCTCCTCGCTATACCCCCCGGGTGTATCGAGCTTAGGGCGCTCGATGGCGAGAGTGACGCTCGACCTCGTGCCGGCGCGCCGTACGGCACACTGTCGGTTAGTGGCGAACGAAGACGCTCAGCTCGAGTACGGCACCAGCCGCGGCCGGTGGGTCATCGCGGCGGCGGTCCTCGGCTCGGGCATCGCCATGCTCGACGCCACCGTCGTCGGCATCGCGCTGCCCGCCATCGCGCGGAGCTTCCACAGCGGGCTCGGCACGCTGCAATGGGTCGTCACCGGCTACACGTTGACCCTCGCCGGCCTCCTCCTGCTCGGGGGCTCGCTCGGAGATCGTCTCGGACGCAGGAAGGTCTTCTCGATCGGGGTCGCGTGGTTTGCCGTGGGCTCCGCCGTCTGCGGGCTGGCGCCGAGCGCCACGGCGCTCGTCGTCGCGAGGATCTTCCAAGGAGTGGGTGGTGCGCTGCTCACGCCCGCGAGCCTCGCGATCCTCCAGTCGTCGTTCCGACCCGACGATCGTGCACGGGCGATCGGCGCGTGGTCAGGTCTCGGCGGGCTGGCGACCGCGGCCGGACCCCTCGTCGGCGGCTACCTCATCGCCGCGGCGTCGTGGCGCTGGGTCTTCTTCATCAACCTGCCCATCGCGGCGGGCGTCCTCGCGATCGTCGCCCGCCACGTCCCAGAATCACGCGACCCGAACGCGACCGGTCACATAGACACGCTCGGGGCCGCCCTCGCCATTGTCTTCTTCACCGGGCTCACCTACGGCCTGATCGAGGAGCCCTCGCACGGGTGGGCCAGCCCGGCGGTGCTGGTGAGCCTCATCGTCGCCGCGATCACCGGCCCTGCGTTCCTCGCGGTCGAGCACGCTGTTCACAGCCCGATGCTCCCACTCGGCGTCTTCGCCTCCCGGCAGTTCAGCGCGGCGAACGCCGTCACGTTCGTCGTCTACGGCGCCCTCGGCGGGACACTGTTCCTCCTCCCCGTCGAGCTCCAGCTCGTCGTGCACTACAGCCCCGCGGAGTCCGGCCTCGCGCTGCTCCCGGTCACCGGCATCATGCTGGCCTTCTCGGCGCGCTCTGGCCGATTGGCGGCACGGATCGGACCGCGGCTGCAGATGAGCGTGGGTCCTCTCGTCGTTGCCGGCGGCCTCCTTCTCCTCACCCGAGCGACGCATTCGGGAAGCTATCTGGCGTACGTGCTCCCGGCAGTCGTCGTCTTCGGTGCGGGCCTGGCGATCACGGTCGCGCCGCTCACCGCGACGGCGATGGGCGCGGCCCCGCCGGAGCGCGCCGGTGTCGCATCGGCGGTCAACAACGTCGTCGCACGAGCCGCGGGGCTCATCGCGGTCGCGATACTCCCGCTCCTCGCCGGCATCGCCGGTGCGGACGCGCTGCGACCACAGCACTTCGCCCCGGGCTTTCGCACGGCGATGGTCATCGGCGGAGCCACCTGCGCGGCGGGGGGCCTACTCGCGGCGGCGACCATCCGCAACCCGCCACCTGCGCGGGGAGCCGTCAGCGACCATCTGCGAAGCTGGCATTGCGCGCTCGACGGCGCTCCGCTCCAGGCGGACGGTCCACCGGTGATCGACGCCGGTCGACGGTGAGTCCTCGACCAGAAAGGCACGCAGTGACACTGACGCCCACGGACGACCCTGACGTCTTCCACAACGCCGACGAGCACCGCTACGAGATCTACGTCGACGAGCAGCTCGCCGGGTTCGCCACCTACGTCGCCGACGGCGACCACGTCATCATGACCCACACCGAGATCGAGCCCGACGTGAAGCTCAAAGGCCTCGGGACCCGTCTCGTCAAAACCGCACTCGACGACCTCCGCCGACAGCACAAGACGGTGGAGCCGCGGTGCCCCTTCGTCGCCGCGTACATCCGGCGGCACCCGGACTACGCGGACCTCGTCGACGGCTAGAGGCCACGGCCGATCCCGCATCGGCGAGGGTCCGGCGACATTGAGGCTGTCGCGATCAGCGCGGCCCCTCCTGCCAGAGGCCAAGGACGTTGCCGGCAGGATCCCGGAACGTGGCGACCCAGAGATCGCCCTCGGGATAGGCAGGCGCGACGATCTCGCCGCCGTGGGTGGTGATCAGCCCGACGGTGACGTCGATCTGATCGACATAGATGTAGAGCAAGAGCCCCGGCTTGCGCGATATCGCCTGGTCCGTCATCCATGCGCCACCCACGTTCCCCGTGGCGTCCTCGAAGCTCGGACGGTCCGTGTCTCGGCCGTGAACGGTCCAGCCGAAGACGCTCTCGTAGAACTCAGCAGCCTCCCGGACGTCGACGGCCGGGATGTGCAGGTACGAGATAGATCCCGACCGCTTCAGCCGGCTTTCCACGCCCGGTTGGTCAGTGGGGCCCGACCGCTCGCCGTCGCCCGCGCCGCTCAACTGATCGGCGTGACGACGACGCCACGGTCGCCGTAGGGGAAGCGCTTGCCCTTGAGCATCCCGCCGACGGTCCCGAACAGCTTCGCGACCTCGGTCATGAACCCGTACTTGGCCTTGACCTTGACACGGATCGTGTCGTAGTCGGTTCCCGTGACGAGCCGAGCGGTGGCTTCGACAGGCTGTGTCCCTTGCTTGACCCGGCCCCGGCCGTCGCTCGGCTGCACGGTGACCCGCTCGGTGTGCGCCAGCCGCTTGGCCTTGCCCGAGGCAGAGCTCGTCCAAAAGCCGACCTTGCCGTCGTCGAGCGGCACCACCCACACCGGCGTCTTCACCGGGGTACCGTCGCGACGGAACGTCGTGAGCACCATGTACTTTTCGCTCTCGAACATCGACGAGGATATTACTCGGTCAGTGCAGATCGACGGGAGTACTCAGCCGATCGTGGTGATCCCCCGGGTCCGGACCGTCAGCCGGCCGCTTTGAAGAAGGCCGACATCGGCGCGGCAGTGCGCGCTTGGCCGAGGAGCGGCAGGCCGAACGCGTCCTCCACGGTGGCGAGAAGTGAGTAGTGGTTGTAGGGAACCGGGACACGAAGACCCCGGCGGAGCCCAGGCGCGACGACAAGGGTCATGACGTGGCCGCCGCCGCCCGCGGGGACGACGCGACCCGGCGGCACCACCGCGGAGCTGTCCCCGTCCGACTCGTCCCAGGTGACGAAGAGCGCCCCGCCGTCACGCCAGGAGGCGCTCTTCGTGACCGAGTTCACGAAACGAGCGAGCCAGGCCGCAGCGGTAGCCGGGGGGCAGTCGTGGCCGTCGTCACAGAGATTGGGCGTCACCCAGACGAAGCTCGGCACGTTCTTCGCCGGCCCGGCGAGAAGGGCCGCCAAGCGCGGGTACGGCTCGATGTGGGAGCACAGGGAGTGGCTCGTCCGTACGTCGTCGTAGTAGCGGAACGGGTCGTGCTTGCTGGCATAGTCGCTCCCTCCGAAGGGATCGAGATAGCACGAGGCGGGGATGCCTTCCATATAAGCGCCGAAGCTCACATGGGCGCTCGCCAGCTGGCTGAAGAGGTTCGGGGCCGAGACGTAGCAGACCGTGCAGTCGCTCGTCACTCCCCAGGTGCTCCCGCTCGTCATCGCCAGGTAGTTCGGCAGGCTCGGATGAGAGACGCCGTAGTAACTCGTAGCGGAGGCGTAGCGGTCGGCAAGGCTCGCCAGTCCCGGAGTGCTGGTAGCGCTCGAGTAGTCGAGGTTCTCCATCACGACGACGAAGACGTGACGAAAGGCCGGTACCGCGCCCTGTCCGGGTCGAGCGGTAGCCGCTGGGGCCGTCGCGTTCGCGCTCGCCGTCACGGCTAGCCACGCGCCGAGGACTCCCGAGAGCGCGACGGCAAAGGATCGTCTGGTACGTGAGCCGCGCACGAGGTGATGCTAAGAGCTGGCCCGGCGAGCGTCGTCGCGCGCGGCCTACGAAGCAGAGCGGACCGGCGACGAGAGCCGCCGGTGCCTTCTGGGCAGAGCCTTTGCCTCTTCGGCGAACCCTTCGGGCAACGTGCCCGACGTGGCGGTCGGAGCGCACCAAAGAGACGCCGTGGCCTTCGGGTGCGGAGAGTAGCGCACTTACGACTGCAGGTGGTTACACGAGGGTCCGCCTCGACGATGGCGAATCGTCGAGGCGCCGCTTCAGCTCGACTGGAGCGTCGCGGGCGCGGGACTCGTCGGCGGTAGGTGGCGGGTACGCCGCTCGGAACGTCGCTCGGGTCCCGCGAGCAGGTCGAGCACGTCGCCGATCGCATGGTCGCGTGTGACGTGCTCCGGCAACGGCAGGTGCGCCTGGATCTGATAGCGATTGCGCCGGCCGTCCTTGCTCTTCAGCACGTAGCCGGCTTCGGTGAGATCGGCGACGATGCCGTACGCGCGGCGCTCGGTGATGGAGAGGGACGATGCGATGTCGCGCAGGCGCACCTCGGGATCGCCCGCGATGCACAGCAACGCCCGGCCGTGATTGGTCAGAAAGCTCCAGCTCGACACGAGCACTCCTCTCTTCTGTCGCTACAGATTGCTAGTCTTATATTTCCAGAGTACAATGTCGAGCACGCCCCGTGGAGGAGCCGTCGAAGACGGCCGATCGCCCGGGGGCTCTCGACGGAGCGGACCACGCTTGGTGCCTGGTCGTCATCGCTCTCCTCAGGCCGGTGCCCCTAGGGCACTTCCCACAGCACCGGCGCTCAGTTCGTCCCCGACCAGTTCCCCTGGTTCCGCATCGAGACGATGCGACACCGGCAGCTCCAGCGCTGTCCGGGCGGGATGCTTCTTGATAGGAGAATGTAATGACATCGGTGCTCCCTTGTGCACGCGTCGGCTCGCGTCGTGGATCTGTGGCCCTGCTGGCGCTCACGACCAGCACCGCGATGGTCGCCCTCGGCGCGCTCATTGCTGCCCCCGCCGCGTCCGCGGCTCAGCCCGCGGTCGGACTCGGGACGGCGACGTCGTACTCGGTCCTCGCAGGCACCACCGTCACGAACACGGGACCATCGGTGATTTCAGGTGACCTCGGCGTCAGCCCGGGCTCGGCGATCACCGGCTTCCCGCCGGGGCTCGTGAACAACGGTGCCGAGCACGCGGCCGATGCAGCCGCATTGCAGGCCGAGTCCGATCTCACGACCGCGTACAACGACGCAGCGGGACGCACACCTGTGAACACGGTGTCCGCCGACCTGGGCGGACAGACCTTGGCACCTGGTGTGTACCAGGCGTCCTCGGCCCTCTCTTTGACCGGCACGGTCACCCTGGACGCACAGAGCGATCCCAATGCGGTCTTTGTGTTCCAAGCGGGTTCGACGCTGATAACCGCGTCCAACAGCACGGTCAACCTCATAGGCGGGGCTCAGGCGTGCAACGTGTACTGGCAGGTGGGCAGCTCGGCGACGCTCGGCACCGGCACGACGTTCGTCGGCAGCATCCTTGCCTTGACGTCCGCGTCGGTGCAGACCGGAGCCACGGTGGACGGACGGGTGCTCGCCCGCAACGGCCAGGTCAGCCTCGACGACAACACGATCACCCGACCGGCGTGCGCGACGCCTACGACCTCGGCCGCCACAACTACCACGACCGCGACCGCGGCCGCCGCGTCCGTCGCGACGACGACCACAGCTCCGAAGAGCACGACGGTTGCCGCCAAGGCCCGCGCTGCCAAGAGGCGCGCGGCCGCGCTGGCGGCCAGGAGAGTAGCAGCGGCAAAGGCCGCGGCGGCAAAGGCCGCTACGACGACTACGACAACCACCACACCGAGCGCTGCGTCTGGTTCTGGCGGTAGTGGGTCGGTCATCCCAGCAGGTCACCCGCAGACCGGAGCCGGCGGAGCCTCCCACTCGAGCGACGGCATTCTCGTGGCCATCGGCGCGCTGGGCGTGGTCGGGGCCGGCGTGGCGATGAACATGGCCATCCGCAGGCGTCGGATGCCGCTCGCCGGGGCCGGTCCGAGCATCGGCGAGCTGGACGGGGATGAGTGACCTCGCCGCCGCGCCTATAGGCGCAGCTGGCCGCTCGCTCCGCTGGTGGCTGATCGCGGCCGTGCTGTTGGTGGCCGGCTTGGCGTGCATCGCGGTCGGCCTTCACGGTCACCACCATCGCCTGGCCGGCCCGTCGGCTCCGCAGTTCGCCTCGCCACCCGCGGTGAGTAGCACGCCTGCGGCGCCTCCGGGTAGCACGACGGCGCCTCCGGCCGATCTGGCAGTCGCTCGCTCGACGCCGATCGCGCTGCGAATCCCGGCTATCGGCCTCGTGGTGTCACTGTCCACCCTCGGTCTCAATCCTGACCGGACCGTGCAGGTACCCACCGACTTCTCCCAACCGGGCTGGTACCGGCTGGGACCGACCCCTGGCCAGGTCGGCTCGGCGGTCATCCTCGGACACGTCGACTCCTACCAGGGCCCGGCGGTGTTCTTCCGGCTGCGCACCCTCGTCGCAGGCGAGAGCGTCGACGTGAGCCTGGCCGACGGGGTCGTCGCCAACTTCGCAGTCACGTCGGTCGTGATGTACGAGAAGGACCAGTTCCCGGCACGCCAGGTCTACGGCTCGCACGGCTACAGCGCGCTGCAGCTTGTCACCTGTGGGGGGACGTTCGACACCTCCACCGGCCACTACCTGTCCAACGTCGTCGTCTACACCGAGCTCTCCTCGATCACCCACAGCGGTGCGCCGGCTACCGGCGCCTCGGCGAACGCGAGCCAGCCGCGATGAGCATCGGCTCGCGCCTTCGCGACCACAAGGAGCAGCCGGCAGCACGGCGGCGACTCCATGGCTCGTCGACGTTGGCGGCCTTTCTCGTCGTCGCGGGCACGGTCGGCTCGGCGATCGGCGCCGCCGCCGTGGCTCGGGCCAACGGACAGCGGTCGCGCCAGGCCTTCGTCGTGTCCTCGACGGAGATCGCGTCGACGCTCAAGTTGGCTATCCAGCACGAGGAGGACCTCTCCGTGATCGCCGGGGCGTTCGTCGTCCGAGATCCGGGCGCGACCGAGGCAGAGTTCCTGCAATGGACCAGCTCAGTCCGCGCCTTTGAGCGCTACCCCGAGCTTCAGGGCATCGCCGAGGTCGTCATCGTCCCCGCATCCAAGCTGAGCGCGTTCGCGAAGCGTGCGGTCGCGGCTCCGACGGGCTCGCTCGGTTACGGCGGGACCTTCCAGGTCATCCCGGCGGGAGCGCGTCCCTACTACTGCCTGCAAACCGTGTCGCAGTCACGTGACGCGCGCGTCGCCACCCCGGCGGCCCTCGACTACTGCAAGAGCGCGCTCGGTCCGGGGCTGCTCACAGCTCGGGACTCGGGCGCGAGCGCCTACGAGCCGTATGGGACGGCCAAGACAGCGGAGCTCGCAATAGGCACGCCCATCTACCGCGGTGGCACAGTACCGGCGACCGT
>JAODBO010000172.1 GCA_025464005.1 Acidimicrobiaceae bacterium | reverse complement strand
GGCCGCTCGTGCGTTCTGGCGGTCCCATCCGGCCTCGGTGGTCGCTCGCGGATCGGACCGGCGCTGCCGGTTCGGAGGCGACCCGAGCCAATTCTCGACTGATAAAGTCAACTATCTCGAAGTCGCGGGAGCGAGGCGCTGTAGATGCATGTCGACGGGTTCATCGTGCTGGCCGGCGTCATCGTCGGCTTCGCCGTCGGCCTGACCGGCATGGGCGGTGGCGCGCTCATGACACCGGTGCTCGTGCTCCTTCTCGGCGTCAGCCCTGGCGCCGCGGTGTCGAGCGACCTC
This sequence comes from Acidimicrobiaceae bacterium, assembly GCA_025464005.1. Taxonomy (GTDB): domain Bacteria; phylum Actinomycetota; class Acidimicrobiia; order Acidimicrobiales; family Bog-793; genus RYN-46. Next base: position 14,037 of record JAODBO010000172.1, on the reverse strand, counting down.
GTCGCTTCGCTGTTCATGAAGCCGGTGGGCAGCATCGTCCACATCCGCCGCCAGACGGTCCAGTGGCCACTCGTGACGTGGCTCGTGGTCGGATCGGTGCCCTCGGGCTTCCTCGGCGCGTACGTGATCAATGCGACGGCGACCGGCGCAGCGCTCGCGAACGACCTGAAGCTCGCTCTCGGGATCGCTCTCACCGTCGCCGTCGCCGGCATTGTCGCCAAGTCCGTGCTCGATCGGCGGCGTAGCCCGACGACCGCGCCCGCGGACTTCGCGGTGCGCCCGCTCCCGACGCTGCTCATCGGCTTGCTCGGAGGCTTCGTCGTCGGCATGACGTCGGTCGGCTCCGGATCGCTGATGATCGTCGCCCTGATGTTCCTCTACCCGGGTCTCGCCGGACGCGAGCTCGTCGGCACCGACCTCGTCCAATCGATACCTCTCGTCGGCTCCGCCGCTCTCGGTCAGGCGATCTTCGGCCACGTCAGCCTCGGGGTCACGGTTTCGCTCCTCATCGGCTCGTTGCCGGCCATCTACGTCGGCTCACGTCTGTCGGCCTCGACCGCCTCGACCGGCTACCTCCGCCCGGTGATAACCGCCGTGCTGCTCGTCTCGGCGGTGAAGCTGCTCGGCCTCGGCAACACCGGGGTCGCCCTGATAGCGCTCGCCTGCGTCGTAGCGGGCAGCGCCTATCTGTTGGTGCGACGCCGCCGATCCCCGCTTCCACAGCTCGAAGGCACCACCCGGGCGACGAGCGCCTCGGGGCGCGCCGGCGGCTCCTGAAGCCCAGCAACCGACGGGCGCTCGCGACGCGGGCTGCCCGGTGCACCGCTCTGTCGTCTCTGGAAGGATGTGGGCGGGTCAGAGCACGTACCGGGGGTCACCATGACCGAATCCGAGGGCGGCGGGCAAGAGCGCGGCCGGCGGTCGGACCCGCGTTCGCGCAGAGCAGGCGCGCCCGAGCGGTGACGGAGAAGGCCGCGGGCGAGTCGCACGGTGGAGACGACGCGACGGCGGCCGCAAGTTACCCGGACGCCACGTCTCTCTGGTCGGACGCCGAGCTCCTCCGGGCCGTGGTCTACGGATCGCCGCTCGCGATCTACGTCGTAGGGCCCTCCGGGCTCGTGGAGCTGTGGAACCCTGCCGCCGAGCGCCTCTTCGGATGGACCGCGGACCAGGCGATCGGCCGGCGCCTGCCGATCGTCAGCGACGAGACGAGCGCCGAGTTCGACCGCCTGCTGGCGCTCGCTTTCGCCGACCAGCCGTTCTCCGATCTGGAGAGGGTCAGGCACCGCAGGGACGGCTCGCCAGTCGTGGTGGCGATCTCGACGGTGCCTCTCCGGGACTCGAAGGGGGCGATCCGGGCCGTGCTCGGCGTGTCCGAGGACATCACGGACCGGAGGGCCGCCGAAGAGGCACTCGTGTGCCAAGCGCGCCAAGACAGCCTCACGGGACTGTTCGCACGCGGCTATTTCCTCGAGGTCCTGGAGAAGCAGCTGCTCGGCGATGCGGCGACGGCGGCGCTCGTGATGCTCGACCTGGACGGCTTCAAGGACGTCAACGACCGCTTCGGCCATCACGTGGGCGACGAGATCCTGACGTCGTTCGCCCAGCGCCTGCGCTCGGCTGTCGGGGAGCGGGGCGACGCCGGTCGCCTCGGCGGGGACGAGTTCGTCGTCCTGCTGCGCGGCGTCGGCGAGAACAGCACGGCCGAAGCAGGCCGTGCGCTCTTGAGCGGGATCGACCGACCGATTCGCGCCGGTGGGCGGGAGTTCTCGATCGGCGTCAGCGCCGGGATCGTCCACTGCCGAGGGAGCACGCGCGTCGAGGAGGTGCTCCGTCGCGCCGACCTCGCGCTCTTGGAAGCCAAGCACAGCCACCCCGGAACGTGCCGCGTGTTCGATCAGCGCATGGAGGACGCGGCCGTCGAGCGACTGCTGCTCGAGACCCAGCTCGCGAACGCCGTGGTCCGAGACGAGATCGTGCTTCACTACCAACCGATCATCGACCTGGCGACCGGCGCGATGACCGGCGTCGAGGCGCTCGTCCGCTGGGAGCACCCGAGGCTCGGACTGTTACCCCCGGCGCGCTTCGTGCCCCTCGCCGAGTCGACCGGGGCGATCGTCGAGCTCGGGCTCCATGTGCTGCGCGAATCCTGCAATCAGCTGAGGCAATGGGAGCTCGAGTATCCGAGCGCCAAGCAGATGGTCCTCTCCGTCAACCTGTCGCCACGCCAGATGCGCGAGCCGAGCCTGGCTGGCGACGTTGCAGCGATCCTCGCCGAGGCGGGCGTCGAGGCGTCGCGTCTGCAGCTCGAGGTCACCGAGCACATGACGGCGACGGACGAGGACGAGGAGGCGCTCGTGCGCCTCGGGTCGCTGGGCGTGCAGCTCGCAATAGACGACTTCGGCACGGGCTACTCCTCGCTGATCGCCCTCCGGCGATACCCGTTCAGCACCTTGAAGATCGACCGGTCCTTCGTCGCGGGCCTCTCGTCGGGATGGGAGGACCGGGCGATCATCGTCGCGACACTCAGCCTGAGCGAGTCGCTCGGCCTCGCCGTCATCGCGGAGGGAGTCGAGACCGAGGTCCAACTCAGCATGCTCCGGTCGCTGGGCTGTGAACGTGCGCAGGGCTTCCTGCTCGGCAGGCCTCAGCCGGCCGAAGCGATCTCGGCGCTCCTCGCCAGGACCTGAGCGCGCCGCGCCGCCATCCGCTTACGGCGACCAGGTGGCGCGACGCGCCCGGTACAGGACGTGCGGGCGCAGCACGTGGCCGACGGGAAGCCGGTCGTAGTCGAAGTCGTCGGCCGGATCGTGTGTCATGGCGAGCCTCGACATCACTCGCTCCGACCTCGTGTTCACCCTCGCCGTGAACGACACCACCTCCTCGAGCCCGAGCACCTCGAAGCCGTAGTCGAGAGCAGCGCGGGCGGCCTCGAGCGCGTATCCCTGGTGCCAGGCCGCCCGTTCGAGGCGCCAGCCCACCTCGACCGCAGGAGTGAAGTGTGCCGGGAACGTCGCCAGCTCGAGACCGACGAACCCGATGAACGGTGCGCCGCCGAGCACCTCGACCGCCCAGTGGCCGTAGCCGAGCACGGAGAAGTGCGATTCGATGCGATCGACCATCGCGTCGCTCTGCGGGCGGGTGAGGGCCTCCAGGAAGTGCTCCATCACGACAGGATCTGCGTTCATGGCGGCGAACGGCTCGCGGTCCTCAGGGCGCCACCGTCGCAGCAGCAACCTCGAGGTCCGCAGCTCAGGGCCGGACCGGGCCGCGATCTCCCCCACCTCGTGGACGCTACCGCGAAGACGAGCGTTCGCCCGATGTCCTTCGGTGCAAGCGAGGCGGGTCGTCAGCCGGCGAGAACGAGCTCCGGCAGCTCGCTCACCGAGGCCAGCACGTGCGTCGCGCCGGCGTCGAGGAGGCGGTCGCGTCCGTCGGCGCCGGTGAGCACGCCCACCGCGACCGAGGCTCCGGCCCGAAGGGCGCACTCGATGTCCGATGCGGTGTCCCCCGCTACGGCCACGGCTGCGACGTCGTCGACCTCCAGCCGCAGCAGCGCCGTGAGGACCATGTCGGGATACGGCCTGCCCCGCCCCGTCTCGGCCGGGCAGAGCGTCAGGTCCGCCAGGTCGCGCCAGCCGAGCGCGTCGAGCAGGGCGTCGCGGGTGCTCTTCGAGAATCCCGTCAGGAGCGCGACCTTCTTGCCGGCCTCGCGCAGCTCGGCGATCGCCTCGGCGGCGCCCGGCAACGCGACGATCCGGCCACTCGTGACCAGCACCTCGTAGGCCTTCTCGAACGCCGTGTTGGCCTCGAGGGCCAGTCCCTCGTCGCCGAAGAGTGAACGGAAGACCGTGATCTTCGACGTTCCCATCGTCGCCTGCACGTAAGCGAGCATGTCCGCTCGTAGAGGATCGGCATCACCGACGCCGACGGCCTCGAGCGCCGAGAGGAACGCCTGCTCCACCGCGCCGTCGTCCTTCACCGTGGTCCCTGCCATGTCGAGGCAGACGAGGTCGATCCGGGAGCTGCGTTCGGACGGTGTCACAGGAAGGTCTCCTCCGCTATTGCCGGTGCCATGGTCATGCCGCGCCCGCCGGGTCCGGTGACGACGACCACGCCCGGGGCTACCTCGGCGCGGTAGTACAGGCGGTCGTCCGTCACCTGGCTGTAGACGCCAGACCACCGGCGCCGCACGGGGGGCAGATCCGAGCCGAGCAGCGCCGCCGCGACGTGGACGAGGTGCCGGTAGGGCTCGTCGTCGACGTCGAACGGAAACGGCTCGCTGTAGTCGTGCGTGTCGCCGATCGTGAGCTCGCCACCGACGCGCTGCACGAGCAGGAGCTGTGCGCGCCATCGCGCCGCCACATCGGCCTGGGGAGGTAGGCCCTGGAGCGCCTCGCCCGCGAAAGCCGGGTAGTAGCGGAGCGAATCGCCGTCGGCAAGGGAGGTCGTGACTGGTTCCAAGAAGGGCTCGGTCTCGAGCATCTGCAGCCGCACACGCCGCAGTGGCGCAGCGGCGAGCGCCTCGGCGAGGAAGCCGCCCGGCCATGCGCCGATGCAGCACACCACGATGTCGCCTTCGTGCCACTGCCCGGTGTGGTCCCGCACGGCATGCGGTCGTACCTCGGTCGCCTGCCTAGAGGGAAGGTAGGAGTAGCTGCCGGTGCTCTCGAGGCCGTTCCGCAGCGCGGGGAGCGTCCGGCGCGGCTCGACGGTCGCGTCCCGTCCACACCACAGCCCCGCTCGGACCTCGCCCAGCACCGCCGGGTTGGTGGCCCGGACCTGCGCCGGCGTCATGAGCGCAAGGTCTCGTAGCCGAGCGTCGGATCGGCCGACAGCCTCCTCCAGCACCGCGAGCTCAGCCTCGGAGCGCGCGAGCGTGATCGATCCGTTCGCCCGAAATCCCGCCCCCGGGGCCAACAGGGCGATCTCCTCCCAGCGCTCGCGCGCCCGCAGCGCCAGGTCGAGCTCGCCGCCGCCCGCGCGACCACTCACCCAGATGAGGCCGAAGTTGCGAACCGATGCGCCCAACGGCTCCTCATCGCGCTCGAGATGCACAACGGAGTACCCGCGCCTGGCGCCTTCGATCGCGTGCATCGTGCCGAGGATCCCGCCTCCGACGACCACGAGGCGCGGGTGGGACGCACTCACGCCGTCACCTCCTGTGTCTGATCGGCCCGGCGGTCGCCACCGAGTGGAAACGGCGCCGGGACGACGAGCATCACGTTGCGGTCACACGGGGCGCCCCGTCCGAACGGCTCGAGGGCGCCTGATCCACCCGGTTCCTCCGTATTTCCGCGCCCCTGCCAGGCGTTGAGCGCGAGCTCGCGCGACCAGCCGGCGAGGGTGACCGGATCGGTCAACTCCCCCTCGCGGGGCTCGAGCAGACCGGCGTGATCGATGGCCGCCGCCACGACGACGACGTCGCCCGTCTCCTCGTCCACCGCCAGTTCCACGACGCGCGCCTGTTGGGGCCAGTCGACATGTGACGCCGTGGTGACCTGCCAAAACCCTCCGCCAGGGCGCTCGCGCGAGGACACCGGGGTAACCGCGTGGAGGTGCGTGTGCCCATTCAGCCAGGCGACGACGTTCGGGAATCGACCGAGCAGCACGGCGAGCTCTCCCCCTAGATGGCGGACCGCGCCGTCGGGAGCGAAGTCGTTGATCAAGGTCTCGAGGGTGTGATGGCTGAATAGCACGAAGAGGCGGTCCTCGGCGCCGGTGGGAACCTACGCTCCGTCGGCGCCGAGATACTGGCCGTGGCCTGCCACGAGCTCACGCTCGAGCCAGTCCAGTTGCTCGCCGGAGAGCGATCCCTGCCAGCCTCCGTGGGGGTTGACCGTGTCGAGGACGACACAGCGCACCAGACCGGCGTCGAAGGCGTAATAGGCGCGGCTCTCTCGCGCTGCCGCTTCGTCGAAGCCGTGCCCAAAAGGAGCTCCGTCGGCTCCGAGGTGAGCCCGGATCCACTCGGACTTGGCGACCGGACGCCGACGCGCGTCCGGAGTCACCGTACGCGTCGGACCGCCCAACAGTCCCCACGAGCCGACCGAGGGGCTCGTCTCGTTGCCAACGAGCAGAGCGAGGACGTCGACGGCGGGATCCAGCCCGAGCGGCTTCTCGCCACCCACGGCCCGCGCTACGAGTGCCTCGCCGGGCGGGAGCGTCCCACCGAGCAACGCGTCGTGGTTGCCGTACACCGCGTACCAGGCGAGGCCGAGACCGGTCGCGTCGAACGGCCTGCGGCACGCGTCGAGCAGCCCGGGGACCTCGGGCAGACCGTGGCGCTCGCGGGGAACGTCGCCGAGCGCACCCGCCGGCGTGCCGTCCGGATGCCAGTAGCGCGGATCGTAGGCCTCCGACGATCCGACCCCTTCGTAACGCGAGACGTCGCCGGAGTCGGGTAGCACCGCCGTCCCACCGTCGAGGAGGGCGACGTAGGCCTCGAGCTCGTTCTCTTGGCAGTTGTCGGTCGCATCGCCCGTAGAGATCGCGAAGGCGAGCGGTGCGCCCGTCCCCGGGCCACCGGCCAGCCCGCGCACGGCACGCGCCATCGCCTCGACGACCTGGAACGTGAGGGCCTCCTGGGCGCGATAGGTCCCGACCCGGCCGAGGTCCGCGGCCAACGGAGAGTCGGCGTCTCCGTGACGGTCGAGGAACTCGGCTCGCGCCGGGCTCTGCACGTCGGTCACGTGCAGATCGGAGAGATGGACGAAGGCGACGAGCGAGCGCAGGCGCCCCACCGGGACGGAGCCACCGAGCTCGGTCCGCACGACGAAGGGCTCACCGTCGCCGCGCGCGAGGCGACGATAACCCGCCTCCGAGACCGCGGCGGGGACGAGAACTGCCTCAACGGTTGTGACGTCGTCGTCGCTCAAGCGTCTCGGTCCAAGGTCCTCGAGACGCTGTCCGACGTTGATCGCGGCCGCGGCGTGTCGACGAACAGCGGCGGGCCGGTGAGCTCGACGGAGACGACCGTTCCGGTGTCGATGTCCGCTGCTAAGTCCGTGCTCAGGTCCGCGACGACCTCGACCCCGCCACCGATCGCGACCGTGACCCGCATCGCGGCTCCGAGGAAGGAGATGGCCGTCACGACGCCGAGCCCGTCCGGGTGCGCTCGCACGGCGACCACCTCCGGGCGAACGAGCGCCTCGATCGAGGTTCCCGTGGGAGGGATGACGGCTTGGGTCACGGGCAACGGCGCACGGCGCCCGAGCACCTCGATACCGTCGCTCGTGACCTTCGCCGGCAGCCGGCTCACGGAGCCGACGAACTCGGCGACGAACACGTCCGCGGGCGATCCGTAGATCTCGGCAGGCGGACCGATCTGGCGCAGGCGGCCGGAGCTCATGACCCCGACGCGGTCCGACATCGACATCGCCTCCTCCTGGTCGTGGGTCACGAACAGCGTCGTGATCCCGAGCCGGCGCTGGAGCGACCGGATGTGATCGCGCAGCTGGGCACGCACCTTGGCGTCGAGCGCGGAGAGCGGCTCGTCGAGCAGCAGGACACGCGGCTCGATGGCGAGGGCTCTGGCCAGTGCGACGCGCTGCTGCTGGCCGCCGGAGAGCTGGTGCGGGTACTTGGTGGCCTGATCCCCGATGCCCACGAGCTCGAGGAGCTCGCGCGCCCGCTTCTTGCGCTCCCGGGAGGCGACATTGCGCAGTCGCATGCCGAATGAAATGTTCTGCTCGGCGGTCAAGTTGGGGAACAGGCTGTAGCTCTGGAAGACCATGCCCATGTCGCGGTGCTGGGGCGCGACCCTGGCTACGTCGGTGCCGTCGACGAGGACCTGCCCGGAGTCGGCGCGCTCGAGGCCGCCCAGGATGCGCAGCGCCGTCGTCTTGCCACATCCCGAAGGACCGAGCAACGACACGAGCTCGCCGGGCTCGAGGCGAAGATCGAGCCCGTCGAGCGCGAGCATCTTGTTGAACGTCCTCGTCAGCCCGACGAGCTCCACCCTCGCGCCCGCACCGTGGCGCCTCGCCGAGAGCGAAGTGATCCCGCCGTCACTCGACGGGCGTTCCGGAGTCCGTGCGGTCATCGTCACCTGCTAGCTCCCCGCGATCCGTCGCCGCCGCGTCCACCAGAGACCCGATGCCCGGCGGCGGCCGAGGAACGAGATTGCGAGCAATAGCGCCCAGGTCACGACCAGCGACATGAGGGAGGCCGCGACTGAGATCTGCGCGCTGTCCTGGTCGAAGTTGACGATCCAAACCTGGAACGTCGTGTACTGGTCGAGGGTCGCCATCGTGTACTCGCCGAGCACGAGGGCGACCGTCAACACGGTGCCCGAGAGGATCGCCGAGCGCAGATTCGGAACGAGGACCCGGAGCAGTGTCGTGATCCACCCGCCGCCGAGTGAGCGCGAGGCGTCGACGAGGGTCACGTGGTCGATCGCGCGCAACCCTGCGTCGAGCGATCGGTAGGCGAACGGCAGCGAGAGCATGACGTATTCGAGCGACAGCAGGTACGGGCTCGACTTGAGGAACGACGGGGCGACCTGCAGCACCCCGACGATGAGCACGATCGGCGGGACGACGATGGGAAGCGTGGTGACGGCGTCCATCGCCCTTCGCAGGCGGGGGACGCGCAGGTGGATGTAGATCGACGTCGGCACGACGAGGACGAGGACGATCAACGTCGTCACGATCGCGAGGCGGACCGACAACGAGAAGGCGCCGCCGAAGCCCGACTGGGAGAACACCGACGTGAAGATCCCGAAGTCGATGCCGCCTCCCGGCTGCTCCACCGCGAAGCGGATCGATGCGAACATCGGCACCAGGAAGTAGACACCGGCGAGCCCGAGTACTACGAACCGCCACCACGCGACGCGCGAGGCACGAGCGGCGAGCGCCGCTACCGCGGTCGACCCACCCGGCAGCGACGGCCGCCCGGCGGTTATCGCACCCACTTCGAGAACCTCCGCTGGATCAAGCCGTAGAGCACCATGACGACGCCCAGCACCACCAGCATGCCGAGACCGAGCATTTTGCCGACGTTCTGCTGGCCGGCGATGACGTTGCCGTTGAGGAACGAACCTATCTGGATCGGCGTCAGCGCGATGCTGCCGCTCGTGAGCGCGTCGGCCGTGGCATAGGCGGAGAAGCCGAAGCCGAACAGCAGCAACAGGCAGCCAAAGAACGTGGGAGCCAGCACGGGAAGGCCCACGTATCGCCAGAACTGCCACGATCGTGCACCGAGGTTGTGGGCGGCCTCGCGCCACGATGGTCGAAGTCCCTCGAGGGCCGGAAGGAATATCAGCACCATCAGAGGGATCTGGAAGTACATGTAGACGAACGCGACGCCTGACAGCGTGTACAGGTTGAAGCCCAAGTTCGCGAGGTTGACGCCGATGTTGTCGAGCCAGTGGGTCGCGAGACCGACCGTGCCGAGGCTCGCGATGAACATGAAGGCCAGCGGGACCCCGCCAAACTGCGCGAACACTCCCGACGCGGTCACGACCGCCCGGCGCAAGAAGCTGGTCGGGCGTCCGCGATGCACGGCATAGGCGATGAGCGCTCCCGCTAAGGCGGGGATGATCGAGGTGATCGCGGACAGCTCGAGGCTCGTCTCGAAACCCTGCAGGTAGGCGCCGGTGAAGGCAATCCTTGCGTTGTGGAGGGTGAAGCCGCCGGACGGGGACTGAAAGGCTCCGATCACGACGGCGATCGCCGGAGCCCCGAGGAAGAGCGCGGCGTACACCGTGAAGGGCGCGAGAGCGATCCCGTGCCGCACCGCCTGGGCCCGCTCGACCGACAGTGGCCCGGGCCCGCTACGGCGCCCGCCCCCGCCAGCCGCGAGGCTGGCGGGGGCGGGGCTCACCGAGGCCGCGAGGGTAGCGTCAGCCACCGATCGCCGAGGACCACTGCGAGGCGACGACCGCCTCGGCCTTGGTGACCTGAGCCGTGCTCGCGAAGACGAGCGACCCGGTGCCCTGTACCGCCGGGAGCGCCTTGTAGGCGGTCGCGTTCACGGTGTGGTTGGCCACGAGGGCCGGCAGCTCGATGGGGCGAGCCTTGCCGTCGAGCCAGAGGTTCTGCCCCGTGACCGAGTAGAGGTACTCCTCCCAGAGGCGGGCTGCCGCCGGGTTGGGTGCGCTCTTGCTGATCGCCTGGCTGTAGTAGCCGGCGTAGTGCGCGTCGCTCGGCACGACGATCTTGAAGCCCTTCACCGACGGTTGGACCTCGCTCGCGAGCAGGTAGTCCCACCAGATCAGGATCGGCGTCTGGCCGCTCTCGACCGTCGCGGCACTACCGGTCACCGGGACGAAGTTCCCGATCTTCTTGAGGTTGGCGAAGTACTGGACCCCGGGCGCGATGTTCGAGTACGAGCCCTTGTTCGCTAGAGCGGCGGCGTAGACCGCGGCGAAGGCCGCTCCGGCCTGGGTCGGGTTGCCGTTCATGGCGATCATGTTCTTGTAGGCCGGGTTCGTCAACGATGCGAAGGAGGTCGGAGCGACCTTGACCTTCGACGGGTCGTAGCCGATGGCGACGTAGCCGCCGTAATCGTCGAACCAGGTGGCGTCGGCGGCCTTGGCCGTGGCGGAGATCGACGACCAGCTCGCCACCTTGTAGGGCGCGAGCAGGTGCTCCTGGTCCGCCTTCACCGCGAACGACGTGCCCATGTCGAGCACGTCCGGTGCGCGCTTCTGGCCCTTCAACTGGACCATCGCGTTGATCTCGTCCTGGCTCGAGCCGTCGGGGTTGGCATCTGCGATCTTGATCCCGTACTTCTTCGTGAAGTCGGTCATGATCGTGCCGTAATTTGCCCAGTTCTTCGGCAAGGTGATGACGTTCAGCTGACCTTCGGCCTTCGCCGCGGCGACGAGCGCGCTCATGCCGCCGCACGAGGCGAGTGAGGTCGCCGTCGCCCAGTTGCACGTGGCGTGTATGACGACGTGGGACTTGAGACTGGCGCCCGACGCAGGTGCGACGGCGGCCACAAGTGCCATCGCCGAACCTGCGATCCCGGCGAACCAGCAGACCTTTGAGGTCTTGCGCATCTGCTTGCTCCTCCCTGTTCGCCCCGCGAGCGGGGCTGATCGACCCGTGCTGCGACCAGCGTCACGGGCTTGCGGAAGCGACCGTATGCAAGCCAGGTAGACGGATCGCGCTCGCCCGACGACCGCGGGATGAACGAGGCGTAAAACTTCGAACTGCCTCAGTTAACGCGTGCGATGCGTCCAGGTCAGAGAGAGCGCGACTGCAGTCGCACGCGGGGTGCAATTCGACGCGTACCCCGTGGGAGGGCGACCGAAGCGCGGCCGCGCGGAGATCAGTTGGTGGCGATCCCGACGTAGCCGCCCGGCAAGGTCGGCGCGCGTCCCTCGAAGCTCGCGTCGCCGAAGGCGTAGACGGCTCCCGCCGAGCTGGCCACCCAGTACCCGTGTCCGTCAGGTGTCGCAGCGATGCCCACCGCTGTGCCGTCCATCGACGTCGCCGATGGCGACCCGAAGCCGAGCGTGCCGAGTCCATAGACCTTGCCGGAGGAGGTCAGGACCCAGTACCCGACGGAGTCCGGATTGGGCGCGACCGCCACGACGGCGTCGCCGGCGCGCCGCGGCACCGCGCCTTCGACCGACGCGTCTCCAAGGCCGTACACGGCTCCCGACGCCGTCGTCACGTAGTAGCCGTGGCCGTCCGGCGTCGACGCGATGCCGGTCACCGGGCTCGGCAGCTTGCGACCGTGGTCGGGCGCTCCGTAGGAGCGGGCGCGTCCGAACGCGAACACCTCGCCCGATGCGGTGATCTCCCAGTAGCCGTCGCCGGTCGGGGTGACCGCCAGACCCACGACGGGCGACGCCGGATGAGCGAACTGAAACGGAGTCGCGTCACCGAACGCATCGACGGTGCCGTCCGAGGTGGCGAGCCAGTAGCCCGCCCCGTCCGGGGTGGCTGCGATGGCCACGACGTGTGCGGTACCGAGGGAGCCTGCGACCCCGCCGAGGCTCGCGAGACTCCCGAATCCTTGGACCGAGCCGGCCGCCGCCGCCAGGCGGTACCCGTTGGCAGAGAAGCCGACGACGTACGGTCCCGCGCTCGTCCAGACTCCCCGGCCGTGGGACGCGTTGTAGGCGACGACACGGAAGTTGTACGAGCGCCCGGCGGTGATGTGGCGAAGGACTGCGGCGCGTGCGCTACCCGGGAACGAGCCTCCGCTAGGTGCGGTGCCGGCGGCGGTCGCGACCACCGTGTAGGAGGTGATCGGTGAGCCACCGTCGCTCGCCGGAGCGACCCAGCGCACGGTCGCCTCCGTCCCGTGCAGCACCACCTTGACCGAGCGCGGCGGCGCCGGTGCGCTCGGGAGGTAGTGGAAGGTGCCACCACCGAGCACCCGGGCGCTGCCGGTGCGCGTCAGCACCGTCACCTTCACGGTGGTGCCGGCCGTGCCGGGCGTGGACAACGCCGCGAGGATGTACGGGTCGCCGTCGGGGAAGCCCGTCGTCGACGCGAGCAGGTTGGTCGAGTGGTCGCCGAAGCGCACGCCGACCGCACCGTCGAGGTTGTTGCCGAACATCACCACCTCGGTGCCGCCCTTCGCCGGTCCTTGGCGCGGGGTGACGAGGCGGAGGTCGGGCCGGCCGGAGCTGAAGTAGACGAACGTGTCCGTGCGTGGACTGGGGCGGGCACAGCCGGTCGTCGTGCACGGCTCGACGTCGACCGGGCCGGGCAGTCCCGCTGGCGCTTTGACGACCAGGCTGTTCGGCGTGACAGCGGTGACGACCGAGCTCGCCGACGCGCCGTAACCGGACGGCGAGACCTCGCTCACGAAGGAGACGCTCGTCACGTCCGACAGGCCCGAGCCGTGGATGGTGATCCTCGTGCCGCCGGTCGACGGGCCGCCGAGCGCGCTCAGCGAGCGAACGGCTGGTATGCCGGAGTAGCTGAAACGGACGACGTTGCTGAGGCCGCCGAGGCTCTGGATGCTCACCCCACCGGGAAGCACCGAGCGCGCGCCGCGAGAGTTGCCGCTACCCGCCGGCGGGTCGATAGTGATCTTGGTCGGCGTTATCGAGGTGATCTGCACCTGCTCGCTCGCTCCCGCTGTGGGCGGGCCGAAGTTCACCCAGTTGAACGTGTCGAAGTTGAAACCGGTACCGGTGATCGTGACCGGAGCCGTGCCCCCGCTGTCCGCCGGGTCAGGGGTGATCGCGGTGATCGTGGGCGTCGGCGCGTAGTCGTACTCGGTAGCCGCGGGCGCGACTTCGGTCTCGGGCGTCGGCACGACGATGCCTTGGGGGTTGAAGACCACGGCGCCCGACAGCGCCGGCAGTATCGGCACGGTCGAGCTGGAGCCATTGGCGGTCGTCACCACGACCTCGACCTGGCACGCGGCCGAGGACACGAAGCCAGCTCCCGAAGCGCATCCTGTCGAACTGGCCTGTGCAGGTACGACGGCCGTGAGCTCGGTGTCGCTGAGGACGTGCACGCTCGAGGCGGCGACCCCGCCGAAGGTGACCGCCAACGTGCCACCCGCCGCGAAGCCGGAGCCGTAGACGGTCACGGTGTTGCCACCGGCGACGATGCCACCCGAAGGTCCGATGCCCGACACCGTCGGGGTGGTGGCGCCAGTCGAGCTCTCGTTCACGTACTCGTAGGCCGACGCCGAGCCGGCGGGGCTGGATATCGAGCCGGAGCCCGTGCCCAATGTCACGGTTACGTCGACCTTGCCCGCCGAGGCGACCGTCGCCGCGCCGTTTGGCAGGACCGATTGCGGCACGGCGACGGTGATCGCCGTGCTCGTGACGCTCTGCACCGTGGCGACCGCGGTACCGAAGCTCACGTGGACGTTCCCGGTGTTGCTCGCGGGGAAGCCGCTCCCGGTGATCGTGACCGTGTTGCCTCCGGTCGTCGGTCCCGACGCCGGCGTGACGCCGCCGACGACGGGGCGCCCGACGCCAGCGGAGCTGGCCTCGGCGCAAAGCGAAGCGGCGAGACCGCCCGTGCCCTTCGCGTTCGTGACGATCGGCGTCCCGAGACCTGACGCCGGACTGAAGCCGGCGCTTGCGGAGTAACCGAGCCCGAGCCCGAAGAC
>JAODBO010000135.1 GCA_025464005.1 Acidimicrobiaceae bacterium | reverse complement strand
TTCGGGCTCGCGAGCTATGCACCGCGGAGCTGAGCGGAGTTAGGTAATACGCGGGGGCCACCGCGATTCAGCCGTTGACCAGGGCGAACACTGGCGCTCCGTCGAACATCCAGGAAACTCGCGCTAGGCGAAGGTGTCAGGTAGGTCTCGCCAGCCATAGCCCACGCGTCAACCGGGGGCACACTGTGTGCTCTGGTGCCGTTTCACTGAAAGACGCCACCTGGAGCCGAGGCGTTCCAGGGAGGATGCCCTATGTTGCGGGTGCGCCGGACGTCACAGCATCGGCCCATGCACGGTCCAAGACCTGAGCGATCTCCTCTGCCGACTGTGCGCCGGAGATCCCGTAGCGGCGGTCGATGACGAAGAACGGCACCCCGGTCGCGCCAAGCGCCCGTGCCGTCTCCTCGTCGTCGTCCACGGCCCCGGCGTAGTCGTCACCGGCGAGCAGTCGGCTCACCTCGTCTCGGTCCAGCCCGACCTCCACCGCAAGGTCAGTCAGCGACGAGTGGTCGAAGATCGACAGCTGCTCGCTGAAATAGGCGCGGTGCAGGCGCTCCAGGAGCTCCGGCTGGCGCGCATGCGCCTGGGCGAGATGCAGGAGCCGGTGCGCGTCGCGGGTGTTCCCGCTTTGCAGGTCCTCCAGATGAAATGCCAAGCCGTCCTGCCCGGCACGCTGCTCCATCTGCCGCTGCGCATCGGCCGCCTGGTCGGCGGACATGCCGTACTTGCTGGCCAGCAAGTCGATCGTCGGGACCGTTCGCCCGGGGGGTGCGGACGGGTCCAGCTCGAACGAGCGGTAGACGACCTCGACCTCGCCGCGGTGTTCGAACGAGTCCAGCGCCCTCTCGAAGCGCTTCTTGCCCAGATAGCACCAGGGGCAGACCACGTCAGACCAGATCTCGACCTTCATGGCCTGGTCAACGCAGCGTGGTCCCGTTTTCTTCCGAAGGTCTGGCGCGCAGCAGCCCCGGCTCCGTGGGGGGTGCCGGGGCTGCTCGAGGGCGATGCCCTCGGGCGGTACTACGGCGGAGATGGGTTCAGGGATCGATCGGCCTTCACTCCGCCCGGCGTCGCGCCCCGACCTTGGCCGACGAGAGGGTCACGGCGCCGAGGATGACGCAGCCGTAGACGATCTGCAGCGCGGCCGGCTGGAGGCCGAGTATGGGCAGCAGCCCCGCGAGGACGGCCAGCGAGAGGGCCCCGGCGGTGGTGCCGACGAAATTGCCCGATCCGCCGAGGATCGACGCTCCGCCGATCGCGACGGCCGCGACCGAGGCGAAGAGGTAGGGATCGCCCATGCCGAGGTAGGACGATCCGACATAGCCGGCGAGCACGATTCCGGCGAGGGAGGCCGCGACGCCGCTGACGATGTAGACGGCGACCCGGACCGTGGTCACCCGGACGCCGGCGAAGGTCGCCACGCGACTGTTCTGGCCCGTCGCGTAGAGGCGACGCCCGAAGGGCGTCGCGCTGAGGACCACGGTGGCGACGACGAGGACGCCGATCCAGACCGAGGCGATGACCGGGAACGGCCCCCAGCGATGTGTCGCCAGGTAGACGGCCGCGTTCGGCGCGTTGGAGCCCGATCCGCCGTTGGTGTACAGGAGGAGCCCGCCTTCGACGATGGTCGACATCCCGAGAGTCATGATGATCGGCGGGATCCGCAGGTACGCCACGCCGATCCCGTTGACGGCGCCCACTGCGGCGCCGCCGAGCAAGAGGATCGGCGTCAGCCACGCCATTCGGCCGGAGCTCCCGTGCGACCACAAGGTGAGAAGGACGGCCGAGCTGTTGAGCACCCACGGGATGGAGAGGTCGACACCTCCGGTCAGGATGACGAAGGTCTGTCCGACGCCGACGAGCGCGATGAAGGCTCCCGAGATGATCAGCTCGTCGACGTGGTTGATCCGCAGGAAGCCGCTCGCCACGATCTCGCCCACGGCTCCCAGCACGATCAACAGCACGTAGGCGAACAACACCGGGCGGTTGCGAATCACGGTTGCCCTGAGAGCGCTCACGCGTGCCTCCTCACCCGTCTCGCCTGGAGGCTCTGGAGCCCGCCGCCGATCAGCACGGCCACGATGAGCAACAGTCCGTCGGCGAAGACGGTCCAGTAGGAGGCGAGGTTGAACGCGAAGATCACGTCGCCGAGCAGGGTGAGTGTCAGCGCTCCGGCGACGGTCCCGACGAAGCCCCCCTGGCCGCCGAAGAGACTCGTCCCGCCGATGACGACGGCCGCCACAGACGGAAGGATCAGTCCGTCGCCGGCGGTCGGGTCGCCCGACGCGGTGAGCATCGCGTAGAAGAGCGCCGCCAGACCGGCACAGAACCCGGAGATCATGTAGGCGGTCATCAGCGTCCGGGTCATATGCACGCCGGCGATCCTTGCGCCCTCGCGGTCCGAGCCGACGGCGAAGATCTGTCGTGCCACCCGCGTCCGCTTGAACCAGAGCCAGACCACCACCATGACGATGAGGACCCACGCGGCATCGGGGATGCCGATCAACGAATTGTTGATCCAGTTGGAGAAGCCCTTCGGCACCGAGCCGCCCTGGATCGGCAGGACGTAGAGGGCGATGCCGTCGAAGATGGACCACGTCGCGAGCGTGACGATGAACGGCTGCAGGCCGAGGTGTCCGACGAGCCACCCGTTGATGGCGCCGGCCGAGACGCCGATGAGCAGGATCAACAGGCTCCACTCGAGCGTCGTGCCTCCGTTACTGAAATGGGTCGCTGCGATGGCCGTCCCGAGCGAGAGCACGCCGCCGACGGACAGGTCGACGCCGGCGGTGAGGATGACGATGCCCTGGCCGAGGCCGAGCGCGGCCAGCGAGAGCGTGTCGGCGCAGATGATCCCGATCTGGCCGCGAGAGAGCGTGCCCGGCTGGAGCCCCGCGTAGGTGAACAGGAAGGCCAGCGCGAGCACCCAGGCCGCCACCGGCCGGATGTCTCCCGATCTGCTGCGCGGCCCGAGCCACGCGAGCATCCGTCGCAGAGCAGGCTCGCCACGGCCTCCGCCAGGGTGGACGCCCACGCCATCGATCACGGTGCCACCTCGACGTCGACCTCGCTGACGAGAGGCCGCGTGCCGCCGGCCGAGGCGGCGCCGGACGCCGAATCGGTACCGCCGACCATCGCCGCGACGAGCTCTTCCTGGGTACCTTCGCCTTTCGCGAACTGGCGCACGACACGCCCGTCGAACATCACCGCGACTCGGTGGGGCACATTCACGAGCTCGGCGAGATCGCTCGAGTAGAAGAGGAAGCTGTAGCCGTCCGCGGCGAGCTCCTCGATCATGCGGAAGATCTCCGCCTTGGTCCCGACGTCGACCCCTCTCGTGAGGTCGTAGAGCAGCAGCACCTTCGCCCCGGTGAGAAGAAACTTCCCGACGACGACCTTTTGCTGATTGCCACCCGAAAGACCGCCGACGACCTGCTCCGGATCCTGTCGTCCGATCTGCAGGTCGCGGATCACGGGGGACACGAACTCCTGCTCGGCCTCCCGGCGGATCAGGCCGAAGTGGTCGAGTCGACCGAGGCTCGGCAGCGAGAGGTTCTCCCTGACCGAGAGCGAGGGCAAGATGCCCTCGTTCTTGCGGTCCTCCGGCACGAGGGCTAGCCCGATGCCCGCCCGGATGGCGTCGCGCGGCGAGTGGATGTGGCGCACGACACCCCCGACGGTGATCGTGCCATGCGAGCGGGCGATCCCGTACAGGGCGAGGAAGAGCTCCAGCTGTCCCTGTCCCTCGAGCCCGCAGATCCCGAGGATCTCCCCCTCGTGCAGGTCGAGATCGACGCCGCGAAGTCGTGAGCCGCTGACGAGCCCGCGGACCGAGACGCTCACCGTCGGTCCTGGCTCTGCCTTGCGCGGTGGGTAGAGCTGCTCGAGCTTGCGGCCGAGCATCGCCGAGACGAGCCCGTCGGACGTCGTCTCCGCGAGCGGCCACGTGCCGACGCTGGTGCCGTTTCGAAGCACCGTGATCCGGTCGCTCACCTCTTGCACCTCCGCGAGCCGGTGGGAGATGAAGACGATGCCTTTGCCCTCGTCAGCGAGCTGGCGGGCCCGCTCGAGAAGCCACGACACTTCGGAGGGACCGAGCGCCGAGGTCGCCTCGTCGAGCACGACGATGGCCGGGTCGTCGGCGAGGACCTTGGCGATGGCGACGAACTGGCGCGCCGCGACCGAGAGGTCGCGCACGAGTTGGTCGGGTCGGATGCCCTTCAGCCCGAGGCGATCGAAGAGCTGCTCGCTCGCTACGCGCAGGCCGCGGCGGGAGACCGTCCCGAGGCGGGTGAGGGGCTCGCGGTTGAAGAAGATGTTCTCCATCACCGTCAGGTCCGGGACGAGCGGGAGCTCCTGGAAGACGACGCCTACGCCGGCACGCGAGGAGGCGTCCGGGTCGCGCGGCGCGAACGGCTCGTCACGGAAGAACACCGCGCCGGAATCGGGACGTAGCACCCCGGCGATCACCTTCACGAGCGTCGACTTGCCGGCGCCGTTCTCGCCGAGCAGGGCATGCACCTCGCCGGCGCGGACGCCGAAGTCGACGTTCTCGAGAGCATGCACTCCGGCGAAGGCCTTGCTCACGCCGCGCGCCACCAGGATCTCGTCGTTTCGGTCCGCTGTCGCGCCGAGCGTCATGCCCTACCTTCGTGGGAGAAGACGGCGCCGGGCTCCGGCCGGAGATCTCCGGCCGGTGCCCGGCGCCTGGTGGTCAGAGAGTGACTACGGAACTACTTGGGACGGCTTGATGGTCATGAACGGAGGGCTCGGCGGAAGCGTCAGGTTGGGCGAGAGGCTCGGGAAGGCGTTCACGCCGATCTTGATCGCTTGGCACGTGGCGCCCGAAGGTGACGAGCCGCCCTTGTAGAAGCAGGGCGGCGTCAGCTCGTCGGTCTTTGCCTGGCTGTGACCCTCGAGCACCTTCACTGCCGTCTGCATCGCCAGCACCGACAGCCACGCCGGGTTGGCCATGATGAACCCGGATGCGCCGGCATCCTTCGCCAGGGCCACGTAGGTCTGGTTGTAGGACTGGCAGACCATCGGCACGAGCGCGTGGTTGGCCGCTTGGAGGGCCTTGATGGCGCCAGTGCAGTAGCCCTGGGTGAGGATGCCGTTCACGTTCGAGTGGGCCGCCACGAGGCTAGCCACGCCTTGCTGCTCCGGTCCGAGTGCGTACTGGCCCTGGTAGGTGCCGATCACCTTGATTGCCGGGTACTTCTTCAACACGGAGGCCCAAGCATTCGAGATGGTCGCACTGATCGGGGCGCCGGCGAGACCGGTGTCCTCGAAGACGTTCCCCTTGCCGTGCAGCTGAGCCACCATCCATTTCGCGCTCAGCTGCTCGCCGAGCACGAAGTTCGTGAAGATCTTGTACGCGCAGGGAGCCGTCACCGTCTGGTCGAAGTTGACGACGACGATGCCCTTGGCGCACGCCTGGGTGATGACCGGATTGAGCGCGGTCGGTGACGAAGCGTCGACGATGATCGCCGCCGGCTTCTTCGCCACGATGGCCTGGAGCGAGGCAATCTGGGCCGGGACCGTGGCCGCCGCGTTCGTGACGATGATCTTCGTCACGCCCTTGAACGGTGCGAGCCCGGACGCGACCGTCGCTTCCTTCTCCATCTGCACGCGCCAGTCGTTGCCGACAAAGTTGTTCGACAGATAGATCGTGTACGGCTTGGAAGCTGCTTTCGGCCTGGCCTGCGCGCTCGACGCCCCCGCGACGCCTCCGACCAGTGCCCCCGAAAGCAGAGCAGAGACCACTAACCCGCTTGCGGCGATAGCCCGCGCCGGTTTTCTCAACATATACCCCCCGCTTCAGTCTGTTTGAGTTGTTGTCCTTATGTTCATTGTGTTCCCTTGCGCCTTCGCTGCATATCCCCCTTTATTGGTAGTTGTCTCGAAGATCTCCCGCGCGACTCAGAGCTGCGCGCGTCTCGGCGGCGCCCGCCGGCGCTCGGCCGTGGCACGGCCGGCTCGAGGGACCGTCTTCAGCGGGCGCCCGGTGCCCTCCAGGTGGTCCTCCATGATCCGGGCCGCCTCGGCACCGTCACGATCCCGGAGCGCGATGACGAGGGCCTGGTGTTGGCTCTGCGCAGCGCGCCGCAGGGCGGTGGATGCGGTGCCCCGCTGCAGGCTCGCGGTGGAGAGGTCGGCCACGCTCTGGAAGAGGGCCAGGTAGATGGGGTTGTCCGCCGCCTCGACGATCGAGCGGTGGAGCTCAACGTCGAGGCGCAGGTACTCCTCGGACTTGGTGACGACGCGGCCCGCTGCCTGGACGAGTCGATCCAAATCCGCCAGTTCCTCGTCGCCGATTCGCTGCGCGGCAAGTCGGGCCGCTGCGGCCTCGAGTACCCGGCGGACCTCGAACAGATGACCGAGCGCCTGCTCGTCGACTTGCAACAGGAAGCTGATCGGCTTGGCTAGGATCTGTGGCTCGAGCGAGCTCACATAGGTCCCACCGCCATGGCGCGGCTCGACGATGTTCAGCACGCTGAGGGCTCGAATGGCCTCGCGAAGCGAAGGTCGGCTGATCCCGAGCATCCCGGAGAAATCGCGCTCAGACGGGAGAGCGTCTCCGGGCCTCAGCTCACCGGAGAGGATCAGTGCCTTGATCGCGTCGGCGGCCTGCAGGCCGATCGAAGTCCGCTCGAGCGTCGGGAAGGGCGTCGTGCCCTCGTCGGGGGTGGCGCTCATCGTGCGCCTGCCTGGCCGAGTCGCAGCTCCCATCCGGCCGACGTGGTGTCGAGGAACGCGGCCGGGTCGTAGGGATGGGCGCGTGCAACCTCGAGGTCGAGGTCGATCCCGAGGCCCGGAGCGTCGGGCAGGGACAGCTCGCCCGTCGAACTGTCGAGCGTCGGGGCCCACGTCACGAGTGATCGCGTCCAGGGCTCGTTGAACGGGTCGAAGTGCTCCTGGATGAGGAAGTTCGGCACGCACGCGGCGAGCTGGAGGCAGACGGCGGTCGCCACCGGGCCACCGCTCTGGTGGGGGGCGATCCAGGCGCCGTCGGCCGCGGCGATCGCGGCGACGGCCAGCGAAGGCAGGATCCCACCGAGGGACATCGGCTCTGGTTGGAAGATCGAGACGCCGCCCGACTTCGCGAGCGTGAAGAACTGCCCGACCGCGTGGAAGTTTTCGCCGGAAGCGATCCGTCCCACGCTCCGCCTGGCGACCTCGCTGGTCGGCTCCTCCCGTTCACGGGTCGTCGGCTCCTCCCACCAGAAGATGTCCAGGTCGCTGCACGAGTCGATCATCGCCACCGCCTCGGAGGGCGCGAGCCGGGCGTGCAGGTCGATGAGCAGGCGGACGCCTCGGCCGACCGACGAGCGGACCGCGCGGACGATCTCGCGGGACGCCTCGAGCTCCCCGGGAGCAAAGAAGCCCCGCGCCGTCCCGAGTGGGTCGAACTTGAGAGCCATAAAACCCTTCTCGAGCGCCGCGACAGCCGCGGCTGCGAAGGACTCGGGACTTCGCTCCGTGCGGTACCAGCCGTTCGCGTAGCACGGCACGTGCTCGCGCACCTGACCACCGAGCAACTGGTGGATCGGAACGCCGAGCGACTTGCCGAGCAGGTCCCAGCACGCCACCTCGATGCCGGCTATAGCCGTCCGATGAACGTGGCCGCCCTCGTTGGCGACACGCTCGTAGAGAGACGTCGCGTTGCGCCGGATCTGGCGCGGGTCGGCACCGATGACGAGCGGCTTCAACTCCTGGACGGCCGCTTCGCACGTTCCGGCGAACCCGTTCAGCGTCGCTTCGCCGATTCCGTAGAGATCCTCGTCGGTGAGGACCTTGACGAAGACCCAATTCTTCCAGCCCGCACCGACGACATAGGTCTCGACGTCGACGATCTTCATGACGGCACGCCCTCGTGGTGCTCGACAACAGGACCGATGCGCGCCCAGGCCCCCCTGTGGCACGTTCGCCTTCCGGGCATCAGGTGGCTTGGCCACTTGGCCCGCTGTTCAGTCGTGACACTAAGGATCTTCGTGCTCGCTGTCAACAGAAAACTATCGGCCACTGTCGACCGGCGCGAGTCGTCGGGTCGACTCGACGTGGCCAGGAGAGCAGGTGGGCCGTAAGGTTGCAAAACTCCGAGGCACGACAACTGAGGCGTGACCGGGACCGAGGCGACTCGCGCACCCGAGATCTTCGACGAAGGAACCATTGATGGAGCTGCCACAGATCAAGAAGAACAGTCTGGTGCAGAGGCTGGTGGCCGAGGTTCGGGGACGGATCACCTCGGGCGAGCTCCCGCTCGGCCACCAACTGCCGACGGAGGCGACGATGGCGGCGGAGTTCGGTGTGAGCCGACCTCTCCTGCGTGAGGCACTCGCCGAGCTGCGGTCGGAAGGCTTCGTCAAGACGGTCAATGGCAAGGGCAGCTTCGTCCACCATCCGAGCGAGTCGGAGCTGTCGAGCGCGTTTTCGCGTCAGCTCCAACTGAGCGGGGCGACGCCCGAGCTGACTGCCGATCATCTCTACGAGGCGCGCCAGGCGATCGAGCTGCACGCCGCCGAGCTCGCGACGAAGCGGCGCACGCCGGAGCTGATCGCGACGCTCGAGAGGCTGCTCCAGGCGATGCAGGACAGCGGGGGCGACGCAGCGGCCTATACCGCGGCAGATGTGGACTTTCACGTCGCCGTGGCGAGAGCGACGCTCAATCCGCTGTTCCCGACTCTGCTCGCGCCGATCGCCACGATGATCGTCGAGGGGATGTTCGAGAGCCACGGAACCACTGATGCCGTGCGACTCGGCATCACCGCTCACACCAAGATCTTGAAGGCGATCAAGGCCGGCGACCCGGGCGCGGCGCGCCGTGCGATGCAGGCACACCTTCGCGAGTCGCGGACCATCTTCCCGGACGGGGTGACGAGCGGGCGACGCTCCTCCTCACGCCACCGGGCCTAAACAGGTGGCTTGACCACTTGGCTTCTCGCACCTAGGGTGATTCGCCAGCGGCCACGTAGGGGTGATTCGGGGACGGTCCGCGCGGTGCCGAAGCGGTGGGGCAAGCCCGGGCGCCTGGCTCGACCTTCCTCGCGGGCTGATAGGGGAGAGAGATGCGTCTCGAGGATCGTGTGATCGTTGTGACGGGGGGGGCCGGGACGATCGGGAGGCAGGTGTGCCTCCTTCTCGCCGACGAAGGAGCTTCCGTCGCCGTCACCGACGTCAGCGCGGATCCTCTCGAGGAGCTTCTCGAGGAGCTGCGGAAGTCGCAGGGCGCTGCCTGGGGTCGTCCCGCGGACGTCACGAGCCTCGAGGACTTCAGCGCCTTCGCGTCGCAGACCCGCCGCGAGCTCGGGCCCATCGACGCGCTCGTCAACGTCGCCGGCAGTTTCGCCATCGTCGATTTCGTCGACTCGGACCCCGACCAGTGGGAGGCGATGCTCTCGGCCAACTTGCTCACCGCCATGGTCGGCTGCCGTGTCGTGCTTCCCGAGATGCTCGAGGCCGGTGCAGGATCGATCGTGAACTTCGCCTCGACCGCGGGCGAGTACGGCTCGATCCGGCCCTCCGCGGCATATGCGGCAGCCAAGGCCGGGGTGATCGGGTTCACGAAGTCGCTCGCCAGGGAGGTCTCGCCGCGAGGGGTGCGAGTCAACGCCATCTCGCCAGGGCCTATCGACACACCGGCGCTCCAGGCCCAGTCCGAGGAGCAGCGAGCGGTCGCCGCATCCCGGACGCTGCTCGGCCGGATGGGCACGCCTCGCGATATCGCCCAGGGCGTTGCGTACCTCGCAAGCGACGAGTCTTCTTTCGTCACGGGCACCGTGCTCCAGGTCAACGGTGGATCGCTGCTCTGAGGCGTGGGACCGGCGCGGCCGGCCACGACCATCGTCGAGTACGAGCGTCAGCTATCTCGAGCGCCGCCGATGAGCGAATCCTCGCTCGTGCTCGACGAGGTCGCGTCCCGCGACCTCGGCAAGATCATCGAGGTAAGCACCCTTCGATGGTCCGAGCAGCCCAACTTGCTATGGGTGCTCGTCCGGACCTCTACCGGCGCAGTCGGCCTCGGCGAGACGTACTACGTCCCCTCTGCCGTCGAGGGAGTCATCCACGACCTCGCCGTCCCGCTCCTCCTCGACCGTCCGGCAGGGGCTATTCGCCAGGCCTGGAACACGCTGTTTTCCTGCGCGAACTTCTTCGGTTACGCGGGCGCCGAGATGCGAGCGATCTCGGCGATCGACATCGCCCTCTGGGACGCATTCGGCCGCGCCACCGGACTTCCGCTCTACCAGCTGCTCGGCGGCGCGTGCCGCGACGACATCGCCGTGTACAACACCTGTGTCAACGCCGGGCCTCACCGAGACTGGGACCTCGCCCTCGAGGACCCCGCCGAGCTGGCCGGACAGCTCCACGCGCTCGGCTATCTCGGCATGAAGGTGTGGCCCTGGGATCGGTTCGCGCCGCAGATCGAGGCGCGTGGCTCGACGGGCCCTGCCGGTTGGACGGCGATGGGCCCGAGCGGGTCCTACCTCGCGCCCCGTGACCTCGCGACGGGACTCGCGATGCTCGAGTCCGCGCGTGGCGCGGTCGGGGACGGGCTCGAGCTGATCGTCGAGGGTCACAGTCGCTGGGACCTCAACATGGCGATCCGCATCGCCCGCGCGGTAGAGCCGCTCGACGTCTTGTGGATGGAAGACATCTGCCAACCCGACAGTCCCGAGGATCTGAGCCGCCTCGTCCGCGAGACCAAAGTGCCCCAAGCGGTAAGTGAGCGATTGATCTCGCGCTTTCCCTTCCGGGACGTGCTCGCTCGACAGGCGGCCCACGTCGTCCTCGTCGACGTCGCCTGGACCGGCGGTCTGTCGGAGGCGAGGCGGATCGCGGAGCTCGCCGAGACCTACCACCTGCCCTTCACGCCGCACGACTGCACGGGACCGGTGACCGCCTTGGCCAACTTGCACCTGGCCCGCGCCATGCCGAACTGCTTGGCCGTCGAGGTGGTGCGCGGGTTCCTCGAAGGCTTCTACCGGGACGTCCTGGATTTCTCCTTCGACGTGCGAGCCGGCCGCTTGGCACTGCCTCCGGGCCCCGGGCTCGGCGCGTCGCTGCTCCCGGACTTCGCCGAGCGGACGGGTGTGACCGTCCGCACCTCGTCGTGATCGCAGAGACGGCGTCGTGATCGCCGGCTTCGTGATAGCGCAGTGACCATAAGGAGTGCACCCATGACCGATACTGCCGCGGGCTCGGTGAAGTTGGAGCGGACGAACGTCCGCTCGATCGCCCGAGCCCCCCTCGTCGAGGCGCCATTTGCCACGACTGTCGTCGAGCTCGGCCGGGAACGCCCCGACATAGTCGTGCTCTCGGCAGACCTGTCGAAGTACACCGACATCCACCCCTTTGCCGAGACATTCCCCGAGCGGTTCTTCCAGCTCGGGATGGCCGAACAGAACATGATGGGCGTCGCTGGGGGACTGGCCAAGACCGGGTTCTGCCCGATAGCGGTGACCTACACGGTCTTTGCCACCCGGCGCGCCGGCGACCAGGTGCAGATGGCCCTCGCCACCGGTCATCGCACCGCCGTCATCGCCGCCTTCCTTCCGGGCATCACGACGCCATTTCGCGCCAGCCACCAGGGGACCGACGACCTGGCGATCATGCGCGCGATCCCCGGGATGACCGTCATCGACCCGATGGACGCCACGGAGCTCTCCGCCGCGCTTCGCGCCGCGGTGTCCGTGCCCGGCCCTGTCTACCTGCGCGGCCTACGTGCGAGCGTCGCTGAAGTTCTCGTGCCGCCGTACGAGTTCGAGATCGGCCGTGCGAGGTTGCTGCGAGAGGGCTCCGATGTCGGCCTCGTCGGCACCGGGCTCGGGACGCAGTGGGCGCTCGAGGCCGCCGAGCTGCTCGAGACTCGGGGTACCAGCGCTGCGGTGCTGCACGTGCCGACGATCAAGCCGTTCGATACCACGGCGGTCGTCGAGTTCGCCTCGCACTTCCGTGCGCTGGTCAGCGTCGAGAACCACTCCGTCGTCGGCGGACTCGGCTCGGCGGTCTGCGAAGCCGTAGCCGGTGCCGGGATGGCGTGCCGAGTCCGTCGATGCGGCGTGCCGGATCGCTGGGCCGATGCCGGCCCGCTCGATTTCATCCGCGAGCGGCTCGGTCTCGATGGCCCGTCGTTGGCGACGTCTGTCGTGGACAACCAGGAGGCGGCACGATGACCGGAGTGATCGACCACTGGAGCAAGGACGTCGAGTACGACCTCGACGACGTGGCGCTCAGGATTCGACGGCGGGTGCTCGATATGTGCCTCGGCCGTGGTCAGGGCTATGCCGGACAGGGTCTCGCCCTGGCGGACGTCTTCGCCCACCTCTACTTCCGGGTGATGCGGCGGAATCCCGACGGCTCGCTTCTCGACCGGTTCGTCCTGTCGACGGGCCACAGCGCCATCGCGCTCTTCGCCACGCTCGGCGAGCTCGGCGTCTACGAGGAGGAGGAGCTCCGGACCTACGGTCAGGCCGGGTCGCGGATCGAGGAGAGCCCGCTCGAGGGAACGCCAGGCTTCGAGATCACCGGGGGCTCGCTCGGACAGGGGCTCTCCCAGGCCGTCGGGATGGCGCTCGGCGAACGACTGCGCGGGTCGGGGGCCAAGGTCTACTGCCTGCTCTCTGACGGTGAGCTGCAGGAAGGCCAGGTCTGGGAGGCGGCAATGTCGGCGAGCCATCACCATCTCGACAACCTCGTCGCCATCGTCGACAACAATCACATGCAGGCGGACGGGGCCCCCGCCCAGGTAATGGAGGTCGAGCCCGTCGTCGAGCGGCTCGCCGCGTTCGGATTCGTGGCCGAGCGCATCGACGGGCACGACCACGAGGCGCTTCGTCGCGTGCTGCCGCACGCCTCCGTCGCGCAGCACGGTCCTGTCGCGATCGTGCTCGAGACCGTTCCCGGCAAGGGCGTCGAGACGTTCGAGCACCACCACAAGGTGCACTACCTCCGACTGACTCGAGACGTCTGGGACGAGGCCATTGCCGAGCTGGGTTGAGGGTGGGCGAGCCGGCCAGGAGAGAGTGAGACGATGAAGAGCCCTATGGAGCTGTGGCGAGAGATCGAAGGAGCAGAAGTCCCGCCGGAAAGTCTCGTGCTCTGGTGGCTCTACCAGTCGGGCATCGTCGTGAAGACACCCGGGGGAACGATCGTCGCGGTCGACCCGTATCTGTCCGACGCGGTGATGCGCACCTACAAGCTGCCCCGTAACGTCCCCTCGCCGCTCGACCCGGCCGAGGCAGCAGTCGACGCGCTGCTCGCCACCCACAGCCATGCCGATCATCTCGACCCGGACTCGATCGTGCCGTTCCTCGGCCACGAGCGGACGCGCTTCGTCGGGCCGCCGATGGCAGTTAAGGAGGTGCTAGCCGTAGGGGTGGATCCGTCGCGGGTGACGGCGGTGGCGCGGGGCGACGTCGTGGAGATCGGCGATCTCTCGGTGCGAGCCGTGCACGCCCGGCACCTCTTCGGCCTCGAGCCGACGCCTGACGCCGTCGGCTTCGTGCTGAGCACCGGTGGTGTGAGCCTCTACCACGGCGGCGACACCGAGTACGACAGCGAGATCGTCGCCGACACCCGCGGCGTCTCGGCGTCGCTCGTCTCGATCAACGGCACGACGGGGAACATGAATGCCCACGAAGCGGCGATGCTCGCCTGGTTGCAGGGGGCGCAGCTGGCCATCCCGTTCCACTACGGTCTGTGGCGCGACGCCGATTACGGGGAAGGCGCGACGCTCGACCCGCGGCTCTTCGTCGACACCTTCCTCCGCCTGGACCCCGAAGGCGCCGTGCTCGTCCTCGAACCGTCGACTGCGGTCCGCGTCATCGCCGGTGGATAGGCCCGGCGGTGCAGATGATCAGCCGCGGGCTACGTGGATCGCCTGGAGCTCGGTGTAGCCGATCAGGCCCCAGCGACCGCCTTCGACGCCGATCCCGCTCCATTTCAGACCACCGAACGGCTGTCCCGGCACGGCGGCCTGATGGGTGTTCACCCACACCGTGCCCGACTCGACACCTGTGGCGATCGCGCCACCGCGCTCTGGGTCGCCCGTCCAGATAGAGGCGCCAAGTCCGAAATGCGTGGCGTTGGCGCGCACGAGCACGTCGTCGAGATCGTCATAGCTGACGATCGGGAGTGCCGGTCCGAACTGCTCCTCGTCGACGATGCGAACTCCATCGCTCACGCCGGTAACGACGGTCGGCTCGAAGAAGTAGCCGGGCCCTTCGATTGGTCGACCTCCGGCCGCGAGCTTCGCGCCGTGATCCATGGCGTCCTCCACGAGCTCGGCGACCCGGTCGAACTGCATCTTGTTGCAGAGCGGGCCGATCTCCGTCCCTGAAAGGTGGCCGTCACCCACCTTGGCCGCCTTCGCCCGTGACACAAGTGCCTCGACGAGCTCGTCGTGGCGGCTGCTCGGGACGTAGACGCGCTTGATGGCGACACAGATCTGGCCACAGTTGCCGAAAGCGTTGGCGAACAGCCCGTCCGCCGCCTCCTCGATGTCCACGTCATCGAGGACGATCGCGGGGTCGTTCCCTCCGAGCTCGAGGGTGACCCGCTTCAGGTCCGGCGCGACCATGGTCGCGATCCGCTTGCCGGTGGCGACCGAGCCCGTGAAGCTCACCATCCGGGGGATCGGATGCTCGGTCATCCACGCGCCGACCTCGTTGCTGCCGCTCACCACGTTGAGCACGCCAGGAGGTAACACGTCACGTCCGAGTTCTCCAAAGCGCAGACACGACAGTGGTGTGTACGGCGAGGGTTTGAGGACCATCGTGCACCCGGCGGCGAGCGCCGGTGCGATCTTGGCTACAGCGGTGCCGAGGGGGAAGTTCCACGGTGTGATCGCCGCGACGGGCCCGACGGGCCGACGGAGCACGCGCACGACGGTGTGCTCGTCATCGCGAATCAGCTCTGCCGGCAGCTCCAGCGAAGCGAAGTACCGGAGATCGTTGATCGCGTCGCCGAGCTCCGAGCGCGCCTCGGCGAGCGGCTTTCCCTCCTCCGTGGTGATGACTCCTGCCAGCTCCTCGAGATGTCCTTCGACGCTATCGGCGAGGCGCTCAAGCGCCTGCTGGCGACGAGAGCGATCCGAGTGCCAGCCGACCAACGCCGACTGCGCGGCTCGCATCGCCTCGTCGAGTTGGCCGGGGGTACACGCGGGCGCGTCGGCGATGACGGCGCCCGTGGCCGGATCCTCGACCGGGTAGGTAGCGATAGTCGCGGACTGCTGGCCCGCGATGGTCATCGTGAAGTCGTTCACCGAAGCTCCTTGATTCTCGGCATTCTGCGTGGAGGCGATCCAGTGCCAACCATCGCATACTGAACGGAACAGTGGAAGGCTGAACATGTGTTCACTGAAATGCTGCCCACTTCGTGGGAAAGACACGAGGCGTCGGCTCCCGCCTTCGCCCGTTGACATTTTCGCTCACGTCCCTAGAATGTGCACATACGGCTCATGCAATGAACAATTGTTCACTCGCTCATACGGAAATACCAAGAGGGGCTTCGTGCCGATACCGCATGCGAACGGGCGTCGATGGACATCGTTTCGATGGTCATCGAAAGGTGGACACCTCTCGTGAACGATGATTCGAACGACCCCAGCGGCGTTTCGAGTTCCACGGGAGCAGACGTTCGCCATTCGCTCGTCACCTGCGGCCGCAAGCTTCTCGGCTTGGGACTGTTGAGCCAGACGTCAGGGAACCTGAGTGCCAAGCTCGACAACGGCGACATCTACATCACGCCGTCGTCGATGGAGTACGACCGCATGGACGATGACGACATCGTGGTCGTCGGTCCGGACGGAAGCGTGAGGCAAGGTTCTCGTACTCCGTCGTCCGAGACTCCTCTGCACTGCCTGGTCTACGAGACTCGGCCGGAGATCTCCGCGATCGTCCATACCCACTCGCCGAACGCGACGACGCTCGCGGTGCTCGGGCTCACCATTCCCGCGGTGCACTACGGGATCGCGGTTCTCCAGACGACGGAGATCATGGTTGCCGCCTACGCGACCTACGGCACCGAACAGCTCGCCCAGAACGTGCGCGCCGCCTTCCCAGCTCCTTCGCGTGCGGTGTTGATCGCGAACCACGGGCTCGTGGCAATCGGTGAGACTCTCAAGAAGGCAGCCGACGCAGCCGAGGCGGTGGAGACGCTCGCCGGTCTGTACTACCGCTCGCTCGCGATCGGCAAGCCCAACGTGCTGAGTGAAGAGCAAATGGCCGAGGTCATGGAGAAGTACCGAAACAAGGCACCCGTGTGACTCAGGGCGCCAGGATGGGCCAAGGAACGTCGGGGACGACAGTCGCGCCATGACCGATCCGATCGTTGTCGTCACGTTGGATATCGGGGGGAGTGCGGCCAAGGCGACTGCATACGACGTCTCCCGCCATGTCAACCTCGCGACTGCGTCGACGTTGTACCCGTTGGCTCCCGATCTCTCAGATCCCGGATTGTTCGATCCGGATGCCTGGTGGGCTGCGGCTGTCCGCTCGATTCGCTCCGTCGTGGGTCAAGTCGAGGCCGAGGACAGGAACTTCCTCGGGATCACGGTCAGCGCCGTCCGGATGCCCTTCGTCCTCGTCGATGGAAGCGGGTCGCCCACTGCACCGAGCATCTTGAACCGGGATCGGCGAGCCCTGCGGCAAGTCGGCGAGATCGCCGGTGTGATCTCAGCCGAGAGGCTCTACGACGTGACCGGTCACTGGGCCGCTCCCGAGTTCGGTCTCCCGAAGCTACTTTGGCTCCGCAGCTCATCGCCGCAGGCCTGGCGGTCGACGAGGACCGTACTGCAGCTTCACGATTGGTTCGTCTTCAGGCTTTCCGGAGCGATCGCGAGTGAGCCGTCCTCGGCTGCTATGAGCCAGATGCTCGACGTCGCCAATGGCGTTTGGTTCGAGGAACTTCTCGCGGCGTTCGAAATTCCGATCGGCCGTTTCCCAGAGCTCAGACCTTCCGGTAGCCGAGTCGGCACTCTGCTTGCAGACGTGGCGAGCTCTACCGGTCTTCCTTCGGGTCTGCCCGTCCACGTCGGGGGTGGAGATACCCATCTCTCGGTGCTGTCGGCGAGCGTCGGTGAAGAGGCTGCGCCTGTCGTCGTCGCCGGTTCGACGGCACCGATACAGGCTGCGACCTCGTCGCCGCCGACCTCTCGGGAAAGATATCCGCTGCTGATGAGCGAGCACGTACTCGCCGGACAGTGGGCGCTCGAGAGCAACGCTGGTCCGATGGGCGAGTACATCGGGCAGCTTGGCTGCCTCGGTGATCTTTCCGGTGAGCCGCTCAAGACGGCCTTGATCCGGTGCGGCCTTACGGTCGAGGACCACCTCGACGCGCCCCTGACCGTCCTCACCGGCAACCCGTTCTTCGGCCCGGAAGGTTGGTCGTCGACTCTGGCTCCGACGGTGATCGGTCTTCGCGACAGCCATCGTGGGCGCGAGGTCCTTGCGGCAGCCATCGACGGGAGCTGCTATGCGACGTGGTCGATCCTTGAATGCCTGGAAGATCGATTGGCACTCCGTTCCTCGTTCGTGATTGCGACCGGAGGCATGAGCAGGAGCGCGATTTGGTGCCGGCAGCTCGCGGAGGTATCCGGTCACGAGATTCGGGTGCGACCTCTGGACCAGGTGGCAGGGCTCGCAGGAGCGTTGCTCGTCGCGGGGAGCGACGCGTTCGCCGGGGCACACGTCGTCGACAGCAAGGTGTACACGCCACCAACTGTGGTGTCCCCAGAACACGTCCAAGGGAGTACCCGGTATCGGGAGCTGTATCAGCGACTGCAACTCGAGATGCGTGAGCACCGGCTGGTAAGCGATGCTTGCTCTCATTAGCGCCAGTCTCACGAGTGAGACGAGCGATGCACTCCGGGACGAGCGCTCCTGGGAGCTTCGTCGCGTAGCCAGTGTCCGTGAAGCCGTCGCGGCTCTCTCTGACGACGAGCGCGGTACGGTCCGCGCGATCTTCGTCGAGGCCGAGCCAGTCGACGAGGTGATGCTCGCCGCGCTCACGAACCTCGAGCTCGTCGGGTGCCTGCGATCGGCGCCGGTCAACGTCGATATCGACGCGGCGATCGCCCGTGGGATCGCCGTCGTCCATACGCCCGGACGCAATGCTGAGGCAGTGGCCGACTTCACGCTCGGACTGTGCATCGCCGCGCTGCGCAGCATCGCCGTTGCTCACGAAGCGATCGTGTCCGGTGCATTGACGACAGCGGTTCCGTCGAAAGGCGTCAATCGCGCCACCGGAGACGTGATCTGGCGTCCGGACGATTCCGCAGCGACGATTCCCTACGTCGCCTACAAGGGGCATCAGCTCTCGAAGCTCACGGTTGTCATCGTCGGCTTTGGTGCAGTGGGAAGGGCCGTCGCGCGAAGATTTGCCGGGCTCGTCGGAGAGGTGTGTGTCGTAGACCCAGCCGTGTCTTTCGAGGCGATCGCTTCGCAAGGATACATGGCGTCATCACTCGACGCGGCCCTGCCTCGAGCGGACGTGATCACCCTCCATGCCCGAAGCAGCTCGGTCCTGATCGGTCGCTCCGAGCTGTCCCGAATGAAGCCGGGAAGCTGTCTCATCAATACTGCCAGGGCGACGCTGCTGGATTATGCCGCCCTGGCGGAGGCGCTCGAGTCCGGTCACCTCGGCGGAGCCGCGCTCGACGTCTTTCCCGACGAGCCACTTCCCAGCTCGAGCGAGCTGCTCGGGGTTCCTCGGCTGACGCTCACTCCGCATCTGGCGGGGGCTGCCTTCGAGGTCGCCGATGTCCAGTCCGAGATCATGCTCGCCGGGGTGCGTGGCATCTACGACAATCAGCTCGACTGGAGCGCGTTGCCGGTTAGCAATCCAGAGGTCCGGAGCAGCTGGGTGCGGCGTTGCGCACAGGTGTGATCGGGCTGAGGGCGATGCAGCGATGTTGAAGTGTCGGCGGCATGGTGCCGCTCCACGTTGCGAGAGGGGACTCCAGTGACAGTCAAGATCGCGGTGATCGGCGGCGGGAGCAGCATGTTCGTGCCTGGGCTCGTCCGCCGCCTGTTGGAGATTCCATGCTTCGACGGAGCGGAGCTTCGACTCATGGACGTCGATGCGCGGCGTGTCGCCGTGATGGAGAAGCTCGCGACCGAGCTTGCCGACGCCGAGCACCGCAAGCTCCTGGTCAGCTCCACCACCGACCGGCGTGAGGCTTTGCGCG
This sequence comes from Acidimicrobiaceae bacterium, assembly GCA_025464005.1. GTDB lineage: Bacteria > Actinomycetota > Acidimicrobiia > Acidimicrobiales > Bog-793 > RYN-46. Next base: position 73,575 of record JAODBO010000135.1, on the reverse strand, counting down.
ACGTGGACTTCGCGATCGTCGCCATATCTGTTGGTGGGATGTCTGCCTGGGGATCCGACATCGAGGTGCCGGCCAAGTACGGGGTCTTCATGCACATCGCCGACTCGGTCGGGCCGGGAGGGATCTTTCGCGCCCTTCGCAATACGCCGATCCTCGCTGCGGTGGCTCAGGAGCTCGAGGAGCTCTCCCCCCACGCGCTCGTGCTCAATTACACGAATCCGGCCAGTGCGAATGCGATTGCCATGGCGAAGTCCTCCTCGGTCCGTTCGCTCTCGTTGTGCTCGTGTTCGCCCTACCCCTTCATGGGGTCCTGGCTCTCGGAGCTCGTCGGCGAAGACGAGGACGCGATCGTGCTCCCTATGCGGGTTGGCGGTATCAATCACTGCACGGCGATACTTTCCATGCAGTTGCGCGACGGTCGGGACGCCATCCCGATCGTGCGTGAGCGCACGGACGACGTGATTGTGCAGTGGGCGATCGACACCTTTGGGGTCGTCCCCTACTGCTCGGCGCATTGGATCGAGTTCTTTCCTCAGCTGCAGCGGCTGGAGGAGCCGTATTCCGGGCGGGCGCAGGGACTTGCCATGCGCTACGGACGGCACGTCTATGACATGGTCGCCCAGCAGGAGCGCGTCAGCACGTGGGAGGACGTAGCGAACGCCTGGTCGGCGGACGCCGGTCCACACCGTCTGGCCGATCTCCCCAATGGTCCCGAGGACAAGGGAATTGTCGTCGCCGAAGTCATGGAGTCGATTATCGACAACCGCGGCGAGCTGTTCATCGTGAACGTGATGAACGACGGACTCGTCTCCAACCTGCCGAGCTCTTCGGCCGTCGAGGTACCGGCAGTCGTCAATGCCGAGGGCGTCCACCCCGTCGGCATCGGCGCGCTCCCGCCCGGCCTTGCTGCCGTGCTCGGCCAACATGCGCTCGTCGAAGAGCTGACCGCCGAGGTTGCGCTCACCGGGGACCGCTCGCTGCTCAGGCAGCTGATGACGGTCGACCCGCTGCTCGATGCGACACTCGAGCCGCACGAGATCGAGGCGCTCACGAAAGAGATGCTCGACGTCAATGCGCGCTATCTCCCACAATTCGCGCACTAGCCCAGACCTGACCGCGACTTCACGACAAGGCCGAGACGGGAGAGACCGATGGACGTTCGCAATATTGCAACTGTGGAGCCGATCGTCGAGCACAATGGCACGACGCCGGTGTGGTACATGATGGCACCGGGCACGATGCGGGAGGCGACACTCGGCGGCTCGCTCGAGCTCGTCAACGAGTTCGAGATCATCGGCGGTGGCAAGGTCGATCCTCACTCCCATCCGACTCACGAGTACTACTACGTGCTCTATGGGCGCGGGCTGATGATCGTCGGTGATGAGGAGCGTGAGATCGGCCAGGGTGACCTCGTCTACATCCCGCCGAACGTCGTCCACAGTCTCATCGCAACGAGCCAGTTCGCCCCGATTCGCTGCTTTTGCTTCGCGATCGCCTGTCCGGACGCGGGGGAGATCAACTACACGACCCACTGAAGACCGTCTGCAGTCCCATGGGGACGAAGGGCGAATCGTATGTCTGAGAGCGACAGGTCGGGAGGAGTGAAGGAGATGGCGGCGAGAGTCCTCGTCACCGCAAACATGCCGCGGTCGTGGCTGGAGCCGCTCGATCGGTTCGGTCACGCGGTCGTGCTGCCTGAACCGGGTGTGCTCGACCATCGAGCACTGGTCGCCATGGCGCCACGAGTCGACGCCATCATTTCCCTTCTCACCGATCGGATCGACGCCGAGGTGCTCGAGGCAGGTGCGTCCGGCACTCTGCGGGTCATCGGGAACATTGCGGTCGGCGTTGACAATATCGACGTCAGCCGTGCATCGGAGCTCGATATCGCCGTCTGCAACACCCCTGGCGTCCTCGACGCGGCTACGGCTGAAGTGACCATGCTGCTCATGCTTGCCGCTTCGAGGCGAGCCTTCGAGGCCGAGCGCGCTCTTCGTGCCGGGGAATGGAGCGGTTGGGGACTGACCGACTTCCTTGGGACCGACCACGAGGCGGCGACGCTCGCGCTCGTAGGTCATGGCCGCATAGCGCGCGCCGTCGAGCTCCGAGCACAGGGTTTTGGCATGCGGGTTCTCCACCATGCTCGCCGAGACACCGGGGAGCGAGGCTACGTCGCCGACCTCGATCAGATGCTGACCGAGGCCGATGTCGTGAGCATCCACGTGCCCTTGAGCCCGGCGACTGCCAACCTGATCGACGCTTCCCGACTCGCAGCGATTCCTAGAGGCGGGGTCCTAGTCAACACGGCGCGAGGAGGCATCGTCGACGAGGACGCGCTGGCAGACGCGCTCGAGCGCGGTGCTCTCGGTGCCGCCGGGCTCGATGTCTACCTCGGCGAGCCGAACGTCGCGCCGAGACTCCTCGCAGCCCCCAATCTCGTGATGCTCCCGCACATTGGCAGCGCCACGTCGGGAACTCGTTCCCGGATGGCAATGTTGGCTTGCGAGGGCGTGTGCGCGGTTCTCGAAGGGCGGAGTCCGCCGAATATCGTGCTGGCCGAGTCCTCGTCGCGTGCCTCGTGAGCCGGCCCGCTTCTCCTCAGTGCGCCTCGATCGAGCCGACATCGAGCGAGAGAAGCTCCACGGTCGTACTTCCGGCCCGAAGCATCTCGAAGAAACCATCCTCCTTCTTCGCACGCTCTGCTGCGGTGGCTCGGCACGACTCGAGGCTGGCCCGCGCGACGACGACGATGCCGTCGGCGTCTGCAACGATCCAGTCACCCGACCCGATGATGGTGTCACCGAGCACGATCTGTCCGCCGGTCGCGCCAGGTCCCGTCTTCGTCGCGCCGCGCAGTCCTACGCCCCTTGCGAACACCGGAAAGCGATGTCGCTCGAGTGCGCTGATGTCTCGGACGGTCCCGTCGATGACGAGTCCTGCGATGCCGGCCGCTATCGCCGCCGTCGTAAGGACCTCGCCCCAGTATCCGCGCGCCGTGTCATCGCCGACCGATACTGCGAGGACCGAGCCCCGCGGCGCACGCGTCACAGCTGCATGCATCGCGAGATTATCGCCTGGCGCACAGGCCACGGTGAAGGCGGGAGCGGCCACCGCGGCGCCTTGCCAGATCGGTCGGATGCGTGGATTCAACGGCGTCGCGCCGCTCTCGCCCAAGGTCGCCGAGCCGAAGGACAGCAAGACCTCTCCTTCGGAATTGATCACTTGACGCTCGATGGAATTCATGAAGACGAGATTATCCCGGAGATGAGGTAATGTAAAGAGCTATACATTGTCTAATGCGTCACATCCGTTCGACGATCGCGACATCCGACATATCGATAGCGCGCGTCCAGAGGACAACAGTTGATACGTAGGTAGATCCGCGAAGCATTCGTGATAGAAAGTGTTCTCCGGCGATCGGGGCCCGCTCTGTTACGGCCCGCGGGGGCTAGGCGTTGACCGCCGACACTCAAGTACGAGAGATCGAGGGAGTCGAGTGACACTGCAAGAGATAAAAGCGGCGACCAGCCCAGTGCCGTCGGGCGCCTACTCGCAAGCGATTGTTGCGAACGGCCTGCTGTTCGTGGCCGGAGTCGGACCTTACGACCCGGCGACCCGTGTCGTGATCGGCTCGACGATCGAAGACCAGACGATTCAGACGGTCGAGAACCTGAGGGCGATCCTTCTCGCCGCACACTGCGATCTCGGCGACGTAGTCAACAGCACGGTCTACCTAGCCGAGCTCCAGCGCGATTGGGCCGGCTTCGACGCAACCTACGGATCGCTGTTTTCCGCTCCCTACCCGGCGCGCGCTACCACTGGCGCGGTGCTAAAGGGAATCCTCGTGGAGATTGCCGTCGTCGCCGCACTTCCGACGTGAGACCGTGAACGCCAATATGGCTGAGCTGCTGTATGTGTCCGACGTCGCGCCCTACCGGCGGACAGACGGTCATCTCGTCGCAGCCGGAGTCCACCAATCACTCGGCTCCGCGGCACTCGCATTCGAGGAGGTCGCCGGGCTGTGTGGCCTCGAATTCCGCCAAGTCGGCCGGGCGAGAGATGCGACGGCCGACGCACTGGCGAGTGCGCGGGTCCTTGTGTTGTTCACGATAGGTGAGACCCCGTGGAGCCCGGAGCAGATGCGCGTGATCGAAGAGCGGGCGGGGCGCGGTGAGCTCGGGATCGTCGCAGTGCATGCCGCGACAGATTCGTCCTATGGCTGGTCGAAGTTCGGGGAGCTCGTCGGGGCACGGTTCGACGGTCATCCTGTGACCGGCGAGCTGCCGATCACGGTCCTCGACCCGACACATCCGGCGACCGCTCATCTGCCGTCGCCGTGGCGCTTCAAGGATGAGCTCTATCTCTTTCGTGACGTGTCGCCCGATGCCCGTGTTCTTCTCGCCGTCGAGATGGGTGCTCTCGGTTCAGCGGGTGACTCCTCCCGGCTGCCATTGGCCTGGTGCATCGAGCGTGGACCTACGCGCACCTTCTACACTGCCCTCGGGCACTTCCTTTCTGCCTATGAAGATGGCAACTACCTGGAGCATCTGCGAGGGGCTGTCGAATGGGTCCTCGGGCACGATTCCACAGGCTGATGTCCGATCACAGGATCCGTGCCCATGGATGACCTGCCGCACGACCTGCAGTCCCTGACTCGTAGCATTCGGCTGCCTTGGGCCGAGCCGTTGCCAGTACTGATTCGGGTGAGGCGCAAGGAGGTGGACCGGGTGGCCACCGATATCGACTCGTGGGTGGCTGCAGCGCTCGAGCCAGTTCTCGAGCGCGTATGGCCCGGCTGCGCGGTCGCCGTCACCGCTGGAAGCAGGGGATTCGCCGGCGCGATCCTGACCTACCGGGCGGTTGGTCGAATCCTTACCGAGGCCGGTGCACGTCCCTTTTTGGTCGCCGCAATGGGCTCGCATGGCGGTGGCACCGCGGACGGTCGGCTGGCTGTACTCGGACACCTCGGCGTTACCGAAGAGGCGGTAGGCATGCCTGTCGTGTCGGGGGACGGGCTGACTGAGATCAGGGAGGTCGGGGGCGCCCCAGTATGGGTCGCTAGCGAGGCGTTCGACGCGGATCTGATCCTCGCGGTGAACCGGATCAAGGCCCACACCGACTTCAGCGGCCCGCCGGAAAGTGGTTTAGCGAAGATCCTGGCAGTGGGCCTCGGCAAGCAGCGCGGGGCGAACGCAGTGCACAGTGGCGGGCCAAGCGGTATGCCCGCGCGAATCATCTCGATCGTGGACGTCCTCGTGCGCTCGGGCAAGGTCCTCGGCGGGCTGGCCGTGATCGAGGACGATAGGCATGAGGTCGCGAAGATCGTGTTTCTGGAGCCGAGCGAGATCGGGCACGATCGCGAGGCGGTGCTCCTCGACGAAGCCCGCGCCGCGCAGGCGATGCTGCCGTTCGAGGAGCTGGACGTCCTCGTAGTCAACGAGATCGGCAAGCAGATCTCGGGGACGGGGATGGATCCGCACGTGATCGGACGAATGCGGATCGAGGGAATGCTCGAACCAGTGTCGCCACGCATAGCGATGATCGCCGCTCTCCGTCTCAGCGAGGAGTCCGGCGGCAACGGAATAGGTCTCGGGCTCGCCGATGTCACGACGTCGCGAGTGGTCGGCCAGCTCGATCCGGCCACCATGTATTTGAACGCCCTGACCGCCGGCCTCGGTGGTGTCCGGCGCGCGGCGGTGCCGATCGCGCTGGCGACCGAGCGAGATGCCGTGAGCGCCGCGCTATCTGCCTGCGGTGAGCCAGATCCGTTTAAGCGACGGGTCGTATGCATTCTGAATACCCTTCAACTCCAGGAGATGCTCGTATCCGAGTCACTCCGCGCAATCGTGGAGGAAGATCCGCTCCTCGAGATCGTCGGCGAGGTGGGACCTATGTCCTTCGACGAAGCGGGCGACCTGTCCAGCTGGTGACGATTGTGGTGCTCTCCGGGAACTAACGGGCCGGGGAACAATTGCGATCGCAATTACGACAGGCCAGCCAGCTCGGGGATGCGCGCCCTCGAGCCGGGCATCAACTTGTCGTCCGTCTGAGTCCATTCGCAAGTGCTTCGCGAAACGCGCCCCGCTCTGTGAACTGGAGGTGAACGGATACGCGAGATCCCTTGACAATCGGCAGAGGGTACGTAAAATCACAGCAAGTGTTCAGGGCATGAACATATGTTCATCGCCTTGATGATCCCTACCTATCCAGCAGCATCGACTCCACTGTGAGGGCTTGTGGTCGACTGTGCACGCGATAGCAAGCGGGCGAGAGCGGAGGGTCGGTGACCGCGCTCGGCGGGTCGTCCGACGTGGGCCTCGACCGCCCGCAAAGGCGCGCCGATAAGGAGCGATTCAAGTTCACGACCTTCGTCTGGCTGTCGCCAGCCGGCATCCTGCTGATCGCGCTGTTTCTCGTCCCGACCGCCTACGCCATCTACCTCGGTTTCACGAATCTCCAGCTGCTCGGTCCCCACGCGTCGAGTTTCTCCTTCACGGGCCTTGCCAACCTCGACCGAATGGTCCACGACTCGGTCTTCTGGTCGTCGGTGAAGCTAACGCTGGTCTTCGTCATCGGCTCGGGGATCATCGCCCAGACGCTGCTCGGCATGGCACTGGCTCTGCTGGGCCAGCGTGCGCACATCTCCATACGAGCCACGGTCGGCTCGATCGTCATCCTCGCGTGGGTGCTTCCCGAGATCGCTGTCGCATTTATCTGGTACGCCTTCGGGCAATCGGGTGGGATGCTGAGCGAGATCATCGGCAAGCCTTCGGATGACCTGCTGTCGACCGTCCCCCTCCTGATCGTGTGCGTGGCGAACGCATGGCGGGGCACGGCGTTCTCGATGCTCATTCTGAGTGCCGGCCTGCGCAACGTCCCAGAAGAAGTGGACGAGGCGGCTCAGCTCGAAGGCGCAGGATATTGGCGACGTCTCTTCCGTATCACGCTGCCGATCATGAGGCCCACGATCATGACCAACATGATCTTGATCACCATCGGGACGATCTCGGATTTCACGCTCATCTATGCGATGACCCAGGGTGGGCCCGGGAACGAGACGGCCATACTCCCCGTCTACATGTACATCGAGGCGTTCCAATTCAACGCCCTCGGGTACGGGACGGCGATCGCCCTCTCGCTCATCGTGATCGGGGGCTTGTTGTCCATCTTCTACATCCGCCAGCTCAAGCCCGAGCTGGGCAAGGCGAGTTAGATCACCGACAAGGGATCTCGGATGATGTGTGCCAGATACACCCAGCGTGCACCGAAGGGAGGGTCCGATGACAACCATTGACGTGGCAGAACAGGTGATGCCTGGGAAAGCAGATGTGCTGCTGCACGCGTCGATACCAACCGGCTGGAAGCGCGTGCGAATGCACAAGCTGATGGTGAACGCGACGCTCGGCGTGCTCGGGATCGTCTTCCTACTGCCGTTGATCTGGCTCGTCGACTCGGCGTTCAATACCCACGCAACGGCGTCCCTCGGTGCACCAGCGCTCTCGTTGGCAAACTTCCGCGCCGCGCTCGCGGCCGGGGCGGGGGGAGCGATCAAGAACAGCCTGTACTTGGCCGTGGTGTCCACGCTCATCGCAACGGCCGTCTCAACGCTCGCCGCTTACACCCTCTCGCGACGGCGGGTGCCCTTCAAGAGCACGTTGCTGCTCGGCGTGCTCTTCCTCACGGGACTGCCAGTCACCCTCCTCCTCATTCCCACCTATGAGATATTCGTCCATCTCGGGTGGGCGAACTCGCCCTTCTACACCTCGCTCGTCCTTGCGGCGACTTCGGTCCCGTTTGCCGTCTGGCTCCTGAAGAACTTCATCGACCAAGTGCCGAAGGAGTTCGAGGAAGCTGCTGCGATCGAAGGTACGACGGAGATGCGAATTCTCTGGAAGATCGTCATCCCGCTCTCACTTCCGGGGATTCTCGTGGCCGCGATCCTGACGTTCATCAATTCCTGGGGTGCCTTCCTGATTCCGCTGGTCCTCGACGCGAACCCCGGGAACACGCCGGGCGCCGTCGGGATCTACCAGTTCATGAGTGCGAATGGCACAGTCCAGTTCGGGCCGTTGGCCGCGTACGGGATCCTGTTCTCCCTGCCGGTCGTCGTGCTCTACCTGGTCTGCTCCCGCTGGCTGAATGGTGGCTTCGCATTCGCCGGGGGTGTCAAGGGCTAGTCCCGGGGAACTCTCGGCGTTGCCGCCAAGTGGCGAGCGCGCAGTGCAACCGAGCAAGGAGCGAGTGTGGCCAAGATCGTCCTACAGGGTGTCACGAAGTTGTTCAAGGGGAAGAACTCTGCCGCGGTCTACGACCTCGACCTCGAGGTGGAGGACGGCGAGTTCCTCGTGGTGGTCGGACCGTCTGGCTGTGGAAAGACGACGACCCTTCGTATGTTGGCCGGATTCGAGACGCCTTCTCGGGGCGTCGTGCAAATCGGTGGCAAGACCATGAACGACGTGATGCCGAAGGATCGCAATCTGGCGATGGTGTTTCAGAACTATGCGCTCTTCCCCCACATGACGGTCGAGAAGAATCTGGCATTCGGGATGAAGGTGAGAAGGACGCCGAAGGCATCGATCGGACGCGAGATCCGCGAGATCGCGGAGATGCTGGAGATCTCAGAACTCCTCGGCCGAAAGCCTGCCGAGCTCTCCGGGGGAGAGCGACAGCGCGTCGCACTCGGTCGGGCTCTGCTGCGTCGACCGCAGGCGTTCCTGCTCGACGAGCCGCTCTCCAACCTCGACGCCGCGCTACGAGCACAGATGCGAATCGAGCTGAAGCGAATCCATGCGCAGTACCCCGTGACGACTGTCTATGTCACACACGACCAAGTCGAAGCGATGACGATGGCTGACCGCGTCGTGTTGATGCAGGGGGGACGGCTACAGCAGTTGGCGACACCGGAGATGCTCTACGACCAGCCCGTGAACGCCTTCGTGGCGTCCTTCGTCGGGTCACCGAAGATCAACCTGTTCCCGGGGAGAGTCGTGCAGGACGGATCCGGCCCGAAGGTGAGCTTTCTCACGGCCTCGTACGCACTGAACGGGTCGCACGGTGCAACCTTCGATGCTGTGAGCACGCGCGAGGTCACGGTGGGCTTTCGGCCCGAGGAGATTCGGCTTGCGACGGGGAACGACCCCGAGCTTCCAGTCGTCAAGGCGACGGTCGAGCTGGTCGAGCCGCTCGGATCCGAGACCCATGTCGTAGCCAGGGTCGGAGAGCTAGTTCTTACCTGCAAGCTTCCCGCCCGTTGCGGACTCTCTGCTGGCGACACTGTGTCGCTCGAGTTCGACACGGCACAGATGAAGCTCTTCGACACGGAAAGCGGTATCCGATTGGGGTGACGACAACCAAGGGATGAACCAAGGGGAGGAACACCACTGGGGAGCGCCATTGATCCTCAAAGGTGTGTCAGTTCGCACAACTACGGTCAGGAGAGGTCATGATCTGGAAAAAGACGACAATCGGCGTCGCGGCAGGCACACTGGCGGCGAGCGTTCTTGCTGGCGTGAGTGGTGAGGTCGCCGCCGCGTCTACGCATTCGTCACCGCGGGGTTCCTCCACCGGGATCTCCGTGTTGTACTCGAACAACTATGTCTTCGATAGCGACGCGTTGGCCGCGAAGTGGTGGAACGCAATGGCCAAGCAGTGGAAGTCCGCAGACCCATCGGTGAAGTTGACGTTGTTGGGCACGGGCGGGACCGACGTGGACGAGATGAACAAGGCGGCGGTGCTGTTCAGGAGCCCGTCGGAGACGCCGTGTGTGATCCAGCTGCCGACGACGTACGTCGGTGAGTTCGCAGGCTCCGGCTACCTCGCGTCGCTCAACAGCTACGTGTCCGGTTCGTCCGCTCCGGCTTTCTGGACGGGGATGCCCAAGTCCGTCCAGGCGATAAGCACGATCAACGGGCAGGTCGATGCGGTCAATGCTGGCAACAACGACTCGGGAATCCTCTATAACAAGGTGATGTTCAAGAAGGCTGGAATTGCACTTCCTTGGAAGCCGAAGACCTGGCAGGACGTCTTGTCGGCGGCGAAGCTGGTCAAGAAGGCCTTTCCGAAGGACTACGCCCTGTGGGCCGCGGCGGGCGTCGGTGCTGGTCCGACGAACGTCCTCCAGGGAATCGGCAACCTGATCGACGGCTCGACGAATCCGACGATGTTCGACTCCAAGACGGGGAAGTGGGTTGTTGACAGCCCCGGGCTCAGGGCTACCTTCCAGTTCTACCGGACGTTGTACATGGACGGGCTTGGTGCTCCTACCTCGCAGCTGTTTCCGTCCGACTCGGTGGGCCAGCCGCCGCTACTGATGAAGCAGGGCAAGCTCGCGATCGCCCTCGGATCGAACTGGTACACGGGTGACTGGCTGCCCACAGCCGGCGCGCCGTGGCCCCAGGCTTCAGCCGATGTCGGCGTGGCGGCCATCCCCACCGAGAACGGCCAAGCACCCGGGTCGGCGACCACGATCGGAGGCTGGGCTTGGGCCGTGAGCAAGTCGTGCCCGGACAAGGCAGACGCTTGGAAGTTCATCGAGCTCGCGCAGTCGCCCACAAATCAGTTGAACACCGCAGTCTGGTCTGGCTTTGTCCCACCGGACACCCAAGTGGGAACCACGGCGGCCTTCACCAAGTCGTCGCTCTACCAGCTCCAGTTCAGTGCCTATGCGTCCAACGGTGTGCCGCTTCCCAACAGCACCAACTTCCCGGTGTACGCACGAGCGCTCAACACGGTGACGGGCAACTTCGCCCTGCACCCGACGACAAGCATCTCCTCGGCCGTGTCGACCATGACTCAGCTGATGACCCAGCAGCTCGGCAGTAGCAGCATCGAGACGCAGAAGTAGGGTGAACGCGCCCGAGGACCCGATCGGCGTCCGGGGTAGGGTGAGGCCGTCTCGCCGCACCCCGGCGTCGGCCGGGCCTCGGGCCGGGACTGTTCCGCTCGGAGAGGACCAGGGTGTAGTTCCATCTGGCCCTAGCTCGACGCTATCGGAGGGCCGAATATCGTGCTGATGGACGGAGGCGATCACCGTGGCTCGTGATCTCGACGCCGACAAACGAAAGAGCCAGTACGAATCATCGATCAGCCATGGCGGTTATCGGTCCGATCTCGTGGTGCGCGTGGCAAGGCTCCACTTCGAGTTCGGGCTGACCCACCAGGAGACGGCGGACAGCCTGGGATTGTCTCGCGTGAAGGTAACGCGCATGGTGAAACAAGCGCGTGAGTCCGGTCTCGTGCGGGTAGTGATTGCCTCGGACGTCGGTCCCTACGCCGAGCTCGAGCAGGAGCTGATGAGACGATTCGGGCTGCTCGAAGTCGTGATCGTGCCGCCCCCGGGTCTGGGCAACCGGAGCCTGCGGTCGATGCTCGCTCAGGGAATCATGGGCTACATCACGAGGGTGCTACGCGCAGAGATGACGATCGCTGTCGGTCTGAGTCGCACGATCGGCGAGGCGGCTCGGTTGGCAGCACTTGGCCCTCAGACACGTTTCGCCGCGAGCTTCGTGTCCCTCGTGGGTGCGTTGCGTGAAGACGGCGAGGGGCGCGACAGCCCATTCGGCGCATCCGCGACGCTGGCACGCGCCTTCGGAAGCTCGGTCGAGCACGTCCATGCACCGATCATCGTCCGAAGCGGTGCCGTGGCCCAAGAGCTCATGCGGGACCCTGCGATTTCGAAGACGCTCGAGCGAGCGGCGACGGCCGACCTTCTTCTCGCCGGCGTGGGCGGCAAGGACGACCGGATCGACTACGCCGGGCAGGGATACCTCGAACCCCACGAGTGGGAGGAGCTCATCGCGGCCGGCATGGAGGGTGACATCTGTGCACGGTTCTTCGATCGCGATGGTCAGGCGATAGAACATGAGGTGAGCGCCAGAGTCATCGGGCTCGACCTCGACGAGCTGAAGAAGATCCCGTCACGTGTGATTGCGGCCGGAGGATCATCGAAGCTGGACGCCATCCGGGCGGTGCTACGAGGCCGCTTGGCTACCGTGCTCATCACCGATGCCGGCACCGCCCAAGAACTACTGACGAGTTGAGGGTTCACATCACGGGATCGACGATGACCTCGACTGCTCGCCCGAGACTTGCCAGATCCAAGCTGTCATTGTCCTCTGCGTAACGAAGTCCCTGGACGTTGTAGAGATCGACACGCTCTGCACCGACGGGAAACGGACCCCAGTGCCACGTTCCCCGGTGCAGCACGACCGTGTCGTGTGGCTGAAGCAGGAACGCCCGCATGTCGTCAACGCTTGGTAGGTCGGTGACAGAGAAGCTGGACGGTGCAACGACCAGCACTGCAGGGCAGTTCAATACGAGAAGGGCCTGGGTGTGCGTCGAGTGGTGAAACAGGACGTCACAAACCAGCCCTTTCGAAGTCTGCGTCACCTCGCCGAGATCGTGATGGATCATGTTGACGTGCACGTCGTTCCACTCAAAATCAAGACGCGCATCACCATCATGGGGATCAGTGTCATTGAGCGGAAGCCACCCGAATCGAGCCCACTCTCGCGAACTGAGATGCTGCGCAACGATAGTCTGGTCGGTAGGTTCCATCTGGCACCTTTCGCGAGATCATCTCCTGCAAGGCATTGACCAATAGACTATCATCAACAATGTTCGTGGTGCACCAATAGATATGCATGCTGCCGGCCCCCTCGGCGCACAGATGTTCAGCAGATGCAGGACATACTGCAGGAGCCGGGCTCGCGCCCTGGATCGAGTTCGTGAAGGAAGGTATGCCCCGGTTCTTCGATGAACAACAGTTCGATGTGCTCAGTGCGATGCTCGGCCGCCTGATACCGGCTGACAGCGATCCTGGAGCTCGAGAGGCTGGCGTCCAGGACTATATCGACAGGTTTCTTGGCGCATTTACCTTCGATCCACCTCTTATATGGGCGGGAGGCCCATTTTCGGGAAGATTTGGTGGCAATGCCGGTTTCGAAAGATTTCACATACTGACCGATGCTGAAGTGCTCGCCTGGCGCACGCGGATCGAAGGGTCGCTCGGCATTCCGGAACGGGAGCGGCTCGGCCCGGTCGTCGGATATCAGGAGCGGTACGTCGCCGGTCTCGCTTCGCTCGGAGATGATTTTGTCGAGCTTTCGGACGCTGAGCAGGATGCCAGATTGAGCATTCAAGAAGATTTCGTCTCGCTCGTATATGGACACGCTTGTGAAGGAATGTACGGCGCCCCTGAGTATGGCGGGAATCAGGGACTCGTTGGATGGAAGAACATTGACTACTTGGGTGATGTCCAGCCGCGCGGATATACGGACGAGGAAGTGAGCCAACCGTGAGCAGGAACTTCGACACCATCATCGTCGGATCGGGACCTGGAGGCTCCACCGCGGCAGACGAGCTCACCCAGGCCGGGCAGTCGGTGCTTGTCCTCGAGCGGGGGCGGAACCGGCTGATCGACGTCAACGATCCGCACCGCCTTCTTTCGGACTATTCGAGCGATGAGATCAAGTTCCTCGACCGCCACTTCTTGGGGCCCGACCCGTGGCTCGAGCCACGAACCTTTCGACGGTCAGAAGCGGATGGCGATCGGCTTCACATCGGTGAGGTGAACAACCTCCCGGCGACCGTCGGCGGGGGAGGGGTCCACGCGGACGGCAAGCTGCCGAGATTTCGCGAGGACGATTTCCTGGTTCTCTCCGAGCTCGGACCCGTTGAGGGAGCAAGCGTTGCCGATTGGCCGCTTACCTACGACGAGCTTGAGCCCTTTTACGCGGATGCGGAGCGATTGATCGGCGTCGCTGGCCTGGCCGGTGCCAATCCTTTTGCAGCATGGCGATCAGGTGAGTACCCGATGCCCCCGGGGGCACCGATGTACGGTTCGACGGTCACCGCTGCAGCCGCGGAGCGGCTCGGCTATCACCCATATCCTGGACCGACTGGCTGCAACTCGGTTCCCTACGATGGTCGGCCCGCTTGTAATAATTGCGGATTCTGCGCCTACTTCGGCTGTCCGATCCACGCCAAGGGCGACCCCGTGGCCTCACTTCGCCGGGCCCTGTTGACCGGGAGAGCCGAGCTTCGATCGGACTCGTTCGTCTCGAGGATCCTCGTCCGGAGCAATCAGGCGATTGGCGTCGAGTGGCTGGACGCTGCGGGAGAGGTACAGCGCGAGCTCGCGTCGAATGTCGTAGTGGCGTGCGGTGCCATGGAGACTCCACGCCTACTCCTGTTGTCCGGGATGTCCCATCCGGAGATCGGGCGGAACGTGATGTTCCATATGCAGACGTTCGTGATGGGCCGGATGCCGTTTCGGGTGCACGGCCATAAGGGCCGATCAGTCACCCATCTGCACGACGACCACATCATCGTCGATGCGGGCGCGCGCGACGCTGCACGCGCCGCGGGCCTCCCCTGGATCAAGGGTGGACTCGTCGAGCACTGCAGCCCCTCGCACCCGATAGCAGAGGCCAAAGGATATTCATGGGGTCTCCAGCACAAGGCGCTAATGCGCGAGTCGCCGATGCGTGACCACTTCCTCGGATTCTGTATGCAGGGAGACGATCTTCCGCAGTCCACCAACGCGGTGGATCTCGATCCGAGCGTCAGGGACATCCACGGCCTGCCCGTGGCGCGCACCACGTACCAGCCACACCCCCACGAGATCGCGGCATCTCGGTACCACGGAGGGAAGTTGAAGGCGATTCTGGCGGAGGCCGGCGCCGAAGAGATCTTCATGGCGACGTCGCCGAAGACCACCGGGAACCTCAAGTCCTCCCATTCCGAGATATCGATGATCCCGGTATCGCGCCATATCGTCGGGACGGCGCGGATGGGTCGTGACCCGGAGACGAGCGTCTGTGACGAGTGGGGAAGGCTCCGCGAGGCGCCGAACGTCGTGATCGCGGACTCCTCGCTCTTCCCGACGGGCTCGGGGTACGGACCCACGCTGACGCTCGTCGCCCTAGCAATCCGCAACGTCCGTGCCTTGGTGAGTTGAGCTTCGAGAAGCGTCCTCCCCGGGGTCCGAAAGGATCGCCTGTGGGACGCGTTCGGGAGTACTAGCGCAACAGGTACGACGACACCGCACGCTGCAGCGTCGCGCCGACGTGGCTCCATGTCGAAGGCGGCGCGGCCGCGACGATGACGCTGCCACCTCTTGCTCCTTCGACGAGGCAGGCGATCTCACGGAACGGATGATGGCCAACCTTGGTCACATAGTCGTCGATGACGCATGATCCATGGCCGCCGCGAAATGCCAGTCCCTCCGCGGCCGCGTCCTCGTGAGCCGAAGACGCGTCGTCTTCCCGAAGGTGTTCGATCCGTGAGCCGGCCCAACCGGCCAAGTGCTCGTTTCCTTCCTGGGGCGTCGCGTTGAGGTACGCCAGGAAGTCGCCGTGGTGACCGATGAGCGCTGCTGATACGGCTGTCTTGTCGCCCTTGATCGGCCGAAGCGACGGCGGAAACGACAGGACGGCGGCTCCAGAAGGCAGGGCAAGTCTCCGCCATCCGCTCGGCGGTGGCCCCGGCCTCAGCCAACTGAACGCTCCCGAGGCGGCCGCGCCTTGGCTCGAAGCCGGCAGCGTCGCCGCCTTCGCCTGGGAGCCCAGCCCGAGAGAGAGCAAGGTGACGATTGCCGTTGTCAGCGTCGCTAGCGGCCGTCGCGTCATCGCATCTTGCTCGCGGTGAGGAGGGTCCAGACGAGCAGGGTTAGCGTCGCAACGGCCTCGAGGGCAAGCGACAGCACCACGAACGAAGCCGACGTCGATTCCTTGAAGCCGAAGAGGCCGACGTTGATGCTTATGACGAGGGCGCCCAATGTCGAGAGGGTGAAGCCGGCCCCGAGAAGACCGACGATTGCTCGGGGCCATGCGAGGAAGGCTGCGGCCAACACAAAGGCGACGACCGCATCGGCAAGGAAGAAGGGCCCATTGGTCGGGATCTGGCTATAGCCCTCCAACCACAGGTGGAGGTGAATGACACCTATCCAGATGAGCAGCCCGGCGTTCGCGAGTCGCAGGAGCAAGGTGACGGCGGCGTGAGCCACGCTCACGTGTTCGACGCGCGGGCCGCGGGTCGAGACGAGACGACTGATCAGTCGGAACTCGGGCTGAGATAGGTCGTGCAGTTTGAGCTGAGACATGGCCGATCAGAGGTTCCCGTCGCCGTCGCTCGGGCCGCCGCTGTTGTCGCTGTCGCCGTCACCACCGTTGTTCTGGGGGATCCCGTTGCTTGCCGGTGGCTTCGAAGTAGTCGTCGTGCTCGTTCCCGCTACTGTCGAACCGAGCTTCACGACCGAGAAGTGGTTCACCCCTTGGCCGGCGACCTGACCCACCTTCTTGTCCTCGAGGAAGCGGTAGAGCGGCTTGCCCTGGTAGGTCACCTGCTGCTGCCCGTTGGCGCGCCTGATGACGCCGAGGCCCGTAACGCCTTTTCCGACCGGCGTCGAGCCTGCTGGCACGACGAGCGCCGGCCAGAAGCTGATGCATCCGGAATTGCAGTTGGAGCGGTTCTTCATGTCCTTCGCATACGTGTAGAGGGTGGCCCCACTGGTCGTCACGAGGATCGAGCCGAAGTGCGCCCGCTTGGCAGCCATCACGACCGTCGTCCTTGTCGCCTTTGCCGTCGAGGCTTGCGCCGCCGCGGGCAGTGCCAGGCTCGTGGCGAGGCCGCCCGCGAGAATCCCGATCGGGAGCAGCCGGTGGGCCCTCTTCATACGACGTGTCGCACCATCGTGTTGCATGTTCATCGAATCCATCCTCCAGATTGAACGCTTCGGGAGGTGTACGGGCGCGAGGTCGATAGGGATTGCGCGTCGCCGGCTAGACCTAGAGAGGCTGTTCAGCCAAGGAGTTGTAGGACGACTTGAGTGTCCTGGGGCGGGGCTCGGCGGGACCGAGGACGATCGGGACGTCCGCTGAGACGCTCGAGTCCGTCTTCGCGAAGTAGTCGCTCGCGGGCTCGGTGCCGCCTTGCTGATCGGGCATCGTCTGGTTTGCCGGCACGTTCGGGGTCGCGCCACCCGACTCGGTATCCTGATTGACCACGGAGCAGCTACCGGTGAGGACCTGCGGCGGGAGGTCGGCTGCGGGGAGGCTCGGTAGGTTGGAGTCGTACTTCCCGCCGAACAGGGCGGAAGTGAGATCGCCTACGACACCCCTACGCCAGCTGGAGAGGTTCGGGACCTCGACGCCGAAGCGCTCAGCGACGAGCTTGAGCTGTGACGTGTGGTCGAAGACCTCGGATACGACATGGCCACCTCGGCTGAACGGCGAGATCATCAGTGCGGGGACCCGCATGCCGAGGCCGAGCGGGCCCTCGATGTTCAGGGTGTCGGCCGTCGGCTGGAGTGTCGACGAAGGCGTCGCCGTGAGGTACTCGCCCGGCGTCCCTGCGGGCGCCGTCGGAGGCGGCACGTGGTCGAACCAGCCGTCGTTCTCGTCGTACATGAGGAAGAGCGCAGTCTTGGACCACACGTCCACGTTCGCGGTGAGCGCGTCGAGCACGAGGGAGGTGAAGTACATCCCGTTCGCCGGCGACGAGGACGGGTGCTCGTCGAAGCCCAGCGGTGGGATGATCCACGAAACGTTCGGTAGGAACCCCGACCCGATGTCGTGCACGAAGTCGTTCGGGAAGGTCGGGGTGAAGGCCTTCGCGTAGAGCGGGGACAGCGGGTTGCGGAACGCCGTGAAGTACGGCAGTACATGATCCGTCGCGACCATGACCTCCGGGTTGAGGGTCGGGTCGTACATCGCGCCCGCCCACGTGGGATAGGTGGTCAAAGCGCCGTACTTCTGCGCCAGGTTGTCGTTCGACGGGTGGTACACCTTCCAAGGCACGCCGGCGTCCTCGAGCACCTCCTGCATCGTCGACCACTGGCAGTTCCACAGGGCGTCCGGCGTCGCGTTCGTCGCGACGACGGGACCGCCGGCGACGCCGGCCGGGTCGATGGTCCCGCTGTTGGCCATGAGGCGGTTCGGATGGGTTGGGCCGAGAATCGAGCAGTGGTAGCGGTCGAGGAGGGTGAAGTTGTCCGCGAGCGCCCAGTAGAGCGGAAGGTTCTGGCGCAGGTAGTAGCCCATGGTCATCGCTCCGTGCGCGCCCTCGTAGGTCGAGGACGTGTGCGTCGAGACGAATGCATCCATCGCGCCGTTGTCCCAGCAGAGATGCTGCGGTCCCCAGTCGTGTGTGAGATCGTCCGTGCATTCCTCGCCCGCGAGCGAATCGAGGTGGAAGGGGAGCAGGACGTTCGGCGGCGAGAGCGTCGTCGCCCCCGGATAGCTCTGGGCGAACGCGCCGAGCGAGGTGCGCGGGTGGTCGTCGAAGCCGCGTCCCCGCGGATAGGCGCCGAAGTAATGGTCGTATGAACGGTTCTCCATCATCAAGAAGACGATGTGCTCAACCGCTCCGAGATCGGAACCTGCCGGGGTCGTCGCGGCGGCAAGGCGGACGAGGCCGAGCGCGTTCGACGTGCGGGCCCAGCTCCTCGCCGGACCGCTAACTGCTGCGGCGGCTCCGACGAATCCGAAGGAGGCGAGAAGCTGCCGGCGAGTGAGGCGAGGTGGGGCGCCGGGATCGGAATCGGGCACGGAAGTTCCTCCTCGGGTGCGGGTCAGCGCCGAGCTGCACGCCGGATCATGGGCCACGCGGGCTTCCGGAGAGAACGTTAGGCGCCGTCCTGGCGCGAGGTGGATCCTGTGCCAAATCTTTACCGGATGTTCGCCGGGAAGTTGCGCCGTGACGCGCGCAGAGATCCGCTGGTCGACAAAAGTCGCGCCGATCGACCTGCGGCCTGTCAAGCGCCGCCCGGGACGTTCCAGATGTAGGTCGACCAGTTGGCGAAGGCATCGCGCTCGACACCGGAGATGTACTCGGTCGCCATCCAGATCGAGCCGTCGGGGGTCGCCACTGCCGCCGAGTAATCGCCCCAGCGATCCGATCCGGTACCTCCGTAGGCCTTGAGGGACGTGAAGCCGTCTTCGGGGGCGACTCCAGACGACGCGATGCGAATCGGGCCGACGGAACCTCCGCCAGCGAGACTGAGCGGCGCGTACGCCGCGCTCGGGTAGTAGTCCGGGCCGATCAGCGTGAACGCCATGATCGCTGAGCCACTACTCGTGACGCCGATCGACGGGTACAGCACGCTTTCCTTCGAAGGCGCTACGTAGCCCTCGCCGGCCATCGACGCCGAAAGAGCGGAGCCTCCGCTCGAGACCGACGGTGAGATCGCGAACCAGGCGATCCCTGATGTCGTCGAGCCCTCGCCGGTCTTCACGGCGGTGTTGAGCCCGCTCCAGAGCGTGCCGTTGGCGTAGACGACCTGGTTCATCCGGTCGTCGTTCGAATCGACGAGCGGTAGCGAGGTGTTGGTGACGAGCGGGCCCTTCTCCTGGGTCGCGTTGGGTGGTTGTGAATAGGCTTCGGAGCCGACTACGGCGACGGACAGCACTGGCGCCACAGCCTTGGTCGAGTTCTTCGCCAAGTTGTTCGTCCCGGTCAACGACCAGGCCCCGACAGTGGAGGCGCCGTTCACGAAATCGAGCGAGCTCGTGAAATACTCCGTGCCGTTTGCGGACGTTGAGAAGTCCGAGGCAACCGGGGACGTTGCCGGTTGCACCGAGTACGGCTCGCCACCGATGGACGAGGTGATCGCGCTCTCGAGTGCAGGCTGGTAGTGGTACACGGCGAGTGAGCTGGCTGCGGACTCGAGCGCCGCCTTCGAAAGCGCATAGATCTGCGTGCCGTTGAATGGCGTGCCGAGGGTAGAGAACTCGTTGGTCGAGACGTAGAAGCCCTTGGCGTCGGCGCCGATGAGCGGCTGATCTCCGAAGCAGGGGCAGCCCCCGTCAGCCGGAGTGCCGTTCGATCCGTCGTCGGTCGTGTCGAAGGAGTAGAGGTGCCAGGTGGTCGTCGCCGGGTCACCTGTCGTCGCGGCGACGAGCTCGGCGGAGGGACCGGTCAAGGCGCCGGTCGCGGGGTTGACAGCAAGCTCGAGGATCGAGAGGAACCAACCCCCCGTCGCCGGGTCGTAGTAGCACTTGGGATCCGAGAGGAACGGCCCGTAGGTCGCCGTGCCGCTTGGCGACGTCGATATCTCGGGTCCCACGTTGAAGAATTGATTGAGGGCCACCGGCTTCTCGATGACGGCGCCGCTCGTCGAGTACACGGCGACGGCAAGGTTGACCGACTCGACCACTGTCTTCGAGCTCTGGTTCACGCAGAGCGCCTGATCCGGCGGCTCCAGGTCGTACTGGGAGCCCGCGTACGCTCCCGTGCCTGCCGTCGCCTGTTTTACGGCGTCGAGCCCGTTGAAGCCGGTGACCCCGCTGAGTTGGCCACTCACGACAGGTGTGGTGGGCGCCTTCGGCGTGACCGAGGCTGCCACATGGCGGAGGGTGCGATTCGTCGGATAATGCAGCGGCGTCTCCGGGGCGCCGACGGGACTTGGGCCGAGTGTGGATGCGAAGTCGAAGGTCCCGGTCTGTCTCGCCGTCGCCACGGAGCGAGCGCTGACGCTCGTCGAGGCTCGGGTCGACGTCCTTGTTGCAGATGCAGCCACCGAGGTACCCAGTGATATGGCGGCCAGTGACAGGGCGGGCACCATTGCCACAGCGAGGCCGGCAGCTAGTAGGACGATTTTCGACCGCGGGGACTTGGACACGGCGTCTCCTTTCGTCGAAGAAGGATGGTCCGATGGTACGGTCATGCGCGTCTCAGCTTCAAGGCCCTCTTGAGACGAACGAACAGAGACGCTCGAACCCATTTGTGTAGCGTGAGCCGCATGCTACGAAATTGCGCCCAAATCCTCGGACGGGGGATTGACTGAGCGAGTTGCTCGAGGACGATCCGGCGGATCCGTTTACGCCAAGGCGCTGGCACCGCTTTGGCCGGGACCGTCTACACGTCGACGCTTGACGGCGCGGAAGTCGGGTGGGCGGACCTCTGACCGGTGAGCGCGTGATTAGGCGGTCTGATCAGGTCGATCGCTTTGAACGGGCAACTGAGGACTGGCGGGCGGTACGTCGATCGTGCCGCCCGCCCCGGTCGTAGATTCGCCTCGACCTGATATCGCACCGGTCCCTCGAGCTGCAGCGGGATCTGACGCGCCGGCGGAGATGGACGATTGCGTGGATGGACCTAGCCCAGAATCTTCCCGGAGACGCTGTGAGGACTGAGGCGATCGCTGCACCTTGAAGGGCGTCGGTCCTGACCTGGATTGCCCGCGTCGTCGGAATTCATAACGAGGAACGTGTCTGGCGCGTCGGAGCCAAGGGTGAGGAGCTCGTCGCCAAGGAACTCGAGATGCTCGAGCAGCCCTGGCGAGTCCTGCATTCGATTCGCGTCGGGATCAATGGTGCCGACATCGACCACCTCGTGATCGGCCCCGCCGGCGACTTCACTCTCAACGCGAAGTATCACCTGGGCGCGTCCATATGGGTCGGGGCAGCACGGTCGTGGTTAGTCATGGTTAACGGCCAGAGACAGCCCTATGTCAGCAACAGCCAGTACGAGGCGCGGCGTGTAGGCAAGATTCTCAGCGCCGCGTCGAACATGCCCGTCGACTGCAAGGCGCAATCGTCGTGATCGCGGATTCGTCAACGATCCGAGAACAGCCGACGGGCGCGCACATTGTCGCAAGGCGCGAAGTCCGTCGCTGCTTCTGGCGCAGCCTTCGGTTCTCGACGACGCCGCTGTGTTGCGGACGTTCGACCTAACCCGCCGATCGACAACATGGAAATGACGCACTCATCAGCCGGCAATCTCGTCCTGTGCGTCGCAGGCGGCGAGCACCCGCCTGGAGAGCTCGATGAGGGACACGAGCTCAGCTTGAGTGAGGAGGTCCACGAAGGTGCGCCTGACCGCAGCGGCATGCTCGGGAGCCGCAGCCTCGATCGCCTCGCATCCGCGGTCGGTCACGGTGACGAGCCACCCGCGCTGGTCCGCCGGGCACGTCTCACGTGCCACAAGTCCCCGCTCGACCATCCGCGAGATGTGATGAGACAGGCGGCTTTTCTCCCAACCGAGCTCGCGGCCGAGCTCGAATGGCCGCAGACGCCCGTCTGGTCGATCGGTGAGGGCGACGAGCACCGCGTAGTCCTGCAGGGACAGCCCGCAGCTCGCCGACATGTCTCGGTTGAGCTTCGCGGTGACGCGAGCATGCATGCTGAGAAAGCCCCTCCACGCGGCCTGCTCCTCGTCGTTTAGCCACGGCACTCCACGCCGGTCGCCCTGGTCGCCGAGAGGAGGCGCGGACACCCGGCTCGATCTCGATGTCACTTGTCCTCCTCGCACACGCGCCAGCCCTACGCGGCCATTCCGGCGTGCATCTCCCACACGAGTATCTCTGCCGGCGTGACCGCCGTCACCCGCTGGCCGCCGGTAACGGTGAGGCGCGCGGCGTCACCCACCTGCAGGGCGCCCGTCTCTTCGAGATCCACCGTGCCGCGCGGCACGTACAGGTGTACGTAGGCCGCGTCGGGGATCGTCACGGACTGCCCAGGCTGCAGGCGCGCGGCGTGGAGGGCGGCGAAGCGGTTCTGAATGCGGATCGCGGCCGCGTCGACGTGCTCCGGCATCCCGGACGCGACGGGCACCAGCCCGCCGCGCAACACTTCGTCGGAGATCTCGGTCTGCTCGTAACCGGGTCGGATGCCGTGCTCATCAGGAACGACCCACATCTGTACGAAGTGCACCGGCTCGATGCCAGCGCGCGGGTCGCTTCGAGGTGCGTCGTTCTTCTCCGAGTGGAGGATCCCGGTGCCTGCGCTCATGCGCTGTGCGAGGCCCGGGTAGATGAGGCCGTTGTTGCCCTCCGAGTCCTGGTGCACGAGGGAGCCCGCCAGCACCCAGGTCACGATCTCCATGTCCTGGTGCGGGTGGGTGTCGAAGCCCGTGCCGGGGCTGACGGTGTCGTCGTTGTTTACGAGCAGCAGCCCGTGGTGGGTGTTGTCGGGATCCCAATGGCTGGAGAACGAGAAGGAGTGCTTGGAATCGAGCCAGCTGATCCGCGTCGCGGACCTGTCACTGGCGCGGCGAACCTCGACATTGGCTGCCGGGTGAGTGTCGGACATCTGGTCCTCCAGTTGGGTGGCGAATCGAAGCTGGTGCCGAGAGCGGTCGGCAGCGGCGCGTCCCGCTTCCGCTGCCGACACGACGCTCGTCAAGCGGCGTTCTTCACTGCCGAGACGTCGAACTCGAGGACGACCTTCTCGCTCACGAGGACTCCGCCCGCCTCGAGAGCCGTGTTCCAGTTGATGCCCCAGTCCTTGCGGTTCACGGTGACGCTCCCTTCGAAGCCCACACGCTGGTTGCCGTACGGGTCGACGGCGCTGCCCGTGTACTCGAACTCCACCGTTACGGGCTGGGTCACGCCCTTGATCGTGAGGTCACCAGTTACTCGGTACGTGGCCGCGTCGACCGGCTCCACCGCCGTGCTGACGAACCGGATCTCTGGGTAGTTCGCCATGTCGAAGAAGTCGTTGCTTCGCAGGTGGGCGTCGCGATCCGCGTTGCGGGTGTCGACGCTCGCCGCCTGGATGGTGAGCTCGAGGCGCGACTTCGTCGGGTCGGTCGCGTCGAAGTGGCCGGCGCCGACGAGCTCGTTGAACGAGCCCCGAACCTTGGTGACCATGGCGTGCCTGGCGACGAACCCGACGCGGGTGTGGCTCGGGTCCAGGGTGTACTCGCCGGTGCGGGTCTCGCTCGGGCCGGTGGTGGTAGTCGTCATCTGTGGGCTCCCTTCATCTAGTTGATACGTCAACCTTCCCCCTGGCCAACGTAGGCGAGCCGTCGACTATTCCTCGCCTCCCGAGCGGCGCGGCCCCAGCGGGGGAGGGCCACGGACGAGCAGATGCTCGAGCTGTCTCGAGACGGCCGGAGGCACGAGCTGCTTGGGTACCCTTGGTGCATGTCGCCCGATATGGCTTCGCGCCCACGTGCCCTTCTGCTGGAGAACATCGACCGCGGCGCCGCCGAGCTGCTCGAGCAGGCCGGATGGGAGGTCGAGCTCCTGGGTGGAGCTCTCGAAGAGCCCGCCCTCGTCGAGCGTCTGGACGGAGTGGAGCTGCTCGGCATCAGGTCGCAGTCGCAAGTCACCGAGACGGTCTTGGAGAGTTCCCCGAGCCTCGTCGCGGTCGGCGCCTTCTGCATCGGCACCAACCAGATCGACCTATCCGAGGCGACCCGGCGAGGGGTCGCGGTGTTCAACGCTCCGTTCTCGAACACACGCAGCGTCGTCGAGCTCGCCCTGGCCGAGATCATCGCCCTGACGCGGCGCTTGACCGACAAGGACCGGGCGATGCATGCCGGCGTGTGGGACAAGTCGGCGGTGGGGAGCCACGAGGTGCGTGGCCGCAGCCTGGGCATAGTCGGCTACGGCAACATCGGGACCCAGCTGTCCGTGCTCGCCGAGGGCATCGGCATGTCGGTGTACTTCTACGACACCGCCGATCGCCTCGCCCTCGGCAACGCCCGCCGCTGTGCCACTCTCGAGGAGCTGCTGGAGTCGGTGGACGTGGTCAGCCTTCACGTGGACGGCAGGCCGGACAACCGTGACTTCTTCGGCGAGGCCGAGTTCGCCCGTATGCGCAGCGGGTCACTCTTTCTCAACCTGAGCCGCGGGTTCGTCGTCGACCACGCTGCGCTGCGGGCGAGCATCGAGTCCGGCCGCCTCGCTGGGGCAGCGATCGACGTGTTCCCGGAGGAGCCCTCGGGCAAGGGAGAGCCGTTCGTCTCCGAGCTGCAGGGGGTGGACAACGTCATCCTCACGCCGCACGTGGGCGGCAGCACGGAGGAGGCCCAGGTCGACATCGGTCAGTTCGTCGCTCACAAGCTGGTCGACTACATGTGCTCGGGTGGAACGACGCTCTCGGTCAACCTTCCCAACGTGGAGCTGGCGCATCGGCTCGGCAGTCACGCGCTCGTGCACGTGCACCGGAACACGCCAGGTGTCTTGGCCAGGATCAACAACATCTTCGCCGAGAACAAGGTCAACATCGAAGGCCAAGCGCTAGGCACTCGCGGCGAGGTCGGCTACGTCATCACCGACATCGCCAGCGACTTCACCGAGGAGATGCTCGGCCGGCTGGCACGCCTCGACGAGACCATCCGTATCCGTTGCCTGTGACCTCCTACAAGGGTGCCTCTCGTCCGGAAGGATCGTCCGACGATGGAAAGCGGTAGCGAGTCGTCCTTCGTGCCCGACGACTTCGACCCACCTGCGGGGCTCACGGCCGAGGACTTCATCCTCGAGCCGCTGTCTCTCGAGCACAACGCGTCCGACCTCGAGGCATGGACGTCGAGCATCGCTCACATCCAGTCGACTCCCGGCTTCGCCGGACGCGACTGGCCGGTCGCGCCCTTGACGGTCGAGGAGAATCTGGCGGACCTGAAGCGTCACGCTGCGGACTTCGAGAGGCGAAGCGGGTACACCTACACCGTGCTCGACTCGGCAAGCCGGCAGGTCATCGGCTGCGTCTACTTCTACCCGCCCCGGCGGCCGGGCTTCGACGTCGACGTCCGGTCCTGGGTCCGCGCACGAGATGCCCGGCTCGACGCCCCCTTGTACGCGGCGATCACGCAATGGCTGGAGCGCGCCTGGCCCTGGCGTGCCCCTGATTACGCGCCTCGACGCCCGTGACGCTCCGAGGCGCCTTCGCCTCATCGCGATAGCCGGGTACTACGCGGTCGGGGGGCGTGCAGACCCGGGTCAGCGCGCGACCGTTGTGTTGATGGTCGCCAAGAAGGTCGATCGTGACCAGCCCGCGCCGGGCCGAGCCGCCGTTGTCGAGGTCGACCGCGTCGACGCCGAGCACCCGAAGCGCCCGCTGCCCCCAATCGAGCTGTCCGCCACTTCCTTGGGTGATGCCATACGGGAGCTGAAGGGGTTCGAGTCGCCCGACGCGCCTGTCGTGTCCCTGTACTGGAGCGTTCCAGCGGACCTCGGTCAGCTGAAGGGTGGGGTGTCGAAGCTGAAGGACCTGATCAAGCCGGTGCGCGAGCGTGCCGCGTCGGAGGGCCTCTCGCACGAAGCCCGTGAGTCACTTCTCGCCGACGCCGATCGCATCCTGGAGCTCGATCAGCTCGTGCCCAAGCTGCAGGGTCGTACCCTCGCGTTCTTTTGCTGCAACGAGCGGGGCTTCGAGGAGGCGGTGGTGTTGCCCGGTGGCCTGCCCGACCGGGTGGAGCTGGATGCGACACCGTTCATGCGTCCACTCGTCATGGTGCACGACGAGGCGCATCGCTACGCGGTCGTGGTCGTGGACCGGGAGCAGGGCGAGCTCTTCGACTTCTATCTCGGTGTGCTCGAGGCCAAGGAGCGGGAGCACGACAAAGCCTTACGGAACCCCAACTTCGCGGCCGGCGATCGGGAGTACGGGGTGCACCACAAGGCGCAGGAGCTGGCCAAGCACCACTATCGGAAGGTCGCCGACGCGCTTGTCCAGTTCTTGCAGGAGGACGGCATCGAGCTCGTCGTTGTCGGAGGGCACGAGGAGAGCGTCCCCGCCTTCCTCGACGTAGTGCCTCACGACCTTCACCAAAAGGTCATCGGCACGTTCATCGTCGATCCGCACACCATGACGCCGGCATCGGTCAGCGACGTCGCTCAGCGGGTCGTCGACGACTATGAACGCCGCGAGGAGGAGAAGTTCGTCTCGGAGGCCATCGAGCGGGTGGCCGCCGGTGGGCTCGGGGCCCTCGGGATCGAATGGTGCCTGTTGGCCACCGATGAGCTTGCCGTCGATCGCCTCCTGGTCGACGCTTACGTCACGGAGCCGGGCCGGGTGTGTGACAGCTGCGGCTGGCTCGGACTGACTGGGGACGAGTGCCCCGTCGACGGGAGCCCGACGCGTACGACGCCCGACGTCATCGACGAGATGGTGACCCGGGTCCTCGAATCGAGTGGACACGTCGAGCATGTCCATATCGAGACTCCGCTACGCGATCACCTGGTCGCCGCCCTCCTGCGCTTCCCGGTTCCTCAGCAGGAGGGAGCTACGAGCTGACCCCCGACCGGAGGCGCGCAGCTCGGACGACACAGGTCACAGCGGAGTCGGATGGACGGCTTGGCGCTCCGTGAACACGCCGCGAAGTACGCGCACCACGAGCTGGCCGTTGGCGAGCGACGCCTCGACGCCGCTGCCGAATCCGTCGGGGAGGTCGACTTCCCGTTCGAAGCCGCCGTATTCCCACTCGTGAACGAGGTAGGTCCGCGGTCCGGCACTACGCAGCAACGCGTAGAAGTGCACGGTGCTCGCGCGCAACTCGACGGTCACGTCATCAGGTGTGACAGCGGGCATCGGAGCGACGATCACCAGCGCACCCGTGCTCTCGTAGACGTTCACGGGCACGGTCTGCATGCGCATCGTCTCCGCCGTGCGCGCGGTCGCGGCGGCGACCTCGTCGTGCGCTGGTCGCGTTGGCCCCATCGCGAATCCTTCGTCTGCCCCCGACACCGTGGCCGGGGGTCCCGTCGACGGTGCTTGTCCCGAAAACGATAGTCGCTCGAGTGGCGTCGCTCGCCCCGCAGCATTTCAACGCCGCGTTCTATACGGCATCGGTGACCGCGATACCCATATTCTTCATCACACTGGCCGTCGAGCTGCGCGCCGCGAGCTCACCCGTCATGCGGCGGATGGTTGCCCTGTATCGCTACCGGAAGCTTCGGCGCTTCGAGTCGCTCCAAGAGCGACTGTATTGGTTGTTCCGGGGCCTGTTGCTCCTGCTGACCGCCCTCTTGCCTGTCGTCACGGTCCTCGGATGGGCGGCGGAAGTACTGGGACTCCTCGCGTTGGACCACCAAGCTGTCGGCGAGCCCGCTCACGTCGTGGTCTTGTCGGGCGTCGTCGCACTTCCGACCGTCACGTTGTTCTGGGCGATCGCGATACGTGAGCGCGAGCCCACTCCTTTCGACGAGGACTTGGAGCGACTCGCCCAGCAGCGGAACGAGGCGATCGGTGAGCTCGGCGAGACGGTGCACTCGATGGAAGCCGACGTCTCCTCGGGGCGCGCCATCGATTCACGGCGCGTCCGCCGAGCTCGTAGGCGGCTGGCCGCCCTCACGCGCCAGGAGAACCGGCTCGAAAAGTCGACCGACAGGACGCGCCGCTCGCTCCGGGACCTACGTGAGCGTGAGCAAGGACGCGACGCACCATGACGGCGCGGCACCGATCCGCGCGGCTTGCCTGTCCCACGGTCTGCTCAACGTACGATTGCCGAGCGCATGCACACTCGCGTCGCGGGATCGAGCCCGTGCGCCGCCTCCTCGCTCCGCAGCGCCCGTAGCTCGGGTCCGAGCTCCACTTCGCTCAGGACATCGAAACCGAGATGCCGGTAGAGCGGCGCGTTCCACGGGACGTCTCTAAAGGTCGTGAGCGTGATCGCGCGCAGGTCCGCCGCGGCGGCCCAGTCGCGTACTCGATCGATAAGCGCGCGACCCACGCCGCGCCCCTGGTGCTCCGGGTGCACGCTCACCTGCTCGATATGAGCGTTGCCGTCGACCTCGTCGACGAGCACGTAGCCGATGGGGCGCCCGGCGTCGTCGAGCGCGACCCAGCTCCGACCGGTCGTCGCGTACCGGGCGAAGGTCTCGACCGGAGGTGGCTCGTCGTCCGCGATGTTCTCCATCCCGACGTCGCGAAACCTCTCGCCCGCGAGGAGCTCTATCGCCCGAAGCTGTGCAGCATCCTCCGGTCGAGCGGCGCGGATCCTGATCGCCACTGCGGGAAGCGTCCGCTCACATCATCTCGGCGACGGTGCGCGTGAGCAGGACGGCGGAGGCGAAGGAGCGGAACACGACTAGAGGATCGGGGTCGCTGATCGTGATCGCGCGGTCGCCGCTGCGCTCGACGCCGCGCACCCAGGTCGCGGCCTCGGCGATGTCGCTGGTGCGGAGCGATACATCGAGGGTGGGTGTCGGACCGAAGTCGGGAGGATCGATGCCGGGCGTGGCTCGCACGGCGTCCTCGGCCATCTCGCGGATCAGCGCGCAGGCCCGGCCGGGGTGCAGGCTGTGTGCGGCCATCCGGCTGACCGGTTCCTTGACGACCGCCTCGCGCACGCCCTTCAGCAACCCGGCGGTTTCCGAGCAGGCCAGCCGGTCGCCGGTGACGAGCACGACCGGGACGCCGTGGTGCGCCGCGACGAGGGCGTTGATGCCGGCTTCGCCGGTGATGGCGCCGTTGAGGCGCACCTCGGTGATCGCTTGTGGGTTGTACGTGTGCGAAAGGCCGGCGGGCGCGCCGATCGAGCCGTGGTAGGAGACGAAGAAGACGGCGTCGTAACTGTCGTCAAGGCCCTGCATCATGTAAAGCGGTTTGTGCGCCCCCGAGATGTACGAGGCCTGCGCGGCGAGCTCGTTTGGAGGAAGGTTGCGCATGGTCGAGTGTGAGTCGTTGACGACCACCTCGTCGGCGCCGCCGGCCACGGCACCCTCGATGGCGGCATTGACCTCGTCGAGAAGGAGCCGCCGGCCGCCCTGGGCCTCGAGGCTCTCCCCGACGCACTGCTCCCAGGCAACGACGCCGGCCGTGCCCTCCATGTCGCTCGACAAGAACACTTTCACGGCATCTGCCTTTCCGTAGAGTTCATCACCGTCGCGACGGTCGTTCGACCGGCGCCGGCTCGGCGTTTCGCTGCTCGACCGGCGAAGGGCGCTCCTCGTCCGGCCGCTCGCCGAAGGCGAAGTGGCACGCCACAGCGTGCTCGAACGACTGGCCAGGGAGTCTCGCATCGGGGGAGGTCCGCAGCTGCGGGTCGACCCGAGCACACACCGGCGCCGCCATCGGGCACCGGGTGCGGAAGCGGCAGCCCGAGGGCAGGGCGAGCGGACTGGGGGGATCGCCCTCGAGGGCCGGGGCCATTCCGGTCCTCGTGTCGGTGAGGCGCGGGATCGCGTCGAGCAGTCCCCGCGTGTAGGGGTGGCGGGGCGAGGTGAACAGCTCGCCGGTCGGGGCGACCTCGACGATGCGGCCCAGGTACATCACGGCGACCCGATCGCAGAGATGGTGCACGACCGCAAGGTTGTGGGCGATGAAGAGCAAGGTGAGGTTCATCCGAGCCCGCAGCTCGTCGAGGAGGTTGAGGATCGTCGCCTGGACCGAGACGTCGAGAGCCGACACCGGCTCGTCGGCGATCAGCACGTCGGGTCGCAGGGCCAGAGCCCGAGCGATGGCCACCCGTTGACGCTGGCCGCCGGAGAACTGCCGGGGATAGGCGTGCAGAGCGTCTTCGGTCAAGCCGACCGCGACGATGAGGCGCGCCGCTTCCGCGGCGACCTGGTCGGCCGGCACAACGGAGTGGAACTTGAGCAGCTCGCGCAGCATCTGGCCGACCGTCATCCGCGGATTGAGCGACGAGTACGGATCCTGGAAGACCATCTGGATGCGGCGGGTGTCGGAGCGGTCTCGACGGGCACCGAGGGTGCGGCCCTCGAAGGCGAACTCGCCTCCGCTCGGCGGGATCAATCCAGCCGCGGCCTTGGCGAAGGTCGACTTGCCGGAGCCCGACTCGCCGACGAGGGCCAGCGCTTCGCCTCGGCGGAGATCGAGATCGACCCCGTCGACGGCACGAAGCACACGCTCACGTCGGCGGAAACGATCGGCGAGAGTGCCGCCGGTGTCGAACGAGACCGAGACGGCGCGCGCCGTGAGGATGGGCTCGGTCGCGGCCGCGCGGTCGGTCACGAGATCACCGGCTGCAACAGCTGTGCGTGGAGGGCTCGGTCGTCGTGGATGCAGGCCGTGACGCGATCCGCAGCCACGACGCGAAGCTCGGTGGCCGCTGTCGAGCAGTCTTCGGTGGCGAATGGGCAGCGCGGATGGAACGGACACCCGCCCGGAAGCGAGCGCAGGCTGGGCGGCGAACCTGCGATGGGGACGAGCCCGGACCGGTTCTCCTCGAAGTTGGGGGCGGATCGGAGCAGCCCGAGGGTGTAGGGATGACGGGGCTCGCGAAAGATCTCGCTGACCGGACCGCGCTCGAGGATCCGTCCCGCGTACATCACGGCGACGGTCTGGCACACCTGGGCGATCACGGGAAGGTCGTGTGTGACGAAGACCAGGCTCGTCCCGGACTCGGCGCACAGTGCGGTGAGGAGCCGAAGGATCTGATCCTGGATCGTGACATCGAGGGCAGTAGTCGGCTCGTCGCACAGCACGACTCGCGGATTGCACGAGAGTGCGATCGCGATCATCACTCGTTGGCGCATCCCGCCGGAGAACTGGTGCGGGTACGAGCGAAACCGCCGCTCCGGGTCCGGGATGCCGACCTTGCGCATCAGCTCGACGGCGCGTGCGGCGGCGCCCGAACGACCGAGACCGAGGTGCAGGCGTGGGCCCTCGGCAATCTGGTCGCCCACCCGCATGACCGGGTTGAGGGCGCTCATCGGCTCCTGGAAGACCATCGACATCTCGGGGCCGCGGATCTGGCGTAGCCGGCGCTGAGAGGCCGTGACGAGGTCCTCGCCGTCCAGGCGCACGTGCCCGCCGGAGATGGCGGCCTCGGGTGGCAGCAGGCCGAGCAGCGCCTTGAGCGTGATGCTCTTCCCTGAACCCGACTCGCCCACCAGCCCGAACGCCTGGCCGCGCTGCACCTCGAACGAAACGCCTTGCACCGCGGGAAGCGCTCCGCGCCGAGAGTTGATGCGGACCGAGAGATCCTCGACCTCGAGCGTGGCGGTCATCGCTGCACCGTTCCTCTCGTCATCGCCGGTCCACCCGCAGCACGTCGGCGAGGCCGTCGCCGAGGAGCGACAGGCCGATGCCTGTGAGCACGACCGCGAAGCCCGGCACCGTAGCGAGCTCCCACTGTGTCGTGAGGAAATTCTGTCCCTCGGCGATCATCGAGCCCCAGTCGGCCGTCGGAGGCGCGATCCCGAGACCGAGGTAGCTCAGCGTCACGATCGCGAGGATGTCCTGGACGATGTCGGACATGGCATACACCACGTTCTGGGTGATCACGTTGGGAAGGACGTGGCGCAGGATGATTCTCGCGCTCGACAAGCCGCCGGACTGGGCGGCGAGCACGTACTCCTGCTGCTTGGCCACGAGGATCTCGCCGCGCACGATGCGCGCGTAGGACACCCAGCCGACGGCGGTGATGGCGATGTAAATGCTCCGTTGGCCCGGCCCGAGCACGAACACCAGGGCGATGATGAGCACGTAGAAGGGGAAGGCCACCACGATGTCCACGACCCGCATGATGACGAGGTCGACCCATTTGCCGAAGTACCCGGCGAGGCTCCCGAGGAACGTGCCGATGATGAAGGGGAAGAGCACGGCGAGGAACCCGACCTGCAGGTCGACCCGGGCTCCGTAGAGCAGGCGGGTGAACTCGTCGCGCCCGAGGTCGTCCGTGCCAAGGAGGTGTTGTGCGCTCGGGCCGAGAAGGCTCGAAGCGATGTTCTGTTGATTGGGGTTGTAACCGCTGATCCACGGCGCCAGCACGGCCAGGAGCACGATGGTCCCCGTGATGCCGAGGCCGATGACGAGCGCGGGCTGCCGAAACCACGTGGCGCGGCGAGGCGCCGCTTGCTCCACGGGGACCAAGGGCGACGGGGCGATCGTCGTCAACGGCTGATCTTCACTCGCGGGTCGAGGGCCGAGTATGCGACGTCCGTCAGCAGATTCACCCCGACCACGAGGACCCCGAACACGAGAGTCACGCCCTGGACGACGGGGAAGTCCCGGTTGAAGATCGCGTTCACCATCAGGCTGCCGATCCCCGGCAGGGCGAAGACTTGCTCGATGATGACCGTGCTGCCGATGAGGAAGCCGACGTTGAGCCCGAGCACCGTCACGGTGGGAAGAACGGCATTGCGCAGGACGTGCCTGATGAACAGACGAGGCCCGGGCACTCCCTTGGATCGGGCCGTGACGACGAAGTCCATCGAGAGCATGTCGAGCATGCTGGCGCGGAGGCTGCGGATGACCACCGGAGCCATCGCGAGGGCGACCGTGAAGCTGGGGAGGAACATGTACCGCAGGTGGCCGAAGAATCCGCTACCGAACCCGTCCACCGGAAAGAGGCGCAGCTTGATGGAGAAGATCTCCGCCAGGATGATCCCGACCCAGAACGACGGCATTCCGAGGCCGAACAGCGGGATGACCCGCACGAAGTGGTCCCGCACGCCGTTCTTCTTCGTGGCGGCCAGCATCGCGAGGGGCACGCTCATGACGACGACGAGCAGCGTGGCGTAGATGAGCAGCCAGGCGGTCGCTGGTAGGCGCCCCTCGATCAGGCCGGTGGTCCCGGTCGAGTAGAAGAGGCTCTGCCCGAGATTGCCGTGCACGAGGCGGTCGAGAAACAGCCAGTACTGCGACGGCAGCGAGCGATTCAGCCCCCACTCCTTGTGCAACAGCGCGACCGCCCTCGGAGTGGCGTGTAGTCCGAGGACGGTGCGCGCTGGGTCACCGGGTATCAGGTGGATCATGAAGAACACCACGAGCGTGACGCCGAACAGCGTGGGGATCAGCTGAACGAGGCGGCGACCGACGAGGAAGAGCTGCGCCATCTTGCTATCGGCCTATTTGCCGATCCACGTCGTTGCAAGGGGGTAGTTGCCGAGCGGTGTCACGAAGAAGTTGTGCACCGAGCTGGACGTGGCGTACGCGTAGGGCGAGTAGTACAGGAAGGCCATGAAGGCATCCTGGGCGGAAAGGTCCTGGATCTTGTTGTAGAGCTGCTGACGAGTCGTGGTGCTCAGCGTCTGCTCCGCGAGGTGCGTGTCCGTCACCACCGTCGGGTCGTTGTAGTCCGTGAAGAACGACTTCGACCCCGCCTTCGGGTCCACAGCAAACTCGGCCAGCTCGTCCGGGTCGGGGATGTCCATCGTCCAGTAGGAGAACGTCATGTCGTAGTTCAGCGCTTGGTAGCGGGTCGTTACGACATTGGGGTCGAGCTGCTGGATCTGGACCTTGATCCCGAGGGGCGCCAGGTTGGCCTGGAGGATCTCGGCGTCGGTGACGTAGTCGGCCTGACCGGCGGGGACGAGGAGCGTGGTGGTGAAGCCGTGTGGCTTCGAGGACTTGGCCATCTCCTTCTTCGCCGCTGCAAGGTTGTAGGTCAGCCCTGGCGTCGAGGCCTGGTAGTACGGAACCTGGGGCGGGAAGAGCGAGTTGGCCGGCTTGCCGTTGCCGAACAGCACGGCCCGCACGAGCGACGCCCGGTTGATCGCCATCGAAATGGCCCGCCGGATGTGCACGTCGGTGAACGGTCCCGACTTCTCGTTGAGCAACAGGTAGTCGGTGCGCGTGGAGTTGAACAGGTCCATCGTGATCCCCGGTGTGGCCTTCAGGCTGGCGATCGTCGACCAGGCCGGGAACTCGTCGACCTGGGCCTGGCCGCCCTTGATCTGTAGCTCCCGGGTGTTGTCAGCTGGGACGTCGGTCCAGGTCACGCTGTTGAGGTAGGGGAGGCCCTTCTGCCAGTAGTAGGGGTTGCGAACCAGCTTTAGGGACGAGCCCTTGGTCCAGGAGTCCCACTTGAACGGCCCGGTTCCCACCGGAGCGGTGTAGAAGGCCGCCTCGGTCTTCCCGCCGTAGTTGTTGGGAACGATGCCGTTGGCGAACAGTGACAGGTCCGCGAGCAGCGGCGCCCAGGGGTACTTGAGGTCGATGACCACAGTGGAGGGCGTGGGCGCCTTCACGTCCTTGATCGCTCCGTCGATGTAGCCCCAGCCTTGAGCGGCGGCGCGATCCTGGTCGATGGAGAACTTGACGTCGGCGGAGGTCATCGCCGCGCCGGTGGAGAACTTCACGCCCGACCGCAGGGTGAACGTGTAGGTCTTCTTGTCCTTCGAGACCGTGTACGAAGTCGCCAGATCGGGCGTGACGCCCTTGCCGTCCGAGGTCACGGTGTAGAGGGGCTGAAAGATCTGCTCGAAGACCCAGATGGACTCGTTGTCGAAGACCGTCGTGTTGTTCATCGACTGCGAGTCCTGGGTGCGGGCTATGACCAGGTTGCCGCCGCGCACGGGAGTTCCTGCAGACGACCCCCGGCTCGAGCTGGAGCTCGCGCTCGCACTCGCGGC
Organism: Acidimicrobiaceae bacterium; assembly: GCA_025464005.1. GTDB lineage: Bacteria > Actinomycetota > Acidimicrobiia > Acidimicrobiales > Bog-793 > RYN-46. The sequence continues at coordinate 38,588 of JAODBO010000135.1, read as the reverse complement.
ACTTACTCCGCCCCCCACGAGCAGGGCCGCGAGGGCGACCCCGGGCGCCGTGGCGCGGCGTCGTCTTCCCATGGGACTCAGTCGTCGTTCCGCACGGTTCAGTCGCGGCACTAGGGACACCCCCACTGTGCATGGCACCCCTTTGGTGCCGGATGTCGAGACAATTCTATAGAAGATAGTTAATGTCAACCGGGGAGTGTGAACTTCGTGTTTCCCCCTCGGAAATATGTGAACTTCGTGTTTCCTATCTGCAGGTGACCTGCAGTGATACCGAGCCTTCGCACGCCTCGAGCGCAGGTATCGAGCGAGTTTCCTCCCTGGGGAGGTCGGCCGTCGGCTGAACCGGACGGCTGGCGCCCGGTGCGCGACGCGTAGGGGACCTCGCTGTGGTGTAGCGCGCACGGAGCGCGTTCGAAGCCGGCCGCGCATCGCGGAGCGGAGCGAGATCTCGACTGGGTGCCGCCCCTCGCGCGACTCCTCACCATGGTCGATGCCGGCTCGTCGGATGCTCACCGAATCGGGCTACCGGTGGGGCCAGGACGCGCTTTACTCCGAGGGATCGGTGTCGAGCCAAGCTATGCTCGAAGACGTCCGAGTTGGTAAATCACTGTGATTTTCCTGGTTGAACTGAGGTAAATGTGCAAGGATCGAATGTCCTCGAGGGGCGGGTAGCGCTCGTGACCGGAGCAGCCAGCGGTATCGGGCGCGCGACCGCTATCGCCATGGGCGCCGCCGGCGCCTCCGTCGCGGTCTGCGACGTAAGCGACGCCATCAGGGCGACGGCCGAGGACATCGTCGCCGCTGGGGGTCAAGCGACGTCTCTAGCTTGCGACGTGTCCGACCCGGAGCAGGTACGGGGACTGATCCCAGGCGTTGTCGAAGCCTTCGGACGACTCGACATCTTGGTGAACAACGCCGGCGTCGCCAGCGGCTCAGAACGATTGCACGAGACGAGCATCGAGGAATGGGATCGCACGATCGCGGTCAATCTGCGTGGCCCATTCCTCTGCGCGAAATTCGCGATTCCGCTTCTCCTGACCAGTGACGCTGCCTCCATTGTGAACATCGCTTCCACGTACGGCCTCATCGGAGCACCGTTGTCGGCCGCCTATTGCGCCTCGAAAGGCGGCGTGGTGAATCTCACTCGACAGCTCGCAGTCGACTACGGCTCAGACGGCCTGAGAGTCAACGCGATCTGTCCTGGATATACGGACACGGATATGGGTGGTCACCGTGCTCGGATGTCCACCGAAGCGGCGGCGGCGGCTTTGGCACAACGGGAGACGAACGCGGCGCGCCAGCCCCTCGGGCGCCAGGCGAGTCCCGACGAGATCGCGCGCGTGGCGGTGTTCCTCTCCTCAGACGCCAGCTCGTTCATGACCGGCTCGATCGTGACCGTCGACGGCGGCTGCACGGCGACGTTCAACTACGGGGACTGAGCCACGCACAGGAGCCGCACAGGAGTCTGAGCTGCTGGAGTGGCGCGAGATGAAGTAGACAGGATACGTGCGCTTCATCCTTCGCAAGCTGATCCGTCGGCTCAGGGCGCGCCGGGAACGGCGCAGGTGAAGAAGCGGCACCGGCGCTCCAGTCCGTGAGCTCGTGAGCGAGGACATCGCCGGGCTGCTGTCGGAGCTGGTCGACCAGGAAGCCCGCTTGGTGTTTCGGCGCTTCGACGAGGAGACGGCATGGCGCCTCGGCGTTCACCTCGTCGAGGCGGCGCGGGCACGCCGCCTGCCGTTGGTGATCTCGGTCCGACGCAACGGCCAGCGCCTGTTCCATGCCGCGTTGGCGGGCACCAGCAGCGACAACGACGCCTGGATCGACCGGAAGTCCGCTGTCGTGGATCGCTACGGTCACTCCTCGTACCTGGTGGGCACGCGTTTTCGAGCCGAAGGAAATGACTTCGACACGTCCTCTCGCCTCGACACCGATCGCTTCGCGGCTCACGGCGGCGTCTTCCCCGTCCTCGTGCGCCATGTCGGGCCGGTCGGCACCGTGGGCGTGTCCGGATTGCCGCAGGTCGACGACCATGGCTTCGTCGTCGAGCAGCTCGAGGCGTTTCTGATCGCGGACGGGCAGCTGCCCTGAGGCCCGCGCAATCCCTGACGTCCTCTTGTCCGTAGTCCTGTGCACGAGCGAATTCTCGAGCGGAGGATTACATCCATGGAACTAACTACGTCGATGTCACGATACGGACGGCTACTCGCCGTACGGCTACTTCCGGTCGGAGCGCTCGTCGGCAGCGTTGTCGGCGTTGCGAGCATCTCGGCACCTGCCAGCGCAACGGCGCGACTAACGACGGCAACGGTCGTGCACACCATCAAGAGCGCTAAGTACGGCACCATCCTCGTCAACGCGAAGGGCTTCGCGCTCTACACCTACGCGAAGGACACGAAGAACCATTCCAATTGCACCGGCGGGTGCGTCGCCGCCTGGCCCGTGCTGTCTGTGCCTGCTGGCGTCACCCCTGTGGGCAAGGGTGTCTCCGGCCTCGGCGTGGCTACCCGTGCGAATGGCGTCCGCCAGGTGACCTACCACAGCAAGCCGCTGTACCGCTTCGCCAGCGACACGAAGGCGGGTCAGGTCTCCGGGCAGGGCATCGGCGGCTTCTCGGTAGCCAAGCTCGCGACGACTGGCTCGACGACTACGCAGACGACGACGCGCAGCGGGTACGGCTACCGCGGCGGCTACTAGTCCTAAAGCCCTCACCACGGGTACCCGCCGAGCGCTGCAAGCTGCGGATGGCCGCCGGATTCGAGGTCGTACAGGCTCGCCCCTAGAGCGCCGTCCCGGTAGGCGACGTCGAGGCAGCGCCAGATCTCCCGGCCGGACGGCAGCCCGTGCCGTCCTCCTTCGGTCGCCATATTGTAGTCCTGGCCGATCGGAGCAACCGGACGCAGACGGGCCAGTGCGGCGATCGCCGTGCTGACGGCGACCCCGGGCTCCGTACAGGACCAGTAGACCATCGGTGCGAACGCGTCGACGAACGGTGCCTCGGCCGCGTAGGGGTATGCGCCCAGCGAAAGGCTCGTCGGCCGAGGAACGATGGCGACCACCGGCTTGTCCGCGGCCGCTGCCCGCACGAGCGATAGGTAGTAGGCGACTCGTCGCGAAGTGAGGTAGGTACCCTCGGCGCGGGACTCGATGTCCGCGCCGAAGCCGTCGGCCCCTGCCCGCAATGCGGCGGCCGCGCGCGTCGCGTCGGCGGCTGGGTTCGACAGGGTCGGGAAATCCCAGGCGATCACTGCTATCCCGCTCGCGTGCGCCGCGCCGAGCAACGCCCCAAGCGTCCGCCCGCCATAGAAGCCATCGTGGCTGCTGCCCGTACGCACCCAGATCTGGCGCAGTCCCGCGGCGCGAGCCGTTGCGACGACCTTGCTCACGTCGAGCGACGAGCCCGGCCACACGGTGAGCCAGATCCCTTTCCCCGAGATGGCCGACACATCGACGTGCCGGGGCGTCGGAGCTTTGGCGATCGGGACCGCGGCCTCCCGGACGATCGGCGGCCCGAGCGGCGGCGGTGGTGGCCCCGGCGGGAGCGGCGGTGGCGGGCACGGCTCCGGCTGGACGGGCGCCGCGGGACGCGGATAGAGCAAACGGGCGCCGCGGGGCGCCCGTCCCACCGATGCCTTGCCGGGGGCGGAGCTCGTCAGCGAGGTGGCCGTCACGCGTGCGGCGCGCGCCCCGACCGGCGTCCACGCGATCGCCAATCCGCACGCGGCGGCAAGACCACGACGAAAAGGGGAACGGCATCGCTCCGGCACTCGTCCATTCTTGCCGTCGCAGGCGAGCAACGAAAGCGCGTCCCTCCGGCAATCCTTCGCCGCGTTCGCCGGCAGGAACGAGGCCAAAAGCCGGGATTTGTCCGCAACCGAGCTGCAGCACGCCGAGTTTCGCGAACTATCCCGACTTTCTCGGACCACAACTCCAGCGTCATCTCGAGGCGGTGATTTCGGGAGTTGAACTTGGAGTGCACCGGAGTGCATTATCATGGGCCCTGTGACCAGCATAGAAACAACGCAATCGCTTGAGAGCACCGCCGCAATTCGCCAATGGGCCCGCGAACGAGGAATAGACGTAGCCGAGCGCGGCCGAATTCCAGACACCGTCCGCGAGCTCTATCGGGCGAGTCCATCGGTCGTTCGCGGATGGGCGCGCCGTAATGGCGTCGCGATCGGTGACCGGGGTCCGCTCCCGGCGGAAGTGCTCGAGTCCTACCTTGCGCGACCCTCGGCAGTTCGCCAGTGGGCCCAACAGAAGGGCATCCCGATCGCCGAGCGGGGTCGGATCTCGACCGAGGTCCTGGATACTTACCTCGCGCCGTACCGGGTGTTGACGAGAAGGGCCGGCTAGCCCTTACTGCCGGCAGCGGTCCGACTGTGTGCCCGACTTGGCGCGAGGGCGACGATCGAAGCCATGCGCGGGCGAAGCCAGGACCGGACCAATGCGTGAATATCGCTTCGGACGGAGAGCACTGTCGGAGGGTCTTCGGGAGCCGGAGGCGCGTTAGCGCCTTCCTGGAGGGCCCGCACCAGCAAGTTGATGGCGTCCGGCACGTCGGCAAGGTCGATCGGGGTACTCGCTACGCACACCCCGTCGCGCCATTGACTCACCACGACCGCCCGACGCGAAACATGCCAGGACAAGCGGAGATGGCGTGCTCGATTTCGCATATCGGGGATCTCCACGGCTGCCGCAGCGCCTGGCATAGCTGAAGTATGGGTCGCTTCGAAGGCTCTGTCTGGCGGCTCGCTCCGCGAGCTTTCTAGGCGGCGAGCGGCTCGCGCTCGGTGGCCGGTGCGACGGGCGCCGTCGTCTCGATCGAGCCGGAAGCGGCTTCGTGCTTCATCGCCCAGATGAGTGGTGCCACGGCGAGCGCTGTCCCCAGGATCATGAATGGGATGGTGAGGAGCAATACGGTCATCATTCCGGTCAACCCGACTTCGGTCGCCGCACCTTGTCCTTTCCGTGAGCACTTTTCGCCGTGTTCCCGACGACAGTTCTCAGGATGGAGCCGTCGTTGGAGGGTGCACCGGTTTCTCGCTGAGAGCAAGCGGTGAAAGGGTCGAGAGGAATGCCAAGAACAACAGAGAATCCTCTTGGTTAGCTCGAAACCGCCGCGGTCAGGCGAGCCGAGTCCTTGCAAGTGCTCGAGGAGCCGTGGGTCCCCTTGACACCGTTTCGGCGTCTGGCAGCACTACCGTGCATTCGGCACCGTTTTGGCTCTACTTAGGACGTCCGCGGCCGCTTGGCATCGATGCGAGGAGACGGGTTGTTTCGTGAAGCACCTGCGGAGGTTCTCGGGTTTGGCAATTCAGGGCACATGCGCGGCCGTTGTGCTCGCCGTCGGCCCACTTTCCGGCGCGCAAGCGTCCACCCCTGCGACGGCTCACAGCAGCGGCCCCGCGCCGAGCGCGACGCGGATGTTGCGGGTGGGGCCGACCCGAACGAGCCCGCCGGCTTCGGTTCTCCACGCGCACGTCGCCACGCGGGCCACGGTGGTCGCCTGCTCGCAGCCGGGGAAGACCGCACCCGCGATCTCGTACCTGACGTCGCCTGAAGCGTCGAATGCCTACTACCTCGCCGAGACCAACGGCGCACTGCGCAACTACGGCGCTGCCTTCTACGGATCGGCCGTGCACAGTCGGCTCGTCGGCACCGTCATCGGTGCCGCGCCCACGATCGACGGTGACGGTTATTGGCTCGCTACGTCGAAAGGGAGCGTGCACGGCTACGGCGATGCACATTTCTATGGCTCGGCCGTGCACGTGAAGCACGCTCAGCCGATCGTCGCCTTCGCGGCGACGCCGGACTCCGGCGGCTACCTGTTGGTCGGCTCAGGCGGAGCGATCTACAACTACGGCGATGCAGCGTTCTGTGGCTCGGCTGTGCACGATCACCTCACAAGTCCGGTCGTCGGCATCGCGGTGACGCCGGACGGCAAGGGCTACTGGCTCGCCACCGCGAACGGCCTCGTCTACAGCTTCGGCGACGCTCCGGCGATCGGGGCTGCGAAGAAGACGCTCGCGGCTCCTGTCGTCGCGATCGCTCCTTCCGTCGGCGGCAAGGGCTACTGGCTCGTAACGTCGGCAGGAAACATCTACAACTACGGCGATGCTGGGTTCTTCGGTTCGCCGGTGCACAAGCACATGACCAAGCCCGTTGTCGGGATCACCGCCAGCGCAGACGGGCAGGGCTACTGGATCGTGACCGCGCACGGCCAGGTCTTCAACTTCGGTGACGCTCAGTTCGAGGGCTCCCTCGTGCACGCCCCGCTGAAGGCTAAGACCCAGGTCATCTCGCTGTTCCGGCGACCTGTGCCACCTCTGCCGCCCGTCGTCTCGACGCCGACTCCGATCCTCGCGTCTTCCCCCACGACGGTTCACGGCCTCTTCGGCTACGACATCTCCAACTACCAATGCTCGACCGGGAGCCCCACCACGGCGTCGCCGAGCCTTCCTAGCTCCTCGGGGATCTCGATCCTCGAGGTGGCGGGCTGGCTCGACAGCTCGAGCAACAGCTGCCTTGCATCAGAGGCGGCGTGGGCAACGGGCGCGGCGGGCACGAGCGGCAACCATTATCAGCTCTACTTGTTCCTCAACTCCCCGGGCACGACGGCGGCCGCACAGTCCCAGGCGGCGAGTGGACCGGCAGGGACCTGCTCGACGCTCTCCGGAACGGCGGTCCCGAGCTGTGTCGCGTACAACTACGGCTTCAACGGCGCGAAGCAAGCGCTGGCGTCCGCGACCTCGGCCGGTGTCTCGACGAATATCTGGTGGGTCGACGTGGAGAACACGAACCTTTCGAAGAACGACTACTCGAACTTTCCCTCCGCGTACTGGTCCGGCTCGACGGCACTCAACGACCAGACGATCCAAGGGGCGATCGACGCGCTGCACCAGGGCAATGTCACCGTCGGGATCTATTCGACGAGCCCGCAGTTCGCGACGATCGCCGGCCCGTTCGTCCCGAGCGGACCGCAGGTGCCTCTTTGGGTGGCAGGCGTACCGTGGACGAATCCGCCCTATACCGAGTCAGGCCTGTTCTCGAGCTCGACGCTCGCGTCCTGGTGCGCCGGGACGGCCGTGTACGGGGGCACGAACAACGGCGTGGACTTCGCCGGTGGTGTCCCGTGGCTGCTCCAGGAGACCCCGGGCAGCGAGCCGTCGCCCTACAGCCTCGATCCTGACTACGTCTGCTGAGATCCTCGCCCCCACGTGCGCTGTGTTACGCCGAGCCCTCAGTCAGGAATCGCGAGTCCCACGACAGATCCTGGATGCCTGGCGAGCGCCGGTGACCCGTAGAAGAGCGCATCACCGAAGCCGTAGATGTTCCCTGCCGAGGTGAGGAGGTAGTAGCCCTTGCCGTCGAGGGTCGCGGTCAATCCGACGATCGGCCGAGCCAGCCTCGCCGTCGCCTTCGAGCCGAAGAAGCCGGCGTCGCCGAAGTTGTAGACGTTGCCGGTGGACGTGACGACGTAGTAGCCCCTGGCATCTGGGCTCACCGTCAGGTCGACGACACCGTGGACCAGCCGCGTGGATGCCGGCGACCCGTAGAACGCGGCGTTGCCGAAGTTGTAGACGTTGCCCGCCGCAGTGGCGAGCCAGTAGCCGTTGCCGTCCGCCGATGAGCCGATCGCGACGACGGGGCGGGTCCGGACGTTGACCGATAGCGACGAGAACGTCTTCGCGTCCCCGAAGGCGTAGACGGTCCCGTCCCTCGAGACGAGCCAGTAGCCCTTGCCATCCGGGGTCGTAGCGAAGGCACTCACCGGCGCCTTCAGGCGTCGGCCCGCCTCCGACCCGAAGAACGGCGCGCCACCCAGGTTGAAGACGCCCCCCTGGGCCGTGACGAGGTAGTAGCCGAGATCGCCTGGGCTGCGCGAGACCGACACGATCGGCCGGACACTGGCGTTCACCGACACCGCAACACCGGCCTGTGCCTGGCCGTAGGCGAACGCAGCCCCCGAAGCTTGGCCGACGAGGTAGCCGGGTGCGGGTGGCTGGGCGACAGTGATCGTGAGCGTCTGCGTCGCGACCGGCCCGTAGCCGTTCGCAGCGAGCATCGTGACTGCGTAGCTCGCCGGAGGACCCGCTGTCCTTCCGGAGATAGTCGCCGACCCGGCCGTCGCGGCGCTGAAGGCGAGCCCGGCGGGGAGCGTGCCCGACATCGTCACGGTCGGCGCGGGGATGCCGGAGGCCTGCACGGTGAAGCTCGTCTCGGTGCCGGTGAGGAAGGTCGCCGATGCAGGGCTCGTGAAGTGGGCAGGCACGTCCGTCGGATTGACGACGATGGTCCCGCGGTAGGTGACTCCGCCGACCTTCGGGTCGGCGTAGGCATAAGTGCCCACGTGCTCGAACGTGCAGATCCCCGATCCACCCGGCTGGAGCACGAGCGGTGACGGCGTGCAGCTGTAGCCGGAGGCGGCCTTGAAGGCGACCTCATGCACGACGCTGTCCTTGTTGACGAAGTGGGCGGCGTCTCCGGTGTGGATGGCGTAGTAGTTCGGCACGTAGCCACCTTTTTCGATGGCGATGGTCACCGAGATGGAGTGCGACACCGATGCGGAGGCGACTGCTCCGCTGGAGAGCACCGGCACGAACGCGACGAGAGCGATGAGCACGAATCGACGAAGTCCCATGTGGGGAGCCTGTCATGCGATTGTCATCTTCCTGTGAGGAGCTCGTCATGGTCACGTGATGGCGGACACGACCTACGGTGGCAGTACGTCGGCGTGGACGTGCGCTGCGAGCTTCCTGGCAGGGACTGGGGCGGGGATGGCTGTTGGGGGTGGCGCGCGACGCGACGAGGTGAGCGCGAACGTGCTCGTGGGAGCGATCGTCGAGATGTCCGACGACGCCATATTCATCTGCGACGCCGAGGGAAGGGTCGCTAGCTGGAGCGCAACGGCCGAGCGGCTGTTCGGCCGTACGACAGCTGAAGTCCTCCACCGCTCACTCCAGGTGCTGTTCCCCGAGCACCTGCGCGGCGAAGTGCGGGCCGTGAGCGAGGCGGTGCTCGCCGGGGACCGGATCAGGCACTTCGAGAGCGAGGTGGTGCGCTCGGACGGGATGCCGATGCCCGTTTCGCTGTCGCTGTGCCCGCTTACCGGGGCCGACGTGCTGTCGGCCTGCTCGCTCGTGATCGTCCGTGATGTCACCGAGCAGCGCCTAGCCCAGGCCAGCTTGGCTGAGGTCGAAGCCCGCGTGAAGGAAGGCGAAGCGCTCGCGCACGTGGGTAGCTGGCTCTGGGACCTCCGGACCGGCGCGGTGCAGTGGAGCGCCGAGTTTCACCGGATCCACGGTGTCGATCCGCTCGACTTCGACGGCACCTTCGAGTCCTATCTCGACCTGATCCACTCGGAGGACCGTGACGTCGTCCGCTCGGCCATGGAGCAGGCAGTCGCGTCCGGGCGGACCTTCGAGGGCAGCTACCGGGTGGTGGGTCCCGATGGCCATGTCCGGGCGGTCCGCGTGCGCGCGCGGCCCGCGATCGGATCGGCCGGGGCGGTCGTCGGGCTGCGGGGCCTAGGTCAGGAGATCGCCGACAGCGGTACGCCGACGGTCAGTCTTGGCCCACGAGATGCCTGACCTGCTCCACCAGATCGGCGCTCGTGTCGGGTACCGGGCGCGCACCGCCGACGATCTCGGCGACCTCGCGCAGGGCACGAGCGAGCTGGATCCGCGCTGCTGAGACCACGTCGGCGAGCTCGTCGCTCCCGCCCAAGGCTTTGACGGATCGTCTCAGCTCGTCGAGCTCCTTGCCGCCGGTCTTGGCGCCCACCACGTAGCCGACCACGAGCGCCAGGATGACCTTCACGGGCTTTCCTCCATATCGACCTCCAACCGTCGGATCTCGTCGGGATGGAACGCGTCGAGATCAGCCTCGTCCTGGTCCGCCTCGACGTGGAGGCGAACGCGTACGTCGGGGTAGATGCGGAACATCAGCACCGTCGGGGACGGTATTTCGAAGTCCCGAATATCGAGCACCTGCTCGCCGGTGATGACCAGGCGGCGATCGGAAGCGGCCTCGACGGTAACGGAACCCTGCGCTACTCGGGTCACCCCGTGGAAGGTGACCTCGCCCTCCAGCCGGTAGCGCGAGCCGGGGCCGCTCTGCGCGCACTCGCACAGCTCGACGGTGGCCGTCGGGAAGCGACGGGCGTCGATGCGGCGGTGCAGTTCGGCGTCGTACAAGTTGTTGCCCGAGCTCAGCCTGGCCACGTCGATCTCCAGGTGCGCCCTCGCCGATTCGTCCGCGCTCGGCACGCCGTCGACGATGGCCGCCTCGACCGAACCGCTGACGCCGATGGCGCCGAAGGTCAACGGGCCCACCGTCGAGCGAACCTCGATGAGGACCACGGACCTGTCGGGCAGCAGGCGAAAGCGTCGGGGCAGTGCCACCTCGGCTCGATCAGCATCTGCTCCGGCGGCCGCGGCGCACTCGCCGAGCTGTGCGAGCGAGGCCATCGTGTCCGGCGCGACCGGCATGAGGCGCCGTCTCGCGGCCGACGTTGACGACACGGCCGACCAGCTGGATCCGAGGGCGGCCGACCAGCCACCCTCGACCTCGGCGAGCACGGCATCGGTGGTGCCGGTCGCCTGATACCGGCGCAAGACCTGACCGAGGTGGTCGTGCTCCTCCTTGACCACCCCCATCCACACGCGCAGCACTCGCTCGCCGAGGGGAGTGACCCGATAGAGCCGCCGTGCTTGACCGGCGGTCGGGCTCTGCGAGGACGCCTCGACGAGGCCGTCCTGCTCGAGCTGGATCAGAGCCCGGTAGACCGCCGGCCGATCGACGTGTCCGAAGCGAAACTCCTCCAGGCACGGCAGCAGCCCGTAGCCATAGCCGGGCCGCTCGGACAGCAGCAGCAAGATGGCCGGCAGGATGAAGCGCCGAGGAGGCGCCAGTTCGAAGCGCGAGGCTCTGCTGGCGGTCGTCGCCATGGCGTCGTCCATCGACCTCCCTCACCCCCTTTCGTACTCCTGGGGACCGACGCTGTCAACGGGCCCCGTTCAGCGGTCCCGCCGGAGGGGTGCCGCTGGAGTGTGCAAAAGACACTCATTTACAGAGCCGGACGGGAGGCGTAACACGGACCCAGCCGCACAACTCGGCGCGGCGTGACCCAGGGGAGGCACTGCCGTGACGGCAACTGAGGCGCCGCCGGACGAGGCCCTCGTCCACGTCCTTTGGATCAACGCCGGGCTCAGCTGTGACGGGGACTCGGTCGCGCTGACGTCGGCGACACAGCCGAGCATCGAGGAGATCGCCCTCGGCGGCCTTCCGGGTCTTCCGAAGATAGCGGTCCACTGGCCGCTCATCGACTTCGAGTGCGGCCCGGTCGGGGGTGCGGACGACTTCATCGAGTGGTTCTTCAAGGCTGACCGGGGCGAGCTTGATCCATTCGTCCTGGTGATCGAGGGATCGATCCCCAATGAGACGATCAAGAGCGAGGGCTACTGGTGCGGCTTCGGCAACAATCCGGACACTGACCAGCCGATGACGACGAGCGAGTGGCTCGATCGCCTCGCGCCGAAGGCACTGGTCGTGCTCGCTGCGGGGACGTGTGCTTGCTACGGCGGCATCCACGCGATGGCCGGCAACCCGACCGGTGCGATGGGCGTTCCCGACTATCTGGGCTGGAGCTGGAAGTCGAAGGCGGGCATCCCGATCGTCTGCGTCCCCGGCTGCCCGACACATCCGGACAACCTTTCCGAGACGATTCTCTATCTCCTTTACCAGGCCACCGGTCAGGCCCCGATGATCCCGCTCGACGAGTCCCTTCGGCCCCAGTGGCTGTTCGCGAAGACAGTCCACGAGGGATGCGACCGCGCCGGCTACTACGAGCAGGGCGATTTCGCGGACGAGTACGGCTCGCCGAAGTGCATCGTCAAGCTTGGTTGCTGGGGACCCGTGGTGAAGTGCAACGTGCCTAAGCGCGGATGGATCAACGGGGTGGGCGGCTGTCCGAACGTCGGGGGCATCTGCATCGGCTGCACGATGCCGGGCTTCCCCGACAAGTTCATGCCGTTCATGGACGAGCCGCCCGGAGCCCGGGTCTCCACGATGGCGAGCGGTCTCTATGGCAGCGCCATCCGGGGGCTCCGCCGGATCACGGCGCACACACTCGACGAGGAGCCGAAGTGGCGATCGCCCGGCGACGAGCTGTCGACCGGTTACAAGCGGATCTGGAGGTAGGACGATGGCCACGAAGAGCTTCACGGAGGACGCCAACGGGTTGGTGGAGATGGCCTGGGACCCGATCACCAGGATCGTCGGAAGCCTCGGCATCTACACCAAGATCGACTTCGGCAAGGCCAAGGTCGCCGAGTGCCACAGCACATCCTCGATCTTCCGCGGCTACAGCATCTTCATGAAGGGCAAGGACCCGCGAGACGCGCACTTCATCACGAGCCGCATCTGCGGGATCTGCGGGGACAACCACGCGACCTGCTCCTGCTACGCCCAGAACATGGCATATGGCGTGCGGCCACCCGCGTTGGGCGAGCAGATCGTCAACCTGGGCGAGGCCGCCGAGTACATGTTCGACCACAACATCTTCCAGGAGAACCTGGTCGGAGTGGACTTCTGCGAGAAGATGGTCGCCGAGACCAATCCGGGAGTGCTCGAGCAGGCCAACCGCACCGAGGCCCCGCACGCCGCCGCCCACGGCTACAGGACCATCGGCGACATCATGCGTTCGCTCAACCCGTTCTCGGGGGAGTTCTACCGCGAGGCGCTCCAGGTGAGCCGGTACACCCGGGAGATGTTCTGCCTCATGGAGGGTCGTCACGTCCATCCCTCCACGCTCTATCCGGGCGGTGTCGGCACGACGGCGACGATCCAGCTCTTCACCGACTACTACACGCGCCTCATGCGCTATGTGGAGTTCATGAAGCGCGTCGTGCCGATGCATGACGACCTGTTCGACTTCTTCTATCAGGCGCTGCCCGGCTACGAGGAGGTTGGGCGCCGGCGCGTCCTGCTCGGCTGCTGGGGTGCGTTCCAGGATCCGGCCGTGTGCAACTTCGACTACCGGGACATGACTACATGGGGCCGGGCGATGGGCGTGACCCCTGGGATCGTCGTCGACGGCAAGCTCGTCACCAACGACCTTGTCGAGATCAACCTCGGTATACGCATCCTGCTCGGCTCGTCGTTTTACGACGACTGGGAGGGCCAGGAAATCTTCGTCACGCACGATCCTCTCGGCAATCCGGTCGACCGGCGGCACCCGTGGAACCAGCACACCAACCCCCAGCCGCAAAAGCGGGATTTCGACGACAAGTACAGCTGGGTCATGTCGCCCCGCTGGTTCGATGGCCAGGAGCATCTCGCGCTGGACACCGGCGGTGGGCCCCTGGCTCGACTCTGGGCGACGGCGCTGTCCGGCCTCGTGAACACCGACCACTTGAAGGCCACGGGCGCCAGCGTTCGCATTCACCTGCCGAAGACCGCGCTCAAGCCCGAGGTCGACCTCGAGTGGAAGATCCCCCAGTGGTCCAACACCATCGAGCGGGATCGGGCCCGGACGTACTTCCAGGCCTATGCAGCCGCATCGGCCCTCGATTTCATCGAGAAGGCCTTGGCCGACGTGCGGGGGGGCCACACGAAGACGTGGGAGCCGTTCGAGGTTCCCGACGAGGGGATCGGCTGCGGTTTCACCGAGGCGGTCCGGGGAGTTCTGTCGCATCACATGGTGATCAGGGGCGGCAAGATCGCGAACTATCACCCCTACCCGCCGACGCCGTGGAACGCCAACCCCCGCGACATCTACGGCACAGCGGGGCCCTACGAGGACGCCGTGATGAACACGCCCATCTTCGAGGAGAACTCTCGGGAGAAGTTCAAGGGCATCGACATCATGAGGACCGTGCGCAGCTTCGACCCGTGCCTGCCGTGCGGCGTGCACATGTACCTAGGCAAGGGCAAGGTGCTGAAGAAGCTCCATTCGCCCACACAGGTGGCCAATCCCGAGCTAGCCGTCTGAGCAGCGGAATCGATGCCCGCTCCACAGAATCTTCGGGCGACCGGCGACCGGATCGAGCAGCTGCTCGACGAGTTGTCGGCCACTACCGACAAGCGACCCTACGCCCTTGCCGAAGAGGTGCTGCGGCTCGTCTCCGACCTCTACGGAGCGGGGCTCTCCCGCGTCCTCGAGCTGGCACAAGAGGGGGCACCGGAGCTCGTCGACGTGCTCTGCGGAGACGAGCTCGTCGCCAGCCTGCTGCTCGTGCACGGTCTGCACCCGGCGACGCTGACCAGCCGTGTGGAGGACGCTCTGGAGCAGGTTCGCCCGTTCCTCGCTTCCCACGCCGGTGACGTCGAGCTGATCGCCATCGACCCCGAGCAAGGCGCGGTGCGACTACGGCTCCTCGGGAGCTGCGACGGATGCGCGTCCTCGGCCGTGACGCTCAAGATGGCCGTCGAGCGGGCAATCGTAGAGGCGGCGCCGGAGGTCGTCCGCATCGACGTCGACGAGCCGTCGCGCCCTGCAGCGAGCGTTCCGGTGACGTTGAGCCCGAAGCCGGCATACGACCGATGTCCCTCCGAGGTGGCAAGCGCATGAGCGACCCGCTGGCGGTGTTGCAGCGGATCCGCGAGACGCGCCCGCGTCGGTGGGAGCGAGCCGGCGAGAGCTGTGAGCTGTGCTGCGAGCCGATCCCCGAGGAGCACGGGCATCTGGTCGACATCGAAGCCCGCAACCTCATGTGCGCCTGCCGAGGCTGCTACCTGCTGTTCACGTCAGAGGGCGCGGGCGGGGCCCACTTCCGATCCGTCCCCGATCGGTACCGATCGTTTCCCGGCCTCGAGCTCTCGCCGCTCCAGTGGGACAGCCTGCAGGTCCCGGTGAGCGTCGCCTTCTTCTTTCTGAACTCCTCACTTGGCCGCGTCGCTGCGTTCTATCCCGGACCTGCAGGCGCCACCGAGTCCGAGCTGCCGCTCGACACCTGGGAGGAGGTGCTCGAGGCGAATCCCGAGTTGGACTCCATCCAGCCCGACGTCGAGGCGTTCCTCGTGCGTGCACGACCCGATCGAGGCGGAGCGGACTGCTTCGTCGTCCCGATCGATGCGTGCTACGAGCTGGTCGGGCACCTTCGCCGTCTGTGGCGCGGCTTCGACGGCGGGAGAGAGGCTCACGACCTGCTCGACAGCTTCTTCGCGCGTGTGCGGGAGCGCGCCCGATGACCAGCCTAGCCTTCGAGGTCGTCGACGCCCGTCCCGAGCCGCACGCCGCGGTGCCGACCATCCTGTTCGCCTTGGGGGTGTCGGAGACCAGCGGCGCGAGCGTCCATGCTCTGGCGCTGCGGTGCCAGATCCGTATCGAGCCCCAGCGGCGTCGCTACACGACCGACGAGGAGGAGCGCCTGTACGAGCTGTTCGGTGAGACGCCCCATTGGGGAGACTCGCTGCATCCGTTCCTGTGGACCCACGTCTCGACGACGGTCGCAGGATTCACCGGTGCGACGACGGTCGATCTGGCAGTCCAGTGCACCTACGACTTCGAGATCGCGGGCGCGAAGTATCTCCACGGGCTCTCCGACGGGGAAATCCCGCTGTTGATGCTGTTCTCGGGGACGGTCTTCACCCGCGGGGAGCTCGGGTTCTCCGCCGAACCTGTGCCCTGGGACACGGAAGCCTCGTACCGGATGCCGGTGTCGGTGTGGCGCGGCGCCATGGACCTCTACTTTCCCAACAGCGGCTGGTTGCGAGTCAGTAGGGACTGCCTCGACCGGCTCCAGCGGTTCAAGGCATCGCGGGCTCTTCCCACGTGGGACCTCGCCTTCGAGCAGCTCTTCAAGCAGGCCGGCGAGGAGGGTCCGTGAGCGCCGACGAGATCGACCGCTTCGCAGCGGCACGCGCGATCGCGGACGCGGTGCTCTACGAGGGCTACGTCCTGTACCCCTACCGGGCATCGGCGCGAAAGAACCAGCTGCGCTGGCAGTTCGGCGTGCTCACCCCACGAGTTTTCAGCGAGGCCGACGGCTCAGAGCGCTGGTCGACGCGCACCGAATGTCTCGCCGACCCGGGCGCAGCTTCGCTCCTCGCCGTCCGGGTTCGCTGCCTCCAGCTACAGCACCGCTCAGTCGAGGCGCCGCCGGCGCGCGGGAGGGGCTCCGGAGAGAAGGGCGAGTTCCGACCGGTCGAGAAGCTCGTGGTCGACGACGAGGTCTACGTCGAGTGGGACGAGGCGCTCGACCAGGTCGTGGACCTGGCGCCGCTCGCACTGCATCCCGGGAGGGCCGTAGCGCGCGAGGAGACGTTCCGATTTCACGGTGGGACCACCGCGGAGCTGATCCGCTCGGCCGACGGCTCCGTTGCCGGGCGCGTCGTCCGGCGGCGCGAGCCGCTCTGGGGACGCGTGCACGTCACCGCGTCGCCGCTCGACGGCAGCGTCCCGCTGATCAAGCTGGCCGTGACCGTGGAGAACGCGACGCCGTGCCGGGGCACCCGTCGCGACGAGGTGCTCGGGCGCTGCCTCGTCGCCCTCCACACGATGTTGGCGATCGACGGCGGGACGTTCGTCTCGTTGCTCGACCCCCCCGAGCACGCGCGCCGTGCAGCAGGCGACTGTCAGAGCGACGGGGCCTTTCCCGTGCTGGTCGGCGACGACGACGTGGTCCTCTCCTCGCCGATCATCCTCTACGACCACCCCGAGGTCGCTCCCGAGAGCCCCGGTGACCTCTACGACGCGACGGAGATCGACGAGATCCTCGCACTTAGAGTGCTGACGCTCACCGACGAGGAGAAGGCGGAGGCGCGAGGCACCGATCCCCGAGCGGCCGCCGTGGTCGATCGCTGCGATGACATGGCGCCCGAGCTGTGGGAGCGACTGCACGGCGCGATGCGTTCGACCGGGTCCTCCGGTGATCAGGGTCCAGAGGCGGCTATCGATGGCGATCCGGAGCCCGCTCCCTGGTGGGACCCGTCGGTCGACGCATTGGTCGACCCATGGAGCGACGCCGTGACGATATCCGGCGTCGAGGTCGCCAAAGGCGCTTCGGTTCGGTTGCGGCCGTCGCGCCGGTCGGACGCGCAAGACCTCTTCCTCGACGGCCGGTCCGCCACCGTCGCCGGGGTGTTCAAGGACGTCGACGGTAACGAGCACGTAGCGGTCACCGTCGACGACGACCCGGCGACAGAGGTGCTCGCCTGGCAGGGCCGTTATCTGTTCTTCTCTCCCGACGAGGTGGAACCGCTCCCCGGTCGGGAGGGGGTCCGATGAAGGGCCGAGTGCTCGTGGCGGGGATCGGCAACATCTTTCTCGGCGACGACGGCTTCGGCGTCGAGGTCGCGAGCCGGCTCGCATTGCGATCCCTTCCGCAAGGTGTGCGCGTCGCAGACTTCGGGATCCGCGGCGTGCACCTCGCGTACGAGCTCCTCGAAGGCTATGACGCCCTCGTCCTCGTCGACGCCGTGGCCATGAGGGAGCCGCCTGGCACCGTCGAGGTCATCGAGCCGGCACGAGAGTCCGCGCGGCCCGGCGAAGATCTCGATGACCGCGCGCCGGTCGTCGACGCGCATGGCATGAGCCCCGACGTCGTGCTCGCCCTGCTCGCCCGACTGGGCGGGGCCGTGGAGCGCATCTACGTGGTCGGCTGCCAGCCCGCCAGCCTCTCGGAGGGCATCGGGCTGTCGCCGCCGGTCGCTGCAGCGGTCGAAGGCGCCACGGAGCTGTGCGTTCAGCTCGTGGCCGACATCGTGCAACCAGCCGAAAAGGGGACAAACCGATGATCCTTCGCCTAGTCATGTCGGTCCTGCTCGCGATCTTCGTCGGGCTCGTCGTGAAGTCGTTGCCGGACATCGCCAGGTATCTGAAGATCAGGGAGATGTGAGGTGCACGTGGTCGGGTACGTCGCCCTCGGTGTGGTAGCGGTCGGTGTGGCCGCGGGCGTCGTCCTCGTGGTCACCTCGTTGCCGGACATCGCCCGATACCGCAGACTGCGGAGGATGTAGCGGACATGACCCGGTACCGCATCGTCCCCGAGCGCTCGCACGTGTGGATCGAGGCCCGCTCCAACGTGCACCCAATCCACTCCGACACCGACGGGCTGGAGGGCTACGTCGAGCTCGAGCTCGATGCCGATGGTGCGGTCGACCTCGCGGTCAAACCCGTGGGCAGGCTGTCGCTCGCGGTCAGTCGACTCTCCTCGGGAAGCTCGCTGGAGGACCGCGAGCTGCACAAGCGCATCGACAGCCGTCGCTATCCGAGCATCGAGGGCGTCCTCGACGTCATCGATCGCCCGGACGATGGCGGGAGCTATCGCGTCAGCGGCGACGTCACGTTCCGAGGAGTCGCCCGGCACCACGAGGATCACATGGAGATTCGCGCCGTCGACGGCCAGACGATCCGGCTGTCGGGCACGTCTCGCTTCGACATCCGGGAGTTCGGGATGGAGCCGCCTCGCATGCTCATGTTCAAGGTCGAGCCCGAGGTGGACGTGCGGGTCGAGATCCTCGCCGTTGGGGAGGGGTAGGCACCCATGCACGAGCTCGGTCTGTGTAGCTCCATCGTGGATGCGATCGAGAGAAGGGCGGGGGAGCGCTCGGTGGCGCGGGTCCGGGTGCGAGTCGGGCGGCTCCATCATGTGCACCCGGACGCGTTCGACCAGTCGTTCGCCGTGGCCGCCATGGGTACCGTCGCCGAAGACGCTGCGGCCGAGCTCGTCTTGCTCCCGGTGCGCGCCCGTTGCGGCGCCTGTGAGGCCACGTGGGAGTCCGACACGATTCCGCTCGTTTGCCCGACGTGCGCCTCCGTGGAGCTCGAGCTGGTCGGTGGCGACGAGCTCGTGCTCGAGTCCATCGAGTACCGAGGCCGAAAGGCCTGAGGGGAGGTCACGATGTGCCTAGGGATACCGGGCCAGCTGGTGGAGCTCGTCGACACCAACGACCAACTCGCCCGGGTCGACGTGTCGGGCGTGACTCGGATCATCAACATCGGGCTGCTCGAGGACGAGCAGCTCGCTCCCGGCGACTGGGTCCTGATCCACGTCGGATTCGCCATGTCGAAGATCGACGAGGACGAGGCCGCGCTGGCGCTGGCCTCGTTGCAGCTCATGGGCCAGGCCTACGACGACGAGCTCAGCGCTCTCTGGGCATCCAAGATCACCAGCGATACCAAGGGAGGTTGACGTGGGAACAGTCGTGGGCGTCGTCATCGGTTACGCGCTCGGTGCGCGCTCGGGTCAAAAGGAGTGGGCCGAGATCAGCGAGGCATGGAAGGTCATCCGTGCCTCGGACGAGGTCAAGGACCTCATAGCTGGCGGTTTCGCCCTGCTCCGTGAGCTCCTCCGGCGTGGCAGCGCCCTTCTCGCCGGCTCGAGGGAGCAGGGGGACAACCGCTCGGTCCTCCGCTCGGTCGCGTAGCCGAGACGATGCGCTTCGTAGACGAGTACAGGGATCCGTCGGCCGCTCGCGCCCTCGTTGCACAGATCACCGACTCGGCCGGTGACGACGAGTTCAAGTTCATGGAGGTGTGCGGAGGCCACACGCACACGATCTACCGCCACGGCATCGAGCACGTCCTTCCGCCCTCGGTCGAGCTCGTGCACGGGCCAGGCTGCCCCGTCTGCGTCATCCCTATGGGCCGGGTGGACGATGCCATATCGCTCGCCAAGGAGCCGGGAGTGATATTCACGTCGTTCGGCGACATGATGCGCGTGCCGGGTAGCCGAGGGAACCTGCTCAAGGCGAAGGCCGAGGGCGCCGACGTGCGCTTCGTGTACTCGCCGCTCGATGCCCTGCGGATCGCGATCGACCATCCCGAGCGCGACGTCGTGTTCTTCGCGGTGGGCTTCGAGACGACTGCGCCGTCCACCGCGCTCACGCTCTTGCAGGCGCGTGCACGTCGCGTGGGCAACTTCAGCGTCTTCTCGAACCACGTCACGATCGTCCCGCCGATCAGGGCGATCCTCGAATCACCGGACCTGCGCCTCGACGGCTTCCTAGGCCCCGGCCACGTCTCCACCGTCATCGGCCAGCGTCCCTACCGGTTCGTCCCGGACCAGTACGGAAAACCGCTCGTCACGGCGGGCTTCGAGCCGCTCGACATCCTCCAGGCCATCGCGATGCTTCTCGTCCAGATCCGAGAAGGTCGCCGCGCAGTCGAGAACCAGTACTCCCGGGTGGTGCGAGAGGAGGGCAACCCGAGGGCACTCGCGATCCTGGCCGAGGTGTTCGAGCTGCGTCCCTACTTCGAATGGCGTGGCCTCGGCTTCATCTCGCAGAGCGCGCTGAAGTTGCGGCGCGAGTTCGAGAGCTTCGACGCCGAGCAGCGCTACCGGCTTCCCGGCCTGCGGGTCGCGGACCCCAAGGCGTGCCAGTGCGGCGAAGTCTTGAAAGGCGTGATCAAGCCCTGGGAGTGCAAGGTGTTCGGCACGGCGTGTACCCCCGAGACTCCCATCGGGACCTGCATGGTCTCGTCCGAGGGTGCGTGCGCGGCGTACTACAACTTCGGGCGGATGCATCGCGAGGCCGCGGTCACCCTCGGCCGGCGGAGCGTGTCGAGCCGATGACCGCGCCGACCACGTCGAGCGCGACGCTTCGCCACCGGGTCCGGGTGGCCGGCGTGGTGCAAGGCGTTGGTTTCCGGCCGTTCGTGCATCGGCTGGCGACGGAGCTCGACCTCGCCGGGCACGTCGGCAACGACGCAGAAGGCGTGTTCGTGGAGGTCGAGGGCCCGACTCACGACGTCGAGCGCTTCGAGGCGCGCCTCATCGCCGAGGCCCCGCCGCTGGCGGTGATCCGCGACGTCGAGGCGTTGCCCATCGAGACCCGTGGTGAGCGCGGCTTCCAGATCGTCGACAGCCGTAGCGCCGGCCCGGTCCGGACGTTCGTCTCACCCGACGTCGCAGTCTGCAGCGACTGCCTGCAGGACCTGTGCGATCCTGATAACCGGCGTTACCGCTACCCGTTCGTCAACTGCACCAACTGCGGGCCCCGTTTCACCATCACCGTCCGCCTCCCCTACGACCGGCCGAACACGACAATGCGGGGCTTCGGTCTCTGCGCTGACTGCGCGAGGGAATACCGCGACCCACGGGACCGGCGCTTCCACGCCGAGCCGATCGCCTGCGCCGCTTGCGGCCCCCGGATCTCGTTCGAGGGCCCGCGCGGCGGTGCTGTCCATGGCACGGACGCCGCCATCGCTGCGACCCAGGCCGCCTTCGCCCGCGGCGAGATCGTGGCCGTCAAGGGCATCGGCGGCTACCACCTGGCGTGCGACGCCACGTCCCGCTTCGCGCTGCAGCGCCTCCGTCGCCGCAAAGGTCGCGCAGAGAAGCCGTTCGCGGTCATGGTTCGCGACCTCGCCGTCGCCGAGGAGCTCGCCGTCATCGACGCGTCCGAAGCCACGCTGCTCACCGGTTACCAACGTCCGATCGTGCTGCTGAGACAGCGCGCGCCGAGCCCGCTGTCGCCGCTCGTCGCCCCCGGCAATCCCTACGTCGGCGTCCTGCTCGCCTACACGCCCCTCCACCATCTGTTGTTCGACGCCGCTCCCGGGGCCGACGGCCCCGCGCCGCGGATGCTCGTCATGACGAGCGGCAATCTGGGCGACGAGCCGATCTGCTACGAGGACGGCGATGCCCGCCGTCGCCTCGTCGACATCGCAGACGCCTGGCTCGTCCACGATCGTCCCATCCATGTGCCTTGCGACGACTCGGTCGTGAGGATCGAGAGCGGCGAGGAGCTCCCGATCCGCCGCTCGCGCGGCTACGCGCCCCTTTCCGTGCGCCTGACGTTCGATTCGGACCCACTCGTCGCCGTAGGTGGGGAGCTCAAGAACACCTTTTGCCTGGCGTCGGGCCGCGACGCCTGGATGAGCCAGCACGTCGGTGACATGGGCAGTGTCGAGACCCTTTCGGCCTTCGAGCGCTCGACGAGGCAGTTCGCCCAGATCTACGAGGTAGGTCCCGAGCGTCTCGCGGCGGACGGGCACCCGGGATATCAGACGCGCCGGTGGGCCGAGCGGCACGCGGACCGACCGGTCGCACTCGTCCAGCACCATCATGCGCACATCGCGTCGCTCATGGTCGAGCACCAGGTGCCGCTAGGCGAGCAGGTGCTCGGCTACGCGTTCGACGGCACCGGTTACGGCACGGACGGGGCCATCTGGGGTGGCGAGGTGCTCGTCGCGGACTACAACGGCTTCGTACGGGCGGCGCACCTGCGCTACGTGGGGCTCCCCGGAGGCGACTCGGTGATCCGGAGGCCGTACCGTGCCGCGCTCGCCTACCTGCGCGCTGCCGGGATCGAATGGATCGCAGGTATGTCCTGCGTCGACGCCGCTTCGTCGAGGGAGCTCGCCGTGATCGAGCGACAGCTCGAACGCGGTTTCCAATGCGTTCCCACCTCGAGCATGGGACGGCTGTTCGACGCCGTCAGCTCCCTGCTCGGGCTTCGCCACATCGTCTCGTACGAGGCCCAAGCCGCGATCGAGCTCGAGGCGGCCGCTGCCGATCACCTCCGCGTGGCGCGCGAGTACGAGTTCGAGATCGCGGGCGACGAGTTCGATCCTTCGCCGGTGCTGCGCGCGATCGCTGACGACCTTCGGGCCGGACGCGCGATCGGCGCCATTGCCGCGGGTTTCCATCTCGCAGTCGCCCGGCTGATCGGCGACAGCGCGGAACGGTTGCGGCGCGAGACGGGGATCGAGCGGGTGGGACTGAGCGGGGGGGTGTTCCAGAACGTCGTGCTCGTCCGACTCGCTCGGGCCGAGCTTGTGGGGCGCGGCTTTTCCGTGCTCACCCATCGTCTCGTACCGCCGAACGACGGGGGTCTGGCACTCGGTCAGGCGGCCGTTGCAGGCCGTCGCGGACCGGAGTCGTGGGAGGAGAAGGGGTGATGACTGTGGACCGCAGGTTTTCTTGTGAAGAGTCGGCCCCCGCCGAGGAGGTGGCCGCAGCGGCGTTGAAGCTCGCCCGCCGGTTCGCGGCGGGAGCGACGATGTGGTGCGCGGCGCAGTGGCCGGCTCACGGCGGTCACGTGGCGGTCGAGTTCGTGCACCCGGTCATCGTGGGCAAGCGCGCGTTGCCGGCGGTGCACGTCGAGGGTGCCGACGTCGCCGCAGCCGTGCGGCTACTGGCCAGACCCGGTGACGTCCTCGTGGCCGTCAGTGCCGCCGACGACGCTCGCGTCGGCGATCTGCTGGCGAGGTCGGAGGCGTGGGGGCTCACTCGACTCTGGCTCGGCGCGGGTCCGCGCCCACCTTCGGGCCGGGCCGAGCACGTCGTGTGGATCGAGGGCGTCGACCCCGCGTTCGCGGCGCGATCCGGCGCCGTCGTGCTGCTGTACCACCTGCTTTGGGAGCTGACGCAGGTCGTCTTCGAGCATCCGGGGCTGCTCGAGCCTCGGCCGGTGCCCGCGGGTGAAGGCTGTATCACCTGCTCGGACGAAGGCCGAGTCGGCGAGGTGCGAGCCGTCGATGAGGGGAGTAGGGCCGAAGTCCTCGTGAGTGGGGTGCCCGAGACGATCGACGTCAGCCTCGTGGACCCCGTCGGCCCCGGCGATCTCGTACTGGTCCATGCGGGCGTGGCACTGACGGCGCTCCAGCACGGGCCGTCGGCCGGTCCCGGGGAGTCTCGGCCATGAGCAGCGAGCCGACCAGCTTCCTCTACCCCTTCATCGAGGGCGACGAGCGTGATGCGTCGAGCCTCGTCGCCGACCTCGCCGCGTCGGCGCGGGCCAAGATGGCCGACAGCCGCGCGTTGCGGGTCGCCACGCTGGAGCGTTGTGCCGACAGCTTGGCTCGCGCCGCCGAGGCGATGGCGGACCGCTTCGCCCGAGGCGGCCGGCTCTTCGCGTTCGGCAACGGCGGCAGCGCCACCGACGCCGCGGGGACGGTGGAGCTGTTCCGGAGCCCGCCGGGCGGTCGTAGTCTCCCCGCGATTTCGCTGGCGGACGACCGGGCCGTGCTGACGGCGCTCGCCAACGACATCGGCATCGACGTGGTCTTCTCGAGACAGCTCATCGCCCACGCTCGTGCCGGCGACATCGCGGTCGGGTTCTCCACGAGCGGTGACTCGGTCAATGTGCTGCGGGCGTTCGAGGAGGCATGGCGACGGCAGGTGCTGACGATCGGGCTCTGCGGGTACGAAGGCGGGGCGATGGCCGCAAGCGAAGCCGTCGAACACTGCTTAGTGGTGCGCTCGGACAGTGTCCACCGGATCCAGGAGGCCCAGGATGCGCTGATGCTGAGGCTCTGGTCGACCGTTCAGCGTTGCATGGACCAGGGGGGCACCAGGTGACCGACGTAGCGCACAGGGCGGGCTCCGAGGGTCGGGAGGCGGCGGTGTTCGACCGCATCGAGGCCTTCCGCCGGCGCAGACCCCGGCTGCTCGACGACGTCGTGACCTTGGCGCACGGCGCGGGCGGCAAGGCCTCGGCAGCGCTGCTCGACGCGGTCTTCCTTCCTGGCTTCGCCGGCGACAAGCCGGCGACTCAGACGGACGCCGCCGTCGTGGTGCTGCCCTCCGGCGAGCGGCTCGCGTTCAGCACGGACTCGTTCGTGGTGAAGCCGCTGCGCTTCCCCGGCGGCTCCGCCGGCCACTTGGCCGTGCACGGCACCATCAACGACCTTGCGATGATGGGCGCCCGTCCGCTCGCCCTGTCGGCGGCGTTCGTCCTGGAGGAAGGGTTCCAGATCGACTCGCTCCGCGAGATCGTCGCCGACATGGCCGAGGCCGCCGCCGCGGCCGGCGTTCCGATCGTCACCGGGGACACCAAAGTCGTCGACCACGGCGCCGCGGACGGCATGTACATCTCGACGTCGGGGATCGGCGTGATTCCCCTCGGGCGCGAGCTCTCGGCGGCACGGGTCTCGGACGGGGACGTGATCATCGCGTCCGGGACGATCGGCGATCACGGGACGGCGGTGATGCTCGCCCGTGGCGAGCTCGCGCTCGAGGCCGACATCGTCTCGGACACCGCTCCGCTGCACGAGCTCATGGAGTGCCTGCTCGCGGCCGCTCCGTCTACCCGCTGGCTGCGTGACGCGACGCGGGGCGGCGTCGGGACGGTCTGCAACGAGCTCGCCCGCGACAGCGACCTCACCGTCGTGCTCGAGGAGGCGGCGCTGCCCGTGCGACCTGCGGTCGCGGCCGCGTGCGAGCTCCTCGGCATCGACCCGCTCTATGTTGCCAACGAGGGCAAGTTCGTGGCGGTCGTCGCCCCCGACGAGTCGGCCGCGGCGCTCTCGGCGTTGAACGGCCATCCCCAAGGCGAAGACGCCGTCCAGATCGGTGAGATTCGCACGGAGCCCGCCGGCATTGTCGTGCTCCTCACCAAGTTCGGCGGCACCCGGATCGTCGACATGCTCGTCGGCGATCCACTGCCACGGATTTGCTGAGACGGCTCCGCGTCCCGGCCGTCTCAGACGCCGCCGCTCGTATCGCTGAAGCGGCTCGCGTCCCATGGCTGCGCCTCGTCGTCGGCGCTAGTCGTGTGCGGGCTCGCCGCTCACCTGGTGGTCGGCGTGGAACAGCGCTTCGACAAGTAGCCCGCGAACGTGGCCCCCACGCAGTCGGTACACCATCCGTCGCCCGTCCCGAGCAGCTTCCACGAGTCCGGCGAGGCGCAGCTTCGACAGGTGTTGGCTGGCAACCGTCGGCCGGCAGTCAGCGATTGCCGCCAAGGTCGCGACGTCGAGGTCCCGCTCCCGCAGTGCCCACAAGATCCGGACCCTGGTCGGATCGGCCAACAGTGTGAACGAAAGTACGGCGGCGGCGACCTGTTCGGGGGTCAGTGACTCATGATGGGTCCTAGCCGGCTGCGCGGTGGTGGGACGAGCCGCTCTGGTGGGTCGACCTGCTGGCATGCCGACAGCCTACCTATACCTTCGCAGGTTCGCATATATAGGTAGAATTGCGTATGTCGCGAACGCCGGACCAAGCGAAGGACGATTGAGGCATGACTGCCGCCCGCGACCATGACGACGACACAGACCAGCGGCGTGGCGCCCACGCAGGCGTGGGCCACGACGCGCATCAGCACCGCGACGGCGATCATGACCACGACTCCTCGTTCTTGTCACGTGCCCACCACGCAATGTCCGAGGTGCTCGGCGCGCACTCCCACGACAGTGCCGACCAAGTCGACGAGGCCCTCGAGGCCGACGAGGACGGCCGCCGGGCGCTCGTATCGAGCCTTCTCATCCTGGCCGGGACAGCGGCGGTCCAGGCCGCGGTCGTGGCGCTCTCGGGCTCGGTGGCGCTCCTCGGCGACACCCTGCACAACGTGGCGGACGCGCTCACCGCCGTGCCGTTGCTCATCGCGTTCCGCCTCTCCCGTCGTCCTGCCACGAAGCGATACACCTACGGCTACGGCCGGGCCGAGGACCTCGCTGGGCTGTTCGTCGTGGCCATGATCGCCCTTTCCAGCGCGCTGGCGGCCTGGGAGGCCATCGACCGTCTCGTCCACCCGAGGGACGTGACGGACCTGTGGCTAGTTGCGTTCGCCGCACTCGTCGGCTTCGCGGGCAACGAGATCGTGGCCCGCTACCGGATCGGGGTCGGCCGGCGCATCGGGAGCGCGGCGTTGGTGGCCGACGGCCTCCACGCCCGCACCGACGGGTTCACGAGTCTCGCCGTCCTGCTCGGCGCCGGCGGCGTCGCCCTCGGTTGGCGTGCCGCGGACCCCGTCATCGGATTGGTCATCACCGTCGCCATCCTCGGCGTGCTGCGCTCCGCGGTCCGACAGGTCGGAGCACGGCTCATGGACGCCGTCGATCCTGCACTGGTCGACCAGGCCAGGGCGGCGGTGAGCGGTGTCGCCGGCGTGCAGGAGGTGCGCGAGCTTCGCATCCGCTGGATCGGGCACACGCTCCGCGCCGAAGTGGACGCCACAGTCGACCCTCGTCTCACGGTCACCGAGGCGCACGACATCGCTCACCACGCCGAGACCCACCTGCTCGACCAGGTGAGTCGGCTGACGGGCGCGACGATCCATCTGAGCCCGACCGGCACCCATCGCTGATCGCCAACCTCAGACGGGCACGCCGATCACGGCGAGCACGACACCCACGGCGCCGGCGATGAGGAGGCTGCTCACGACGCCGCGATGCACGACGAAGAGCCACAGCAGCGCTCCGGCGAGTACCGGCACCTGCCACAGATGCTGGAAGGCAAGCCCGAGCGGTAACGCTGAACCGGCGATCGCACCGATGACGGCTGGCCCAGCGCCGGTGAGGAACGACTGGATCACAGCGTTCGCTCGGATGCGGTCGAAGCGGGGCCCGCCGACTAGCACGAAGAGGAACGACGGCGTGAACGCGATGAGCGCTGCGAACAGACCCCCACGGATGCCCTTCGCCGCGTAGCCGACGACCGCCGTGGTGAGGACTACGGGCCCCGGTGTCACCTGACCGAGGGCGACCGCGTTCAGGAACTGCGCACCGGTCATCCAGTGATAGGTCGTCACCGCGTCGTGCTGCATCAGTGGAACGATTACGAATCCGCCGCCGTAGGAGAGGGCACCGACCTTGAGGGCCACCCAGGCCAGGGCGGCGAAGCCGCCGAGGGCGACCGCGTGACCGGCGACGGCGCCGAGGACGATCCGGGCCGGTCCGGACGGCGGACGGTTACCCTCCCGGCGGACGGCGATCTCGGCCAGGCCACAGCCAACGAGGACGAGCACGAGGTAGGGGCCGATCGTCGCGGCGGCCGCACCTCCGAGAAGGGCGTACGCGACCCAACGGGCGTGCTCGCTCTGCGCGGTCCCGATGCGCTTCCAGCTCGCCGGCACGAACCCGCTCGCCGCATTGAGCGCCACCGCCGGGACCGCTGCACCGGCGCCGGCGGCTGCGCCGAGGATCCATTCGGACGGGTGGCGGGCCAAGAACACGGCCGAGAGCAGGAGGATGATGACGAGACCGGGAACGATGAAACAGATCCCGCCGAGGATCGCACCGATCGGGCCTCGTAGGCGCCAGGCACAGAAGATCGCGAGCTGCGTCGAGGCCGGGCCGGGCAACAGGTTCGTC
The DNA here is from genome assembly GCA_025464005.1 of Acidimicrobiaceae bacterium. GTDB lineage: Bacteria > Actinomycetota > Acidimicrobiia > Acidimicrobiales > Bog-793 > RYN-46. The sequence goes on along the minus strand of JAODBO010000135.1, from coordinate 10,603 downwards.
GCGGCGATCCCGTCCTCGAATTCGCTTGCCTCAATCCACTTTCGCTCCTCGACGCACATACGCCGGAGCAGCGCGATGTGCGTGGGAGGCCCTCCGAAGCCGATGCAGCCGAGGCGAGTCCACTGACCCACGATCGTCCAGAGCGCTACCTGCGGTCGGCCCCGGTGTTCGTCGGCGCTCACGGTCGGCGTCACGCGTTCTCGTCCTCGAGCACCTCGCTGGCAAGCTCGCGCAGCTGGAACTTGGTCTCCTCGAGCACCTCTCGCCCCGAGGCGGTGATCGAGTACGACCGCCGCGGACGTCCCTCAGCCAGCTCGGCGTGGGAGACGAGCAAGCCCTCCGCTTCCATTTTGTGGAGCGTTGGATACAGCGAGCCCGGGCTGATCCGGTAACCGTGATGGGCCAGCTCTTCGGCCATCCACGCGCCGTGGACCTCGCCTTTGCTGGCGTGATGGAGGATGTGCAGCCGCACCGCCCCTCGGAGGAACTCTCGCACGATGTAACGATAACCGATATCGATTATCGTTATCGGTGGACTTCAGGTCACACCGGAGCGATTGGTGACTTCTCGCGCCAGGTCTCGGCCGGGACCGATACTTGCCGGAGACCGTTAATCGATGACGTCGTTATCCACGAGGAGGTCCGTCGATGTCGGAAGAACAACAGGGCGCAGAGGCGATGCTCCCGCTCCTGCGCTTCGCATTCGAGTCGGCAGACCTCTCTGCCATCGGGGAGCTCCTCGACCCGAACGTGCGTTGGGGTGCTCCGGACGACCCTGCCCAGAGCTGCCAGACCCGCGGTGAGGTGCTCGCCTGGTACCAGCGAGGACGTGATGCCGGCGTGCGCGCCCAAGTGGTCGAGACCGATGTCCGCGGCGACAAGATCTTGGTCGGATTACGAGTCACGGGCCGAGGCGCGCGCCCAGAGGACCGTGCTGGTGCGAATCGTTGGCAGGTGCTCACCGTGGGCGGCAACGCCATTGTCGAGATCGTCGGCTTCGACGATCGCGATGAAGCAGTAGCTCGGTTGTCAGCGTCGACTTCCGGACCGTGCGGTAAGTGACCCGGCGCCCGGGCCGAAGAGCGGGCGGCCCACTGGGACGGCGCGTACCACGACATTGGTGCGGAGGGCGTGGGCTGGTTCGAGCCTGACCCGACCGTGTCGCTTGAGCTCACGGCCATCACGGGGTCGAGCTTGCGGCGTCGAGGCCGCCCGCATGGTCGAGTTCGGTCGCGGCGCATCGTTCCTCGACGAGCGCCTTTTCGCGGATGGCGAGCCGTCTCCGCCCGCGCCATCTCGTGCGCCGCGCTCGAGATGGCGCGACGCCCGCTGGCAGGCGAGGCTCGCGTCTCCTGGCTTTCCTCAGGGCGTGCTCACCTGGTGAGACCGGTCAGAGCGGTCGTTGGCACGACCGCGGTGTTCCGTTCCGCTTCGTCGTCGATCCAGGCGAGCGTGCCGCAACTCTCCGCACCACGCGCGATGCGTTCGCCCGGAGGCCTCGGTGATCATCGCCACCTTTGCTCTCAGGCACCTTTGCTCTCGCCGCCCCGAGCACTGCTCGGGACGCCCGGTCGCTCGCTATCCGGCGACGACCTGCAACGCTCCTCAGCGACTTCTGCCTCGAGATTGTCCTTCGCGACGCGAGGAGCACGTGACACCGTCCGGAGCCGCGCAACCGTTCAGCTGGATCGCGGCGAGATCGACACCATAGAGGCAAGCAGGCGTTCCTCTGCTCGGCACCCCGATGCCCTCGCTCTGCTTGATCCTCGGCCGTCTACGGTGTCCTTGATGGGTGCCAGCCACCGCCACGACCACGGGAGATCGACAGCAGCCAGCGCGCAAAGTGGGCGACTGACCCTCGTGCTCGCCATCACGCTCACGATCCTCGTCGTCGAGATCGTGGGTGGCGTGCTGGCCCACTCTCTGGTGCTCATCGCGGATGCCGGCCACATGGCGACCGACGCCGCGGGGATCGGTCTCTCACTCTTGGCGGTGTGGTTCGCGAACCGGCCGGCCAGCGAGGCTCGGACCTTTGGCTACCAGCGAGCTGAGATTCTCGCCGCCGTGGTCAACGCCGTCCTGCTGTTCGGCGTCGGCGCCTTCATCCTCGTCGAGGCGGCTCGCCGCCTCGTGCACCCCGAGACCTCCACGCCGACCCTGATGGTCGTCTTCGGGGTGATCGCCCTGGCCGGCAATGCCGCCAGCCTGGCGCTACTTCGGCGGGGCCAGGGTGCGAGCCTGAATGTCCGCGGTGCGTACCTGGAGGTGGTGTCCGACATGTTGGGCGCCGCCGCGGTCCTCGTCGCCGCTGCAGTCATCGCCGGCACCGGCTACCAGCGGGCCGACGGCCTGGCGTCGATCTTCATCGGGGTGCTCATCCTGCCGCGCACGGTCAAGCTGCTGCGCGACGCGGTCGACGTACTTCTCGAGGCCACCCCGAAGAACGTCGACCTGGCCGAGGTTCGTGGCCATATCTGCGAGACCGCGGGCGTGATCGACGTCCATGACCTGCACGCCTGGACGATCACGAGCGGTATCCCGGTTCTGTCCGCGCACGTCGTGATCGCCGATGCGGTCCTCGCGGATGGTGGGGGTGCCCGGGTGCTGGACCGACTGGCCGAATGCCTCGCCGGACACTTCGACGTCGAGCACTGCACCTTCCAGCTGGAGCCCGCCAGCCATCGCGACCACGAGCTGCCGGTTCACCCGTGAGCGTGGCTCGAGCTAGCCCGGCCCGGCCCGGCCGGCTCCGGGCTCGAAAAACGGCCGCACCGTGGCACGGCGGTAGCGATCTGTGGGACCGTGGCCGATGGCCGACGTGGAGACCGAAGAGGCGATCGCCAGCACGCAGGGCCTGACGCGGGTGGTCACCTGCGACCTCGTGTTCGGCGTTCGGACACCGGCCGAGGTGGTGCTCCAGGTAAGTGTGACCGCCTCGGCCGGCTGCGTGCTCGAGGAACGTCTTCAGGTCGCGACCGACGACGAGCCGGCGCGCTCGGTCACGGAGGTCCGGGCCCCCGACGGAGCGAGATTGCACGTAGTGCGCTCCTTTCCCGGCCGCCTCACCGTCGCCTATCGGGCCGTGGTTCGAGGCGCCGGTCCGGGATCGTCTGACGCGGCTGCGGCTGCTGTGATGGTCGCCGACGACGACGATGGGTCGAGCTACGAGCGACAGCTGTACCTGCGACCGAGCCGGTACTGCCCGAGCGACCACCTCGTCGGATTCGCCGTGGCGGAGTTCGGGACGGGGCCCGACGTGGGATCTCGAGTCGCCGGGATCACCGACTGGATACGTCGACGAGTCGGCTACGTGCCAGGCTCGAGCTCGGTCCACGACTCTGCTGAGGACACGCTCCTCACCGGGACGGGCACGTGTCGGGACTTCGCCCATCTCGGCGTCGCACTCTGCCGCGCCACCGGCATACCGGCCCGATTCGCTGCCGTGTACGCCCCGGGGCTGTCTCCCATGGATTTCCATGCGGTGTTCGAGACCTTCGAGAATGGAGGCTGGTTCGCCCACGACGCCACGGGTCTCGCCCCGCGCTCCTCGCTCGTGCGCATCGTCACCGGGCGCGACGCAGCGGACACGGCGTTCGCCGCCATTACCAGCGGTATCGCCGATCTCGACGCCATCGCGGTGTCGGCGACCGTGGACGGGCGGCTCCCGCTGGACGACCACTCGGGTGCCGTCGTGTTGGCGTGAACGGCCCGCCTTGACCACGTTTCGGGGCGGCCGTTGTCACCTCGCGGTAGCTTCGGTCAGTGAATATCCCTGAGTTCGGGGCCGTGCTTCGTGCGTTGCACGACCTTGCGCCGAACGATGTGAACGACCGCCTCGCCCAACTGGCGCGTCACGCAGGTGCAGTCGACGTCGTCGCCTACCTCGTCGATTTCGAGCAGTCGATGCTGTTCCCGATACCCGACCGCGGCGTGCACGTGGACCTCCCTGTCGGCGAGCCCGTGCGCGGCACCCTCCAGGGGCGCGCCTTCACCGAGCGAAAGCTGGTGAGCGAGCCCAGCGACGCCGGTGTTCTCGTGTGCGTGCCGATCTTCGAGGGCTCCGAATGCACCGGCGTGCTGGCGCTCACGCTCCGGTCCGATCCCAACGACGACGACCGGCGATTGTGCGAGGAGCTCGGGATGTTCGCCGGGGCAGCGATCTCGATCGCGGCTCGCTACACGGACTTGTACAACCTCGTCCGGCGGCGCAAAGCGATGAGCCTCCCGGCCAGCATGCAGTGGGATCTGCTCCCGCCACTTCGCCTCAGTACCAACGAAGCGACGTCCAACGGGCTGCTCGAGCCCGCTTACGACATCGGAGGAGACAGCTTCGATCACGCCGCCAACGGCTTCAATCTCGACGTGGCGATCCTCGACGCGATGGGGCACGGACTCGCCGCAAGCCTGACCGCCTCGCTCGCGGTGGGCTGCTACCGGCATGACCGTCGCGAAGGCCAACCGTTGCGTCTAATGCACGAGCACCTCGACGCGGTCGTTGCCGATCGTTTCGGCGGAGCGGCCTTCGTCACCGGCCAGCTCGCGCGGTTGGACGTGCGTACCGGCGAGCTCACCTGGGTCAATGCCGGCCACCCTGGGCCGCTTCTCGTCCGAGACCGTCGCGTGGTCCGCGCGCTTCGCTGCCAGCCGTCGCTGCCGTGGGGGCTCGGCGGCAGGTTGCGGGAGCAGGCCGTCGAGATGCTCCGGCCGGGTGACGGAGTCGTCTTCTACACCGACGGGGTAGTCGAAGGCCGATCTTCGGGAGGGGAGTCGTTCGGGATCGATCGTCTCGTCGAAGCGATAGAGGAGGCCGCGTCGTCACGCGCACCCACCGAGGTCATCGTCCGCCAGGCGATACACGAGGTGCTGCGCTATCAGAACGACCGGTTGCGCGACGACGCCACCCTCGTCTGGGTCGACTGGCACCCGAGCCCGTAGGTCCGGTCGATAGCGTGACGAGATGGCGCACCTTCACACCGAGCCGGGGCAGCACGACCACACCGTCGGTGCGTACATAGTCCGACTCGACGGCGACGAGCCGAGGATCGTGCTCCACCGTCACAAGAAGCTCGGGTGCTATCTGCAATTCGGTGGTCACATCGAGCTGGACGAGAATCCCTGGCAGGCGCTCCGCCACGAGGTCCGGGAGGAGTCCGGCTACGAGCTCGACCAGCTCACGCTCTTCCAGCCGCGTGAGCGCGTCAGGTCGCTGTCGAGCGGGACCCTGCACCCGGTCCCCGTCTGCTACAACACCCATCGCCTCGGTGGGAATCATTTTCACTCCGACGTGTGCTGGGCGTTCGTGACCGACGAAGCACCGAGACACGACGTCGGCGAAGACGAGTCGAGCGACATTCGCTCCTTCTCGCGCTCGGAGCTGCTGGAGCCGACCGCGGACGAGGTCCACGCGAGTGTCCGTGAGGTCAGCCTGTTCGTTCTCGACGTATGCCTCTACCGGTGGGAGCGCGTGTCGAGCGACACCTGGGGCTGAGCGAGATCTGGGGCTGAGCGAGATCTGGGGCTGAGCGACGAGCCAGCGCGCTCCGGCCCACGCCGACGATCGCCGCAGGGCCATTGGCGCGGCCGCCAGTCCAGACCGTCCCGGCTGTCCACCCCGAACAGCGGGATGACGAGGAGCAGGGCAATGACCCCGAACGCGATCAGCCACCCCATGGCGTGCCTCCTCCGATGCCGACCGGCTGGGCACGAGCGAGCCGTGATGTCCGTCCCATGGGACGAGGATGCGCCCTTCGTCGCTGAAGGACAAGCGATGAATTGCGAACATCGATTCAGCATGGCTTAATTGTCGAGTGCTCGACGTGCGCAGGCTTCGGATCCTCAAGGCCGTGGTCGACACCGGGTCTGTCTCCGGGGCGGCCGCAGCGCTCGGCTACACGTCGTCTGCCATAAGTCAGCAGGTCACGGCCCTCGAGCGCGAGACCGACACTGTCTTGTTCGAGCGCGCCGGGCGCGGCGTGCGACCGACGGACGCGGCACTCCTACTCAGCGAGCACGCGGCCAGGGTGCTGGCCACGCTGCACGAGACGGAGGAGGCGCTTGCGTCACTGCGCGCGGGACGCATCGGGCGGATCCGGCTCGGCGCCTTTCCCACGGCGGGCTCGACCCTCGTGCCCGCCGCACTCGCGGCCTTCCAGCGACTGCACCCGAACGTCGCCCTCGACCTCGTGGTCGCGGAGACCGAGGACGCCGTCGCGGCGCTGCGGAGCGGCTCGCTCGACATAGCCGTTGCCCTACAGTTCTTCGGCGAAAGCGGCATGCCCGACGACGGTCTCGTCTACGAGCACCTATTGAGCGACCCGTTCCGCGTGGTGATCCCCCGTCAGCACCGCCTCGCGTCGCGCCGCAGCGTCGATCTCGTCGACCTAGCGCAGGATCGGTGGGTGTCGATCAAGTCGTGCCCCGGCTACTGCCAACGTGTCGCCGATGAGGCCTGTGTCCAGGCGGGCTTTCGACCGACGTACGCCCTCGAGGCCGACGAGTACCCGACGGCGCAAGGGTTCGTCGCGGCCGGCCTGGGGGTCGCCCTAGTGCCCATGCTCGCGCTCGGCTCGGTGCACCCGGGAGTCGTGGTGCGCCGCATCCGCAAGGGGGACTGGGCGCGCGAGCTCTGGCTGGCGACGCGCCCGGCTATCGCCGAGCACCTCCCGATCCGCGCCATGCTGGGCTGCCTTCACGACGCGGCTGGCCAACTCGTCGACGACCACTCCGGCGGATAACGGCACTGCGCTCCGTAGCGGACCCGGTGGGATTGCGCTGGATCACAGCGCAGGGATCTGGCACTCGATAGGGTGGAAATGTTCGCCGCAGCGTCGCGGATCGGTCCGGGGACGCGCACAAAGAGAGGGGGGTTGCAAATGACGAGCGTCGCCGACCCTGGGATTGCACGACCAATCGATGTCGGGAGAGGGGAAGTAGCCCCGCCCGATGGCGCCTCGAGCCGGTCACCGGTCGGGGCGTTCGCCATCGTCCCGCTCGCCGGCCTTCCCGTCGTCGCCGTGGTGATCGGAGCACTCGTCGCAGCGATCGCGACCAACCGGCTCTGGGCGCTCGAGTTCTTCCACGTAGCCGGGGGCGGGCTGTGGACGGGCATCGACCTCTTCGTCGGGCTGGCCATCGGTCCGATCCTGGGGCGTATGTCGATCCCGGCGCGCATCGAGTTCTCCACCCGCTTCATGCCGAAGATGCTGCTGATCATGCCGACGTTGGTGGCAGTGACGCTGGCAGCCGGATGGCAGCTCGCCCGCAAGCTCGGCAACCTGTCGGCGGGCTATCCGCAGCACGGTTGGATCATCGCTTCCTTCATCGTGGTCGGTGCGATGGCGATCATCGCGCTCGGACTGCTGGAACCCGCGAACGTCGCCGTGCTCTTCGAGCTTCGCAAGCCGCAACCCAACGGTGAGCTCATCGGCAAGCTCATGAAGAGGTTCGTCTATACCGCCGGCATCACCGGCCTCATGCAGGTCGCCACACTGGTGATCATGACCCGACTGGCGAGCGCATGAGCAGTGATCCCATGACCGCCGAGTCCACGAACAGCGAGCCCGCGGGCATCGCATCCGACGGCTCCGTCTACGACCGCCGCCTGCCGCCTATCGGCGCTGTCGCAGGTCTCACCACCGCGGTCGTCGTCGCGGGTGGTATATATCTGGCAGCCCACCTGCCGACGCCTGCGCCATTGGCGCCCGCCGTCGCGCTGTTGGCGGCAGCGGGCGCCTTACTTCTCGGCAATCTCGTCATGCTGGCCCGCGTGCCGGGCTTCGCGTGGGGCAGGTTCTTTCTCGTGGCACGCTGGGCCTTGCTCGGCTACCTGATCGTGGCGGGGATGCTCGAGTACGTCTTCCTCCTGGATCACACGAGGGGCGCGATCCTCGCGGTGCTGAGCGCGATGCTCGCGATCTTCGCCGTCAACGTCCCGCTCCTACTGGCATACTCCGTCGCCCGCTACCAGCCCGTCGAGCGAGGCGTTGCGTCCTAGCGCCATCGACATCTGCAATTTCGACGCCTCGTGGTCCGGCGGTCCGACGGTGTGGCGACGAGCCGCAGCGATCGCCACCGCCTACGACGTCCGGGTCGGCCACCACGAGGAGCCGCACGTGGCGATGCACCTGCTCGCGAGCCGGCCGCACAGGACCGTGGCGGAGTGCTTCCATCCGCCGAGGGACCCGCTGTGGTGGCACGCGATCGCCAACCCGCCCGCCGTAGGCGGGTGGCTAGAGCTGCCCGACGGCCCCGGATTCGGGTGGGAGATTGACTGGTCGTACATCGCGCGGTATCAGCTCGACCGGGCCTTGTAATAGGAGAGTCCGCAGGTATGCACCGCGGCTCGGGACCGTATTGCGGCTCGTTGGTTTCGAGATAGCGGCCGAGCTAGGCAGGTGGCCCGAGGTCGATCGTGACGCAGACGACCCCGTCTGTCGCCGACTCCTGCAACCAGTGCCCACTTGCCCGGAACACGCGGATCACCCCCGGGTTCTCCGGGAGCAATTCGGCAACGAAGCGTTCGATGCCCTGCTCCCTCGCGTACGCGGCGAGGCGCTCGAGCAAGAGTGTGCCGACGCCGCGGCGCTGGAACCCGTCGGCCACGACGAACGCGACCTCAGCTTCTCGAGAGGACCCGTCCCACTCGTAACGACCGACCCCGAAAGCCGGTCTCGACCGTCGGCGCCGAAGGCCATCCGGTCCCGGTTGTCGAGCCCGGTGCGGTGCGCGAGTTTCGCTCGCCGGGAGCACGGCGTGCGTCGCGAAGTAGCGGTAATAGACGGTCGTACTCGAGAGCTTGGCGTGGAACTCGCTTAGCCGCTCCACGTCGTCAGGCCGCAGCGGACCGATGTGGACCGGCTCCCCGTCGAGGAGGAAGCGATCGATCTCCCACGAGGTCGGGTAGCCCTGCAGCGCGCCGTCATCGCGCAATGCGCCACGCGACATCTCAGCTCCTTGCGCGCGACCGTCGTGCCGCGCGCGACCCGTGCCCGTCGTGTGAAGTGCCCGTGCGCTCGTGTAGGGGCGAAGGACCCTTGTGGCCCGACGCCCGACGTGGCTCTATGGGAGTTGCCGGCGGCACGCTCGCCGATGCGCTCCAAAGGAGGACGAGATCATGAGATCCGAGACGCGCCTTGAGACGCTGACCCGTGACGAGTGCCTGGCGGTTCTCACCTGTCACGCGGTCGGACGCCTGGCTGTCGTCGTCGACGGGCAGCCGGACATCTTCCCGGTGAACTACACCCTCGACGGCGAGCGGGTCATCTTTCGCTCGGGTCCGGGCACGAAGCTCGATCACGCCAGCCTCGCTCGCGTCGCGTTCGAGGTCGACGATCTCGAGCGAGAGCTGCCCTGCAGCGTGGTGATGAAGGGGACCGCACGAGAGTTCACCGAGGCGATCGACATCGCCTCCGAACGCGAGCGAACCCTCGCGTTCGCCTCCATGGTTCCCTCAAGCGACATGCACTGGGTGCGGATTATCCCGCGCACGATCACGGGCCGGCGGTTCGTCTGGAGCTGAGCGACGACGCGGTGGGTTTAGCTCAGATCTGGCCGAACCCCTCTGGATGATGTGTTATTAACGCGTCGGTACCCGGGAAGTACAGACCTTCGTGGCCGTCCATGTCCCAGCGCACGCGATAGGGCGGCTCACCGTTCGCACCTTCGACGGCAAGAATCTCCGCCTCCTGGACGGGCTCACCGACATGATGGCCCTTGATCACGATCTTGTCCCCGATGATTGCCTTCATGGCTTGCTCCTCCTTGCTCCCTCGTGGAGAGCGTGGTCCTCTCTCACGCACTCGCAGCTGTGACAGCGTCGCTTCGCTCGTCGAAGCCCACGATGTCGATGACTCGGCAGGCCCGCACGGTGAGAACCTGCCATCGCTCCCTGTCGTCGCCATTTCCGTCCCCGTCTCGATAGCCGACCACGCTGAGGCCGATGACGATGCGGTCCCCGAGCACTACGATCTCGCAGACCTGCGCTCTGACCCCCGCATCCCGCCCGCTCTGATACCAGGCAAGGACTTGCTCCCGAGTCCGGCAGGTAGGCGGCGAAGCGTCGGCCGCTCCCCACTGCATGTTGGGTCAAGAAGATCACTGAAGGCTGCTAGATCGGCGCTCTGCGAGGCTGCTGTGACCTGCCGCGCAATGCCCTCCATGGCTTCGAGCTGCTCTTGCATCGGCCCTCCGACGACGTCCCGGGAAATCCATGATGCTCTTCCGCCACGCTTCTGACCAGTCGCCGTACCCGTCAGAGAGCGCCCTCAGCGGGTCGCGAAGAGTTCGGTCACCACTCGAGTACGGGTCGCGCTGAATTCAAGTTGGCCATTTAGGGATGCGGAGGGGTGATCATCGGCGCCGCGCAAGCAGACGGAGGCCTGCGAACAGGTAATCGGCTACACCGACCACCTTGCGATCACCAGCTGAGGAGTCCGATCCGCTCGCCGAATCGGCGAGCGGCGGAAATATCGCTGTGCCTTTAGTGGCCGCGCGGATTGGAGACGTGGCCTCTGAACAGGACCTTCACACAGAAATAGACCATCCACCGGTCGTTGTGGTGGCCCGAGAAGGATCTCGGGTGCGATCCAATCCCAACGACCAAGTG
>JAODBO010000161.1 GCA_025464005.1 Acidimicrobiaceae bacterium | reverse complement strand
AAGACGATGGTTTCGCCTTGCCCGAAGTCGCCGAGATTCCACAGCGGCCGGGCGTCGTAGGAGTCGACGAAGCCTGCCGGCGCGAGCCCGACGATCGGGATCGGGATCGTCTCGAGATGCTCGTGGCCGAACGATGAGATCCGGCCGATAGCCGCTAGCTCCCCGCGAACCCCGGCCGGTACCGCTGGATTGCGCTCGGTTGCATAGAAGACGGGCTCGCCCGGGAGCCTGAAGTCGTCGATCCGTACCTGGAGAGCCCGGTCCAGCGCAGTCGGTGTCGCTACGAGCAGGGCAGTCGCCTGGCCGTGGAACCACGTCGCCTGCAGATCTCGACCGCTAGCCCAAGCAAGGAGATCCCTCGGTCGTCGCGGCGACCGCAGCGAGACGAGGACTGAGACGCGAGGAGACCGGGTGGCGCCGAGGTTCGTCGCTCGGGCGAGGATGTCGTGCCACGTCGCGTCGGTTCGTTGGACCGACGCGCTCCGTGCCGGTCGACGCTGAGCTCGTGCAGCGGGTCGCACGGACACCGGCCCGGGAAGCGCGAATGCTACGAGGAGGAACAGCGCCAAAGCGATCCCTCGGCGCCCCCGCCCGGGTCGCCTCGACCACCTTCGCGCCGGGAGCACCGCGACCGCCGGCGGACCGGAGTGGTCCGCTCCTAGGAGGCCCGAGCCGCGCCGTGAAGGGCTTCCTGGATCTCCTGCTCGACGTCCTTCGGGAGTGAGGTCTTGAGCACGGTGCCGCCAAACCTCGCGAGCGCCTCGATTGCCTTGTCGGAGGTGATCTTCTCGACGACGAGGAAGAGGGCGGAGGTGCCCGGCTGGAGCGTGTCTCGCACCTGTTGCTGGAACTCGCTGTCGATGTCGAGCTTCGTGAACAGGCCGGTGAGCGCGCCAAGACCAGCGCCGACGACCATCCCGAGGACGGGGATGAAGAACAAGACGCCGAAGAGCAGTCCCCAGAACAGCCCGAACGTCGCGCCGCTGGCGACCTCGTGATGGGTGGTGGTGACGTGGTAGCGACCCTTCTGGTCCCGCCGGATCACGGCGATCTGGTCCGGCTCGATGACGAAGTCAGCTGCGAGGCGCTCGGCCTCTCGCGCCGCCTCCCCGGCGGTGTGCTCGTCCGGGTACCCGATAGCGATGAGATCCGCCATAGCGCGCTCCTAGTGCTTGTGTTCCACGGCCGCACGATATGGGTCGATCTCGCGGCAGGGATCACGTGATCGCGTAAGACGACAAGTCGCGCCACGAACCGCACCGCCTCGGCTCCAGTCCTTCCATCGCGGGCCATTCGCCGAGCAGTCCATAGGAATCGCAGTACTGACCTTGCCGCGGGCTCGAGAAGCGGGCGTTTTACTGACGAGGTAACGCGATATCGCGTCGATCGAGTACGCACGACAAACGTCAACGAAATCGACATGTTTGGACATCGATTCGCCGGGTAAAAGCACGCTCGATCAGTATGAAGAAACTGTGATCGATTCTCGCGCGCCCGATTAACACCGGTTAACAGCTGGTTAAACGCCTGCGGGCGCGACCCACGAGCACGTCACGTTTCGTAGAGTTGCCTGGGAAACGCAAGGACGGCGAGGCAGCACAGTTTCAGACGCCCACTTCCAGAACGGGTAGCCGAGCCGGCACGCGACTGTCGATTTATCGGATGGTACGCAGCTTCAGCAGAGCGGCGCTCGATGTCGCCATTTAACACACTGTGCGCACTATTACGCGCGGAATCGCCTTGTAAGTCGAGGGCACACCGATTCGCACAGCGAGACGTACAACGACCGAGGCCGGAGGGCTGCGATGCAGATGGATATCGTCATACCCGCTCACAACGAGGAGCAGCGGATCGATCGGACATTGAAGGCCTATAGGTCGATCGTGGACGAACCCGCCGCGCGCTTCGTCGTGGCCCTCGACTGCTGCACGGACGGCACCGCCGAGGTGGCCCGAAGCCATGCCCGGGTCGACTCGCGCGTCGAGGTCTTCGAATACCCCAAGCTCGGCAAGGGTGGCGTGCTCATGGAGTCCTTCCGGCGCTGCGAGGCCGATCTGGTCGGATTCGTCGACGCCGACTGTGCGACACCGCCGGCGGAGTTCCTCCGTCTCGTCGATACGCTCGACGCCGAGCAGGACCTCGACGGGGCGATCGCCAGCAGGTCGCATCCCGCTTCGGTGCTGCCCGTGCACCGTTCGCTGGAAAGGCGGATGGCGAGCCGGGTCTTCTCGGGGCTCACGCGCGCCATATTCGGTCTTCCGTTCGGCGACACCCAGTGCGGAGCCAAGGTCGTGCGGCGAAGGGTCCTCGAGGGTGCACTGCCGTTGATGTCCTCGCGAGACTTCCTGTTCGACGTCGATCTCCTTGTCACCGCGGGCAAGCTCGGCTTCGAGATAGTGGAGGTACCGACGATCTGGCTCGACCAGGCCGGATCGCACCTCAGCGCGACCGCAGACGCGAAGCGGATGGCGGCGTCGTCGCTGCGTCTGTGGCTCAACCAGAAGGTCCTCGGCGTCCCACAGCCCGCTATCTCGGGCGCGATCGCGTCGATCGCGTCACCGAGCTCGATCGAGAGGGCGACCGCGGTCGCCGGCGTCGCGGGTCCGAAGGACCGGGAGGATCCACCTCGCGCACCCAAGACGTCGCTGGGGCGCGGCCGCGGCGGAACCGAGCCCCGTCCGGACGTCGCGATCGTGTCGCCCTATCCACGAGCCGACGGCTCCGGGCAGCTGCCGAGCGGGGTCGCTCGCTACTCCTTGTCCCTCACCGAGGCCCTCGCCGACGCGGGGCTCAACGTCCGGGTGGTCGCGCCTCGTGTGGACGGCGAGCCGGAGCTGACGCACCGGCCCGGGATCACCGTCGAGCGGTCGTACAGCGCGGGAGCGGGCGCGTTGCCGGCGGCCGCAAGGGCCGCTCGGCGCAGCGGCGCACCCGTCGTGCACCTCCAGCACGAGGTGTTTCTCTACGGTGGTCCGTCGTCGGTCCTCGGTCTGCCGGTCGCGCTCTCGAGGCTCCGCCTCGATCATGTCGGTCCGGTGGTGACCATGCACCAGGTCGTGGACCCGGCCGGCGTCGATCGCGAGTTCACCGAGGTGCACCGCGTACAGGTGCCGGCTCCCGTGGCACGTGCCGCCCTGTCCAGCCTGCAACGAGGCGTGCGCGGCCTCGCCGCCGCCACCATCGTCCACGAGCGTGCGTTCTCGGACATCGTTCCCGACGCGGTCGTGGTGCCGCTCGGGCTCCACACCTCGGAGCGGCATCCGAAGGATGAGGCTCGAAGCGCGCTCGGCCTCGACGAGGGTCCGCTCGTGGCGCTGTGCTTCGGCTTCCTCTCGCCCTACAAGGGCCTCGAGGCGGCGCTCGACGCCGCTGAGATCGCCGGACCTTCGGTGCAGCTCGTCGTGGCGGGTGGCGAGCACCCGCGCCTCGCCGGCAGGGACACCTATGCGGCCGATCTCGCGCGCCGCTACGGAGGCTCGGCCCGCTTCACGGGCTACGTCGAAGATAGCGACCTGGCGAGCTACTTCTCGGCAGCAGATGTCGTTCTGCTTCCTTATCCGCGGCCCTTCGCTAGCAGCGGCCCGTTCGCCGAGGCCCTCGGATTCGGGACGCCGGTGCTGTGCTCGCCCGCCCTCGGCGCATGCATCGGCCTGCCCGACGAGATGGTTGCACCGATCGAGCCGGACGGTCTGGCCGGTCGTCTCCTCGAGCTCGTGGCCGCACCCGAGCGGCTCGAGCGGCTCGAGAACATGACTTCGATGCTCGCTGGGGAGCGGACCTGGAAGCACGTCGCGGAGCGGCACGTAGAGATCTACGAGGAGGTTATCGATGCCAACCGCACTCCTCGCGGGGGCTTTCGGCCAGCACAATCTCGGTGACGACGCGCTGCTGCAGGCCTTCACGGCCGAGCTGCCCGATTGGGGGATCGTCGCGACGACGGGTGACCGACTGATCGCCGAGGCGCTCGGCTGCGACACGGTCTCCGCGCGGCGCCCCGGAGCCGTGGCTCGCCAGGCGTTCGGCTGCGACGCGGTCGTCGTTGCCGGTGGGACGATCTTCAAGTCGCTGCACCCGTCGACGGGTCGCCGCCCGCTCGCGCTGCTGGCGAACCTCTCGGCACTCGTGGCGGGGGCGTCGGCGCTTCGGCGACCAGTCGCCATGGTCGGGGTGGGCGCGGCCGACCTCGTGGGACGGCCGGCGCGCGCCCTTTCGGGCGTCGTGGTTCGCCACGCCGACCTGCTCGTGCTTCGGGACGAGGAGTCTGCGAGTGAGCTCGTCCGCGCTGGGGTCACAGGCCCGTTTCGCGTCGGCGCCGATCCGGCCTGGGTGCTCCTCGAACCCCCGGAGCAGTGCGTGAGCGCGGGCAGCACAGTCCTCGTGGTCCCGTGCGCGCTGGCGACCGGGCGCGACGGCTGGGAGGGCATGGTCGGGCGCCTCGGTGCCGCCATCGAGAGAATGGTCGTCGCAGGCCTCGAGGTCCGCCTTCAGTCGTGGCAGACCTCGCCGACGAAAGCCCACCAGGACGACTCGGCGATCATCGCGGCACTCACGCGGCGTCTCGGGTCGAAGGTCGAAGTCCTGGCGACTCCGCGGTCGCTGCGAGAGGCCGCCGACTCGATGGGCGGCTTCAGCGCCGTCCTCTCGTTCCGCTTCCACGGGCTCGTGGCCGCCAGCGCGGCCGGGATCCCCACGGTGGCGGTCGCACACGAGCCGAAGCTCGCCGGCCTCGCCCGCCGGCTCGGCCAGCGGTCCGTCTCCGCGGAGTTCGACCCGTTGGCGTTGGCGGGCGAGATCGCGGCGGCGAGCACCTCGGGGGGCCCCTCGGTGGCTGCGATCAAGGCCGAGATCGCCAAGGCCGAGGAGGGGTTCCGGCTGCTGCGCATCCTGTTGGCAAGGGGAGCCTCAGTCGAGGCCGACACCCTTGGGGCGTTGCCCCTCTCGCCGTGGCCGCGCTGAGCGCGGGGGTCCTCGAGCGGGTCCGCACGCGTCTTCCTGCGGGCACCGCCGAGGCCGCCCACGACCAGGCGGTCGTCGCCTCGGGCCAGGTCGGCGCCGGGCTCGGGAACCTCGTGTTCTCCCTCGTGATGGCGCGGCTGCTCGTCCCGGGCTCCTTCGCGCAGCTGGCGTCGTTCCTCGCCTTGTACACCTTGCTCAGCCTCCCCGGCTCGAGCATCAGCGCGGCGGCGTCTCTCGCGCCCGGGCAGGCCGAGCGCATCCGACCCCTGCTCACCTGGGGGGGCGCTGCGGTGGGGACGGCGCTCGTCGTGGGAGCCCCCTGGATCGGCCCGTTCATGCGCCTGCCCGTCGCGATGGTCGTCGTGCTCGGGCTGTCGGGCCCGCTCCTCGGAACGCTCGCGCTCGAGCGTGGGCGCCTCTACGGCAAGCGCGGCCATGGGCAGCTCGCCGCCAGCCTTATTGCAGAGCCCGCGGTGCGTCTCACGCTCGGCGTAGGGCTGGCGACCGCTGTCGGGGCGGTGGGTGGCGCGCTCGGAATCACGGTGGCCGGCTACGGCGCCCTTGAGATCGCACGCCGCCGCCGCCGTGTCGCCCGCCACGCGCGCGCCGCGTCGGCCAGGCGACCGGAGGTGGTCGCCCCCGAGGTGATGACCTCGGGGGCGAGCAATGGAGTTTCGGGTTCCTCGTCCGAGCGTGGAGACGGCCCGGGAGCAGCGCTCGCGGGAGCCCTTCTCGGCGAGGGTTCGACGGGCCGTTCCCGGGTCACCTGGACCGCACTCGCCTTCCTACTGCTCGTCGTCGTCCAGAATCAGGATCTCCTCTTCGCCAACCGGGTGCTCTCGCCGGTCGAGGCGGGTCAGTTCGCCGTCCTCTCGACACTCGGGGGCATTGCCGCCTTTGCGACCCTGACGGCTCCACTCGTGCTCCTGCCGCGCACGGCAAGCGGCGGCCGCGGTGCCCTGATGCCCGCCCTCACGGTGACGGGCCTCCTCGGCGGGGCCGCGCTCGCCATCGCAGCCGCGGCACCTCGAGCGCTCGTCGTGCCGCTGTTCGGCTCGCGCTACGGCGCGATCGCCGGCGTCGTCGCTCCCTACATGTTGGCGATGGCCTTGCTCGGGATCGCGAGGGTGCTCGCCGCGCACTGCTGTGCCACGTCGGCAGGACGTATCGGGACAGCGCTCGTTGCGGCCAGCGCGGCGACCCAGGCGCTGCTGATCGTCAACTTCGGCCACGACCCGCGCGAAGTCGCGCTTTCGACGCTGGCGGCGACCGCCGGTCTCACCCTGTCCCTCGGGACCGTCACCGTGTTCCAGCGGCCCGCGGCCCGTCAGTGGACGGGATCACTCCGCCTCGTCGTCACCCAACCGCTGACGCTGGCGCTGGCAGGAATATCCGGAACGGCGATGGCGGTGCGCCTCGTCATCCCCCGCGGCCTGTGGCTCGACGAGGTGACGAGCGTCTACGAGGCCCGCGAGCCCTTCCACGCGATGCTCAACACGCTTCGCACCTCCGATGTCCACCCTCCGCTCTACTTCGCGGTCCTGTGGGTGACGATCCGTTGGTTCGGCTCTGGCGAGATGGCCGTGCGGATCCCCTCCGTCGTCGCCGGGACTCTCGTCATACCCGCTCTTTATCTCCTGGCGAAGGAGGCGTACGACCGGCGCACCGGCATCGTCGCCGCTGTGGTCGCGCTCGCCGCTCCGATCATGGTCTGGTACTCCCAAGAGGCCCGCATGTACTCGATGCTCATGCTCTTCGGGGTACTCGCGATGTGGGCCCAGGTGCGGATACTGAAGCGGGGGAGCAGCGCTCTCGTGTGGGTCGTCTACACCCTCGCCAGCGCCGGCCTGGCGTGGACGCAGTACTTCGGGCTGCTCCAGGTCGCGGTCCAGCAGGCGATGTTCCTCGTCGTGCTCTGGACGCGCCGGCACGAGGGCCCGACGACGCGCCGACTGGCGATCGCCTGGGCATTGAGCGCCCTCGTCCTCGTCGCCACGCTCGTCCCGCTCGCGTCCTTCGCCCACCAGCAGTTCGTGGTGAACCAGACGTCGGGCAAGGGCTTCGGCGCGCCGCAGCAGGTCGGCAGCGCCGCCTCGCTCGACGGGAACCACCTCGGCATCTACGCCATCATCGCCAACCTGATATGGGCGGTGTGGGGTTACCACTCGACGGCCACGATGGCCCTGCTCGGGGCGCTCTGGCCCCTCGGCATGCTCCTCGCGCTCGTCGTGCTCGGCCGACGTCGCCAGTCGATCACCACGCTGCTCGCAGCATCTGTCGTGGTGCCGATCGCCGCGATGTTCGCGATCGGGCTGGTCAAGCGGAACCTCTTCGACATCCGCTATCTGTCGACGACCGTGCCGCTGCTGCTGCTTCTCGTGGCGCGAGGCATCACCGGCCTGGCGCGTAGCCGGCGTCTCGTGGGGGTGGCGACCGCAGCGCTGCTCGTGACGATGGTGGTCGGGCTGATCGACCAGCAGTACAACGGGTCGAACCCCCGGATCTACGACTTTCGCGGCGCGCTCGGCCGGATCTACGCCCAGTCGCGTCCCGGTGACGTCTTGCTGTTCGACCCCGGGGACTTGAACCAGGTGGTCGCCTACTACGCCCCGGCGCTTCGCGCCGAAGGGGTCGGGAGCACGAGCACGCCGGTGCTCGCGACCGGCGGTCACGAGGTGTTCATCCTCGCGAGTCCAGGGCTGATGAACGGTTCGAGCAATGCAGCTGCGCTCGATACCGAGCTCAAGGCGTTGCGCTCGCACGACCATCTGGTCCAGCGCTGGAACCTTGCCAACGTGGAGGTGTGGGTCTACCGATGAGTGAGAGACCGTTGCAGCAGTTCGACACGGCAGCCTCCGACCCGCGCTTCGGCACGCCGAGGTGGCCGGGCCCCGAGCAGTGGCGGGCCGCGGACCGCAAGCTTCTCGTCCTTCTTCCGATCAGCATCGCGCTGGCGATCTGGTACTTCGAGTGGCTGCTGCGGCCAGGCCGCGTCGGCAACCCGTTGCTCTTCGCCATGCTCGTCGCCGCCGAACTGTTCAATCTCGTCCAGGCGACCGGGTTCTGGTGGACGTGCTGGCACGGCCGGGACCGCGAGGGCGCGCCCCCGATCGAGAGCCCTGCGCCGGCCGTCGACGTGCTCATCCCCGTCTACAACGAGCCACTCGAGGTGGTCGGGCCGACGGTGGCCGCTGCGATGGCGCTGCGCGGCGCCGCGGTCCGCGTCTACCTGCTCGACGACGCCGGCCGACCCGAACTCGCCGAGCTCGCCGGCCGCTACGGAGCGACCTACGTGCACCGTGAGCAGCACACGGGAGCAAAGGCTGGAAACTTGAACAACGCACTCGCCCTCACCGACGCGCCCTACGTCGCGGTGTTCGACTGCGATCATGTCGCGAGCCCGGAGTTCCTCGAAGAGACGCTCGGCTGGGCGAACGATCCCGGCGTGGCCTACGTGCAGACGCCCCAGTACTACGCCAACGCGAGTAGCGGGCAGCTCACAGCGGCCGCCGCGTCGCAGCAATCGCTGTTCTTCGGTGGCATCGCCCGCGGCAAGGACGGCCTGGACTCGATGTTCTGCTGCGGCACCAACGTGGTGTTCCGGCGGGAGGCGCTCGACCAGATCGGGGGATTCCCGGAGGGATCGCTCACCGAGGACTTCAGCCTCTCGATCCGTCTGCACGAGCTCGGGTGGCGCTCCGTCTACGTCAACAAGGTCCTCGCGCAGGGACTCGGTCCCGAGGACATGGCCTCCTACGTCGGTCAGCAGCAGCGCTGGGCACGGGGTTGCCTCGCCGCGCTCCCGGCGGTGATCAAGGCCGAGCTGCCGTGGCGGGTTCGCCTGCAGTACCTGCTCTCATCGATGTTCTTTCTCTCCGGCTGGACCTTCGGCTTGTACATGGCGCTCCCGGCGATTCGGATCTTCACCGGCGCCCAGCCGCTGGCCGGCGCGACCGCCGACCAGTTCCTCTTGCACTTTGCGCCATATTTCGGCGTGAGCCTCGTCGCGGTGGCGGTGGCCGGCGCCGGTGAGTACACCTTCGCCGCCTTCGCGCTGCTCATCGCCAACTATGCGCTGCAGGTGCTGTCGACGCTGCTCGTCATCGCCCGCCGGCGCGGCCGCTTCGTGGTGACTGCCAAGCGGGGCCAGGACGCGCCACAACCGCTTGCCGCGCTGCCTGCACTCGTATCCATCGCCGGACTGCTCTCGGCGGTGGGCTTCGCCGTCGACGGGAGCCTCAGCGCCGCGACCGTGAACAACGTCGCCTTCGCAACGCTCCACATCACGGTCCTCTCGGTCGGGGCGTGGCCCGCGATCGTCGGGCGGCGACCGCTCAAGGCGCCCCGCGAGGAGCCGATGAACGTGGCCGAGCTGGCGGGTGAGCCAGCATGACGCCGACCCAGACGATCGCCACGAGACCGGTCGGCCCGTCACCTGGTGGGCCGACCGCGCCGGGCGGACCTCGGCCGCCAACCGGGCATGGCGCGCTCCGAAGGATGGTGATCGCCGTGCTGGTCACCGCCATCGTCGTCGCAGGCATCGCGACGCTCTCGATCGAGGGCGCACGCTTGCATCGACCGGTGCGGGCCAATCCGATCACGGTCGCCCGCGCCGACGCGACGGCGTTCCTCGACCGGTACCTCGCGAAGAGCGGGCGGGTGATCCGCCGGGATCAGGGCCGGGACACGGTGAGCGAGGGGCAGGCCTACGCCATGCTCCTCGCCGTGGCCCTCGGACGCAGGCAGCAGTTCGCGTCGGCCTGGAACTGGGAGCTCCACAACCTCGCGATGGCGAGCGGCCTGTTCTCGTACCGCTGGGCCAACGGCGCGGTCGTCGGTGAGCAGCCCGCGACGGACGCCGACCTGGAGACGGCGTGGGCGCTCGTGCTCGGTGCGCGCCGCTTTGGCGTTCCTGCCTACGAAGCCGCCGCGGTGCGTATCTCGTCCGCGGTGCTCGCGGACGAGACGGCGACCGTCAAGGGGCGACTCGAGCTCTTGGCGGGCCCGTGGGCGCAGCGGGCGCCGTTCGTCACCGATCCGAGCTACCTCGCTCCCGAGGCGATGGCCGCGCTCGCCAGCGCCACGGCGGACCCCCGGTGGAGCACGCTCGAGGCCAACAGCCAGGCGCTCCTGCTCGGCTTCCTCAAGGGCGCGCCGTCTCGGCTCCCGCCGGACTGGGCCGATCTAGCCGGGAGTGCCGCGACTCCCGTCGGCGCTCCCTCGACGGCGCAGGGGCCGGTCTACGGGCTCGACGCCCAACGAGTGCCGGTCATATACGCGGCGAGCTGCCAGCCGGGCGGCCGGATGGTGGCGGCCAAGGAGTGGCCGATACTGCGCCGGACGGCGATCGGTGGTGGCGCGATCTCCTACAGCCTCGGGGGTCGAAGGATCTCCCGAAAGGTGAGCCCTCTCGGCTTCGTCGCGGCCGCCGCGGCCGCCGACGCGGCAGGCAATCGCTCCGAGGCAGCCGCGCTCCTCGATCGCGCGAGCGTGCAGTCGTCCTCGTTCCACACCTACTACGGCGACGCATGGCTGGCGCTCGGCCGAGTGCTGCTCGACACCGCCTGGCTCTCCCCGTGTCCGCCCTCGCCGGTTCGATCACGCGCCGGCTGATCGCTACATTGGCCGGCGGAGGCCGACCATGAGCTCTGCAGGACGCACGAACGCCACAGCGCTCCTCGACTGGCGCCGTCGGGTCGCCGCCCTCTACGCGGAGATCCGCGCAGCCGACGACCTAGCGGCCGCTCACGAGACGTGGCAGAGGGCGCGAAACGAGCTGTTCGCCAACCACTCGGAGTCCCCGTTGCCCGAGCAGCAACGTCTCGGATTCGCGGGACTGCCGGTGGCGCCTTACGACGCCCGGCTGAGCTTCACCCTCGAGGTGGACGACGACGTCGAACCATCGCGGCTCGAGATGGCGACGAGCACCGACGGGACCGTGCCCTTCGAACGCGCCGGTGTCGTCCACGTTCCCGAAGTCGGTGATCTCGATGTGTGGTGGATGACCACCTACGGTGGGGGGCTCTTCGTGCCGATCAAGGACGGTCTGGCAGGCCGCGGCACCTACGGCGGCGGCCGCTACCTTCTCGACACGGTGAAAGGCGCCGACCTCGGCGGGAGCGACGGCTTTCTCGTCATCGACCTCAATTTCGCCTACAACCCCTCGTGCGCGTACGACCCTTCGTGGACTTGTCCGCTGGCGCCGGTCGGCAACACCGTCGCGGTCGACGTCGCTGCAGGCGAGCTCTACGGGCCCACCCCGTCAGATGGTGCGGGGCCGATGTTGGCTCGATCGCCGCTGGCCGCGAGCACCCGTCGTCCTTGCAAGTAGAAGAGCAGGACGAAGGAGGGAAGGACCAGCACGGCGACTGCCCCGAAGACGACGACGACGCCCACGAGGGTAGAGCGCGGCGCACCGGCGTCATAGAGGGTGAGCTTGGTTCCTGGTAAGAGCACCGGATATTGCGCGACGCCCCATCCCCATACGACCGCTGCCACACCGAGCCCCGCGACGTAACGCAGGCCGGTGAAACGCCGTGTCGTGACCATGGCGAGCACGACCGCGCCGCTCGCCCCCGCAACGACTACGAGGGGCAGCGCCCGGCCGGTGAGGCCGTGGAAGAGCCGAGGGCTCGAGCTGTCGAGCTCGAGCAGCATTGCGAGCGACAGTGCGCCGGTGAGGACTCCTGCGAGGCGTGCCCGCAGCGCGAAGTACGTGACCATCGGCTCGTCGCCATGTCGTGCCCCTTCGCTCACGAGGTAGACCGCCGCGAGATAGGCGCACGCTCCAACGAAAAGGAATCCGGCGAGCAGTGATGTCGTGTCGGTCCAGCCGGACACGGTGGCGCGCACCGCGTTCGCACGGATTTCACCCGTGGCGACAGCACCGACGACCGTTCCCATGAAGAACGGTGTGAGCAGCGAGGAGAAGGCGAACACCGCACCGAGGATCCGGAGGAGTCGGGGACTTCGGACCTCCTTGCGGAAGGCGAAGCCGGAGCCCCGAAGGACGATGCCGAGCACGACCAGCCAGAGCGGAAGGGCCGCGGCGGTCATCACGTCGGCGAACGCGTACGGGAAGGCCGTCCAGAAGATCACGAGCGTGAAGACGAGCCAGACGTGGTTGGCCTCCCATACCGGCGTGATCGAGTCCTCAATCCACTGACGCGGCCTGCGCCCACGTCTGTCGCCGCCGGCCACCAGATCCCAGAAGCCCCCGCCGAAGTCCGCTCCGCCGAGGACCGCGTACAGCGTGATCCCCGCGAGCAGGATCGCTCCGACGGCGTCGGCGATCACGGCGCGCCCGAGATCGAGGCCGGTTCTCGCGGGGGAGATGTTGGCCCGTAAGGCACGGCGACGTCTGCCGAGTCCTGGCCGCGCCAACGCAGGGCGAACGATCTGAGGATCAGAAGCGTCGCCACCCCGAGCACCGCGTAGAGCACGACGATGGCGGTGAGCGTGATGACCACGCCCCCGTTCGTGGTCGCCGCCTGAGCAGTCGTCATCAAGTTGTAGACGATCCACGGCTGGCGCCCCACCTCGGTGACGACCCACCCGCACTCCATCGCCACAACGGCTGCCGGGCCGCAGATCACGGCAAGCTGCCAGAAGAGCCGGCGAGACGGGAGCTGACGATCCCGCCACCATCTGGCGAGCGCCCACAGGCCTGCGAGCAGCATGAGGAACGCGAGGCCGACCATCGCGTCGAAGCACAGGTGGATCAGCGATATCACCGGTGGGCGGGCGGACGGCGGGACGCTGTCGAGTCCGATGACCTTCGTGCCCGTGCTGAAGCCGACGAGCAACGAGTCGACGCCCGGGATCCGCAAGCCACCATAGACCTGGCCGTTTACGAAGGCTCCGCCGAGGTACTCGGGGACATCTCGTGCCGTGTGTGTCACGTACTCCATCGCGGCGAACTTCGCCGGCTGGTCAGCTGCGATCGAGCGCGCCGCAGTGTCGCCCACGAAGATCTGGAGCGGGGTCGCGACCGCGGCGACGGTGAAGGGAATGGCAAATCCGGTCACTCGGTAGCGGTCCCGATGACGTCGGAGGATGCTGAACGCATAGACGGAGGCCACAAGGAATCCTGCGACGAGGTAGGCCGCGAGGATCATGTGCGGCATCTCGTAGATGGCCGCGTGGTTGAAGATCACCTGCCACGGATCGATCGATACGACTCGGCCGTGGCTCGCGGTGAATCCGCCCGGCTGGTTCATCCATGCGTTGACTGCTACCACCGACATGGCACCGCCGATGCCGCTTACGGCGATGGGTATGCCAGTCCAGAGATGAGCCCAGCCGCCGAGACGTCGCCAGCCGTAGAGGTAGATCGCGGTGAAGATCGCCTCGAGGAAGAAGAAGATGCCCTCGACACCGAAGGGCAGGCCGAGCACCGACCCGTATCTGCGCATCAGCCCGGGCCACAGCAGCCCCATCTCGAACGAGAGCACCGTCCCGGTGACCGCACCCACGGCGACGAGCACGCCGAGAACGTGGGACCAGCGGCGTGCCAGGAGAAGGGCGACCTCGTCGGAGCGCCGCAGCCCGATGTACTCGGCGAGCAGCACGATGGTCGGGAAGGCGATGCCGATGCACGCAAGGATGATGTGGAAGCCAAGTGTCGAGGCCATCTGGGCGCGAGCGAGCACCACATGGGTGCTATCGCCTGCGGCGGCGAGGACGAGTCCGGCGACCACTGGCATCGGAACCTCCCGGCCGACGAGACCCAGCATCGCGCCCACCATGGGCTCCTGCAACTGGTGTGTCAGAACTACGCGACCCTGCGGCTAGGTCGTGGACTGCTACGTCTCGCCGCCGGCGGGGCGGCTCGGACTGATCTCGACGACCAGGTGCTTCATCAGCGGCTGGTCGCTCTGGGAGCTGTAATCGCCGATCGGGCACAAGACATTGAGCTCGGGCATGTAGCCGGCCGCCGATCCGGCCGGGATGTCGTAGGTGATGGCACGGTAGCCGTACACCGTTCTCCGGGTGCCGTCCTTGGCGATGCTGGTGAGATCGACCAGGTCGAAATCGCCCAGTCGGCGCTCGCGCATGTCGAGGTGGTTCATGAACACGAGGGTGCGTAGGTTCTTGACCCCGCGATAGCGGTCGTCGTTGGAGTAGATGGTGGTGTTCCACTGATCGTGGGACCGGATCGTCGTCAGGATCAGCCGGCCCGGAGGGGGGACGGCGTCCGGAAGTGGCGCGGACGAGAATTCGGCCCGTCCCGAGCCGGTCAAGAAGACGCGCTCCCTGGCCGGCTGGCGGATCCGGAAACCGTGGGGCTGGCGGGCCCTCCGGTTGTAGTCCTCGAAGCCGTCGAGAACCTTGGCCATCGTGTCGCGGATGCGGTCGTAGTCCTCGACGTACTCCCTCCAGGGCGTCGAGCTGCCCGGCAGTGTCGCTTCCGCCATACCGGCCACGATCGCCGGCTCCGACAGCAAGTGGCGCGAAGCCGGAGCCTTCATGCCCACCGACATGTGCACGATGCTCATGGAGTCCTCGACGGTGGTGCCCTGTATCCCGGCCCGCTGACGGTCCTTCTCGGTGCGCCCCAGACACGGCAGGATCAGTGCATG
This sequence comes from Acidimicrobiaceae bacterium, assembly GCA_025464005.1. Taxonomy (GTDB): domain Bacteria; phylum Actinomycetota; class Acidimicrobiia; order Acidimicrobiales; family Bog-793; genus RYN-46. The sequence goes on along the minus strand of JAODBO010000161.1, from coordinate 16,826 downwards.
GCGGCCGTGCACCAGGTGGCTACGGTTCAACTTGGTGCTGACCTGGACGGTCAGGGCGCAGTTGCGCAGTGCTTCATAGGTGTGCTTGGTGTCGGGGGCGGCCAGGGCAAAGTTGCCGCCCATCCCGACGAAGATCTTGACCTGCCCGGAGTGCATCGCCTCGACCGTGCCCACGGTGTCGAGGCCGAACTCACGGGGCGGGTCGATGCCGCAGACCTGGGCCAGCCGATCGAGGAAACTGGCAGACGGGCGGTGGTCGATCCCACACGTGCGGTTGCCCTGCACGTTGCTGTGCCCGCGGATCGGGCATGGCCCGGCGCCCTCGCGGCCGAGATTGCCTCGAAGTAGGAGAAGGTTGACGATCTCGCGCACGGTGTCGACGCCGTGCTCCTGCTGGGTGATGCCGAGGCACCAGCTGACGATGGACCGGCCGGCTCGGAGGTACACCTCCGCCAGCCGGCGGATCGTCTTCTCGTCCACTCCCGACTGTCTTTCCAGCGCGGTCCACGCGGTCGAGTGGCACAGGTCTCGGTAGCTGTCGAATCCTGACGTGTGTCGTTCGATGAAGTCGCTGTCGATGGCCTTCGGGTCTGTTCGAGCCGCCTCGAGGACTGCCTTCGCCATGCCCCGGATGAGCGCCAGGTCGCCGGCAATTCTGGGCTGGACGTTCAAGTCGCCGATCTTGGTGGTGTGGAGCGTGGCCATAGCGAGGATCTCGTGGGGCACGATGGTCCTGCGGGAGGCCGCCTCGACCAGCGGATTGATGTGGACGATCTGCGCCCCCCTTCGGTGGGCCTTGGCCAGGGACGTGAGCATGCGTGGAGCGTTCGAAGCCGCGTTGACGCCCAATACGAAGATGGCGTCGGCGTGATCCCAATCCGTCAGGTCGACCGTGCCCTTGCCAGTGCCGAGAGCGGCGGTGAGCGCTCGGCCGCTCGCCTCGTGGCACATGTTCGAGCAGTCCGGCAGGTTGTTCGTACCGAACTCACGAACCCACAACTGGTAGAGGAACGTGGCTTCGTTGCCGAGCCGGCCCGAGGTATAGAAGGACGCCTCATGTGGGCTCGTGAGAGCCCGTAGGTTCGACCCGACGAGCGCGAAGGCATCCGCCCAGGCAATCGGTACGTAGCGGTCGCTGGCCTCGTCGTAACTCATCGGCTCCGTCAGGCGACCCTGATCCTCGAGATCGAAGTCGCTCCATCCACAAAGCTCGGCGACCGTGTGCGCAGCGAAGAATCGCCGGTCGACCCGCTTACGCGTCATCTCCCAGCTCACGTGCTTGATGCCGTTCTCGCAGATGTCGAGGTGCAATCCTTCTTGGTCGTCGGGCCACGCGCAGCCCGGGCAGTCGAAGCCACCGTCCTCGTGGTTCATCTTGAACAGAGAGCGCGGACCCTCGAACGCCTCGCGCTCGTGAATCAGCACGTGTCCCACACTGCGGACCGCACCCCATCCGGCGGCCGGATGGTCGTAGTCGTGGCGCTCGAAGGTGTCACCACTGGTCGGTCCCCGGCCCACAGCAGGCCGCCCCGGCGCCCCGCCGAGCATGTTCTGCTCGGCCTGCGGATCTGGACTCCGCACCGATCGAGGCCCGAGCTCCTGCCCGCCGTCCTCGGCCTCGGTGGCCGTCGGATCACGACTCATCGCAGCCCACCCAATCATCGTTGTCGGGCATATCCGCACGGATCGCTGGGCGACTGCTGATCGGGTCCGCCACGTCGCCAGGAAGCAGCCGACGATCCTCGGGCGACCATTCGGTGGGCACGAGCTCGTCGACGGCCGCGTGCTCATTGTCGCGCTCGCGCCCGAGTTTGGCTACAGGAGCTTCCCGAGCGCGACGCCGTCGCTCTCGACGAAGAGCAACTCCTCGCTAGACGGCTTCCTCGACTTCCCCAGCTGCATCTTGTTGGTACTCGGCGATCCGGCGATTGCCCAGCTCGACGTACTTCTTGTCCAGGTCGACTCCGACGTAGCGCCGATCCGTCGCCAGGCAAGCCAGGCTCGTCTGTCCGCCGCCGGAGAACGGGTCCAGAACGCAGTCTCCTCGGAAGGTGTTGAGTTCAATAACCCGGCGGGGCAGCTCGATTGGGAACGGTGCCGGATGACCCACCCGTTTGGCTGATTCGGGGGGGAAGTGCCACGTGTCGAGCGTCCATGCTCGGAAATCCTCTGGCGTGATCGTGTCCTCGTGAGGTAGCCCGCGCACTGCGCGCTCTTTCCTCGAAATAGCTCGATCAAAGCGGCCCTTCGAGGCGATAATGATCCGCTCAGTAACATCGCGTAGAACGGGATTAGCTGCCGATCCGTAGCTTCCCCACGCGCAAGAGCCATTTGCGCCTTTGCCCTTCACCCAGAGCACCTCGCCGCGCAGCAGCAATCCCAGATCGTCCTGGAGAAGTGAGATGACGTCCGCGGAAAGCGAACGGTAAGGCTTACGACCGAGATTCGCCACGTTGACGGCGATTCGCCCGCCTGGTTCCAAGACGCGGACACACTCGGCAAAGACGTCCCGGAGCATCTCAAGGTAGTCCACATACGTGGCCGGTATTTCGCCTTGGCCGAGCGCTTGCTCGTACTCCTTGCCGACGAAATAGGGCGGAGAAGTTACGACGAGAGCAATGCACTTGTCCGGAAGGAAGGGTAGTTTCCGACTGTCCTGGCACCACGTCGTGTTCGGCACGGGACACTCCACAACGTCATCGTCGTCACTAAGGGTCGGTCGACTGAAGCGCTCGTAAAAGGACGAAGCGTCGTGGCTCTCTCGTCGGCCGACCCCGAACGCCGACGTCCGCGTGCCTCGCGTCGGCGCGCGCCTCTTGACCTCGGGCTTCTTCACCTCGGGCTTGCTGGTCGCTGCCATCGACTCTCCCTAGAGTGGGTAACACCTCTGTAATTACAACAGTGAGATTAGGGGCTCGGGTGTGTCAACGATCCCAGCCTGCGGCAGGGCCCGAAGCCATGAGCGTGCCCTGACGGGCCTTTTCTAGCGGGAAGTAGCCCGGAACGTGTTCGTGCGGCGTGTCGAGGTAGATCTTCGCCTCGGGCATCCCGCAGAAGCGGCCGTGGCTCCATCGCACCTCGACATGTCCGCGCACCAGCCGAGTTTCGCCGGTAGCGAGCTCTCCGATCGAGGCTTCCCACTCGACGCGCGGCTGACCAGCTGGATTCGCCGACATTCGGAAATCGATCAAGCGGAACAGCTGTCGCCAATCCCAGGGTGTGCCGATCCGGAGGCGCAGACTTCCCTGCGGTCCTGCTCCCAATATGAAGTACGGGCAGTCCGAGAGTCGCAGCATTCGCCACAGCAGAAGTTCCCGATCGTGACCAGATCGGAGCGATGCCGCCCAGCGGTCTGCGGTCGAACGGGCGACCGCGGCAGAGAAGGTCGCGTATGCCGATCTCATCTCCGACGGCCACTGTCGCGCGCACTCCTTGCCGATCCTTTCGCGGTCGAGCCGCGAAAGTGCCTCAACCGTCTCAGGAAGGCCTCCCCCGAGAGACGAACGAACCGAGCTGTAAAAGGTCGCGTAGGCGTCAGGCGCGATGATCGAATACCAGTCGCGGGCTGGCTCTCCGCCGCGGTCTTGCAGCGCCCGGTCGAACAGATGCGCGGGAGAAGCATTCATCAGCAGTTGAGACTGGTATTTACAAGACACCAAGTAGACGTGGTCGACGCGCAGATCGGCTGGAAGCAGGTCGTACCCGGGCGGACGATGTGGCCCCTTCCACTCGATACGCAAGGGCCTCCTTCCGCGCAGACCTTCGGCGGCTGCAGCGAACGCGCGACCATTCTCGAATGCCGAGTCGGCCTCACTCCGATATTTACCGCTGGCGATCATTTCGGAGAGGCCGTTCCAAGTCGCGTCCGGGATGTTGACCAATTCGGATGGTCGATCCGCCAGCGCGACCGATAGATGCCGATACCCGAGCATGCCGAGGGCGGTGCCGACCTCAGTTGCCTCTGTGCGGTCGCCCGGCACGTCAGGGCCGTTCGGCGAAGTTCGTGGGGCTCGATGAGCGGTAGGAGCCCGTCGCGTCGTGGCCTTCGCGCTTCGACAAGCTGGATGTCGAGGTCGAGGTCGAGCGCTTGACCATGTAGGCAGAAGCCTAATAGGTACGGATTAGCTTCTGGATTGACAAGCTGATCTCCGAGCGACGGGCTCTGGGCACTCGCGCAACCCTGACCGTCGGTCCGGCGCCCGTGCGCCCGGCGCGACTGGAGATCCGCCGGCCAGCGGTGTTATCTGAGCTGATGGTGACAGATGGTCAGTACGAGCCCAGCCCCGAGCAGTGGGTGAGGGACCAGGTCGAGCTGTACGAGAGCTCCGGCGGCACCGAAGGAACGACGCTTCGAGGCATGCCGGTGATCGTCTTGACGACGCGTGGCGCGAAGTCCGGCAAGGTTCGCAAGACGCCACTCATGCGCGTCGAGCACGGCGGGAGCTACGCCGTCGTGGCGTCACAGGGCGGCGCGCCTAAGCACCCGGTCTGGTACTTCAACCTCGTCGCGGACCCACGCGTCGAGCTCCAGGACGGGCGGGTCAAGCGCGAGATGGTGGCGCGTGAGCTGGCCGGTGAGGAGAAGGCCACGTGGTGGGCCAGAGCCGTCGCGGCCTATCCCGACTACGCCTCCTATCAGAAGAAGACCGATCGGCAGATCCCCGTCTTTCTCGTGGAGCCGGTCACCGTCTGAAGTGAGCCGGGACGTGCGGTCCGGCCCCGACATTTCGCTCGGACCGAGTCGCCCCTTTTGGCACCGAGGACCTTCGGTTACCATCGACGCGAACGCTGGTCGACGTCGAGTCGAGGGCGGTGGGCATGGGACGGATGCTCGAAGCGGCGTGCTCATTCCCAGAGCGCAGCAGCTGGGTGCTGTCACCGCTCGAGGAGGGGTCGATGCTTCGCCTCGCCTACTCCGGAGACATCGGCGAATTCGTCGTGCTCATTCGGGCGCGGGAGGACGCGAACCAGCTCATCGTCTACTCGGTCTGCCCGATCGAAGTCGAGCGGGACATGCGCGCCGCGGTCGGCGGTTACCTCATGCGGCTCAACTGGGGTATGCCCTTCGGCAACTTCGAGCTGCACTACGCCACCGGCGAGATCCGCTTCCGCACGAGCATGACGATCGAGAATGCCGAGGCGACCGATTCACTCGTCCGCCCGCTGATCTACGCGAACGTCAACACGATGGACCGGTATCTCAAGGAGATCGGTGCGGTGGCGGCGGGCACCCTGCCACCGGACCTTGCCGACTCCCTCGGCTGATCCGTCTGGACGTCGGCTCCGGACCGGCCGCTACGGTGACGTGCGGTCGCCGAGGACGGAGCGGATCTCGTCCGCGAGCACCGAGGCCGCCGATATCGCCACCTCGCTCGACGCCGTCACGAGGGTGAGCGGGCGTTCGGCGACGAGCTCCGCGAGCCGATCGATGTCGTGGGCATGCTGGTCGTGCAGCTCGGCGCGGTAGCGCTGCGCGAACTCGGAGAATCGTGCCGGATCGTGGTCGTACCAGCGGCGGAGCTCGCTGCTCGGGGCGACGCTGCTCAGCCACTCGTCGAAGGGAGCCTCGTCCGCGCGTACTCCACGCGGCCACAGCCGATCGACGAGCACACGCCAGCCGCCATCTGCACTCGGCCGGTCGTAGACGCGACAGACGTCGACCACGTGGGCGCTCGACGCGACTGGAGGTCGCCGGGCGCGAAGGTCGGTGCCTTCGGAGAAGCCCCCCGGATTCGCCGCGAGTCTTCGCAGCTCCTCGGCGTGGAGCGACGAGAGCTTCTCGAGCACGGCGTCGCCCGTGGCGCTGAGGTGGAGCCGTACGAGCCGGCGGTCGACCGGGTCGTGCCGGCGCGTGACGTACCCGGCCACCTCGGCCCGCTGCACGAGCTCCACCGCGCTGTGATGGCGTAGGAGGAGGTCGTCCGCGACGTCGCTGATGGATGGCCCCGATGTCCCGGGATGCCCACGGATCACGAGGAGGAGCTGATGCTGAGCGTCGGTGAGACCGACGGCCTTCGCCTGCTGCTCGCTCCATCGCAGGAAGCGTCGGAGCTCGTTGCGCAGCGTCAATAGCTCGCGGTAGTCGTCGTCCCCGAGGGCGGCCTGGTCCACGTCGGCGAAGGCTACGCCACAGCCGCGGGATCGACCGGCGTCCGCCGGCCCAGGCGTCGCGCTGGACGGCCGGGCGCCGATCGGGAACGATACGGGCGATGATCACCAAACTGCTCGTGGCCAATCGCGGCGAGATTGCGATCCGGGCGTTCCGAGCGGCGAACGAGCTCGGCATCGTTTCGGTGGCGGTCTACCCCTACGAGGACCGGCACTCGTTGCATCGCCAGAAGGCGGACGAGAGCTACGAGATCGGCGAGCGAGGCCATCCCGTGCGCGCCTATCTCGACGTCGACGCAATCGTCGCCGTCGCGATGAGGACAGGTGCCGACGCGATCTATCCGGGCTACGGGTTCTTGTCGGAGAACCCGCTGCTCGCCGAAGCGTGCGCCGCCGCCGGGATCACGTTCGTCGGCCCACCGCCTGCGGTGCTCAGCCTTGCCGGCAACAAAGTGGAGGCGCTCGGGGCCGCTCGCCGGGCCGGACTGCCCGTGCTGCGCACCCTCTCGGGGCTGGAGCCGCCCGAGCTGGTCGAGCGAGCCCAAGAGGTGGGATTTCCGCTCTTCGTCAAGGCCACCGCCGGCGGTGGCGGTCGCGGGCTACGTCGGGTCGAGGATTCCGATCACCTCGTCGAGGCGATCGGCGCCGCGGTTCGGGAGGCAACGTCGGCCTTCGGCGATGGCGCGGTGTTCCTCGAAGAGGCCGTGACCGAGCCGCGCCACATCGAGGTCCAGGTCCTCGCCGACGCGGCGGGCGGGATCGTCCATCTCTACGAGCGGGACTGCTCCGTGCAGCGACGCCACCAGAAGGTCATCGAGATCGCGCCCGCGCCGGGGCTCGACCCGGCCGTCCGGGACCGCATCTGCGCGGACGCCGTCGCCTTCGCCTCGTCGATCGGCTACGTCGGCGCCGGCACGGTGGAGTTCCTGCTGGACCGCTCCGGCCGCCACGTCTTCATCGAGATGAACCCGCGGATCCAGGTCGAGCACACCGTGACCGAGGAGGTGACGTCGGTCGATCTCGTCCAGGCGCAGCTGCGCATCGCCTCCGGCGAGCGCCTCGGAGATCTCGGGCTCGCCCAGGACGGTATCGAGGTACTGGGAGCCGCGCTCCAGTGCCGGATCACCGCCGAGGACCCGGCGCACGACTTCCGTCCCGACACCGGCGTCATCACGACCTATAGGGCGCCGGGCGGCTCGGGAATCCGGCTCGACGAGGGGACCGCCCTCGGCACAGAGGTGCTCCCGTACTTCGACTCGCTCCTTGCCAAGCTCACCTGTCGGGGGCGCACCCTCGAGGAGGCGATCGACCGTGCGCGCCGGGCGGTGGCGGAGTTCCGGATCCGCGGGATCGCCACGAACATCTCATTCCTCCAGGCGATTCTCGACGACGACGACTTCCGTGCCGGACGCGTCACGACCGCGTTCATCGAGACCCATCCCGGCCTGCTGTCGGGTCGCCGAAGCGCGGACCGCGGGACCCGACTGCTCACGTACCTCGCCGAGGCGACCGTCAACCGCCCGCACGGCGAACCGCCGGGTCTCGCCGATCCCGCGATCAAGTTGCCGCCCGTCGACCTGGCGCGCCCGGCGCCGGCCGGAAGCCGCCAGCTCCTCGACGAGCTGGGCCCGACGCGCTTCGCCCAACGGCTGCGGGCCCAGCAAGCCCTCGCGCTCACGGACACCACTTTCCGCGACGCCCACCAGTCGCTGCTCGCTACCAGGCTGCGTACCGCGGACATGCTGGCTGTCGCCCCGCACCTCGCACGGCTGCTCCCCGGTCTGCTCAGTCTCGAGGCCTGGGGTGGCGCGACCTACGACGTGGCGCTGCGCTTCCTCCACGAGGACCCGTGGGACCGGCTCGCCGCGCTGCGCGAGGCCGTGCCCAACATCTGTCTGCAGATGCTGCTCCGGGGGAAGAACACCGTCGGCTACTCGCCGTACCCGGACGCCGTCTGTCGCGGATTCGTCGAGGAGGCGGCGAACACCGGGATCGACATCTTCCGGATCTTCGACGCGCTCAACGACGTCGAGCAGATTCGACCGGCGGTCGAGGCCGTCCTCGAGGCGGGAAAGATCGCCGAGGGCACGATCTGCTACACCGGCGACCTGGCCGATCCGGCCGAGCGGCTCTACACGCTCGACTACTACCTCGGCGTCGCGGAGCGACTCGTGGCCACGGGCGTCCACGTGCTGTGCGTCAAGGACATGGCAGGGCTGTTGCGCCCAATCGCGGCTCGCAGGCTCGTGGCATCGCTGCGGGAGCGCTTCGAGCTTCCCGTCCACCTGCACACCCACGACACAGCGGGCGGCCAGCTCGCGACGTACCTCGCTGCGCTCGACGTCGGGGTCGACGCGGTGGACGGCGCATCCGCCCCGCTCGCGGGCATGACGAGCCAACCGTCGCTCTCGGCCATCGTCGCCGCGACCGACCACGGCGAGCGTGAGACCGGGATCAGCCTGGACGCGCTTCTCGACCTCGAGCCGTACTTCGCCGCGGTCCGTCCGCTGTACGCCCCGTTCGAGAGCGGGCTCGCCGCGCCGACGGGGCGCGTCTATCGCCACGAGATCCCGGGAGGTCAGCTCTCGAACTTGGCGAGCCAGGCCATCGCGCTCGGCCTGGGCGACCGCTTCGAGCTCGTCGAGGAGCTCTACGCGACGGTCAACGACATCCTCGGCCACATCATCAAGGTGACGCCGACCTCGAAGGTCGTCGGCGACCTCGCGCTTCACCTCGCCGCGACGGGTGGCGATCCCCAGGCGCTCAGGGACGACCCCGCCAGCTTCGAGCTGCCCGACAGCGTGATCGGCTTCCTCGAGGGCGAGCTCGGGACGCCGCCGGGCGGCTGGCCGGAGCCGTTTCGCACCAAGGCGCTCGCAGGTCGTCGGATCGAACCCCCGGCAGCTGCCCTGACCCCCACGCAGGAGGCCGTGCTCGCCGGCGTCGGCTCGATGGCCGGGACGGTCGGCACCACCGGGGACCCGGCGGGAGTGACCGCGCTCCTCGACCGCCGACGACTCCTCTCCGAGCTGCTTTTTCCCGGGCCGTCGCGGGATCACGCCGAATCGCTCGAGCACTACGGCAACGTCGCCGTGCTTCCCACGCAAGCCTTCTTCTACGGGCTCGCGCTCGGCGAGGAGATCGACGTAGCGCTGAGCCCCGGTGTCGGGCTGCTGCTCGCGGTGGACGCCCTGGCGCCACCCGACGACCGCGGCTACCGCACCGTGTACTGCAGGCTGAACGGGCGGCCGAGGTCGGTGTCGGTGCGCGACCTCTCGGCGGCCTCGACCAAGCCGACCGGCGAGAAGGCGTCGCCGGAGGTGCCCGGCGAGATCGGCGCCCCCTTCAGCGGCGTGGTGACCTTGTCGGTGCGCGCCGGCGATCGCGTCGAGGCCGGGGGCGTCGTCGCGACGATCGAGGCGATGAAGATGGACGCTCGCGTCACCGCGACGGTCGGAGGCATCGTCGAGCGATGTGCGGTGCCCGACGCCGCCCGCGTCGAAGCCGGCGATCTCCTGGTCGTCGTGCGCCCCGGTATTTGAGAGCTCGTCGCGCCGACTCTCGAGCGGACCCTCGACGCCTTCGGCAGGGATTCGATCTGCGCGCTCGGCTGGGAAGTCACGGCGCCTCGCTAGCTTGAGGCCGTGGCCTTCCGACGCGATGCGTGCGCCTGCCGACGCGATGCAGTAGTTACGAGGTGAGTAACGCGGGACCGGCCGAGCTCGGGCGCGGAGTCGTGGTGCGAGCCGGCGCGGACGCGCCTGCTCCATGGAGGGGCTGCGAGCGCATCGCGGTCGACGAGAGCGACCTCGTCGACCCGGCCCGGGCCATAGGCCTGCTCCACCAAGCGTGGTCGCAGCGCCTGCCGGTCGTCGTCGCGCTCGGCGTCGAGGCGGACCGGCTTCGCGCCGAGGAGAGCGATCCGCGGCCGGCGTTCGAGCTCGGGCCCGAGTTCGCGTTCGACCGCGAGCGGCTCCACTTCCTCGTGTGGGCCAACACCTACGACGCTCGCGCGGCCGAGCCCGTGTGGTGGCACGCGAGGAAGGCCGTCCGCAAGTGGTCGCACCTGGGCGTTCAGCCATCGGAGCGGGCGGACATCGTGCTCGGCGACGGCAGCCATGCCTACGTGGACGGAGGTCCCGCCTTCGCGCCCCCACTCGCCGACGGATCGCAGGTCGTCCATCGCTGGAGCGCGGAGCTCGGGCCACTCGCTCCCGTGCGCCATGGGCAGGCCTCGGCCACGCTCGCGCCGGACCAGCTCGCTGCCGTCTCACACGTCGCCGGACCGGCCCGGGTGATCGCTCCCGCGGGGTCGGGCAAGACGAGGGTCCTCACCGAGCGGCTCCGGCACCTCGTGGTCGACCTCGGCGCACCACCAGGCGCTGTCACGGCGCTCGCGTTCAACACGCTCGCGGCGGAGGAGCTGAGGTCGCGATCGACGGGCTCCCCTGCGGCCACAAGCCCGCACATCCGTACGATCAACAGCCTCGGCCTCTGGATCTGCAACGAGCTCGGCAGCTCGGGCCGTCTCCGACTCGCCGGGCAGCTGGAGGTCCGCGAGATCGTCCAACATCTCTTCGAGGTGCGCCGTCAGACGAACGCCGATCCCGTCGCTCCCTACATCGAGGCGCTCTCGGCCATTCGGCTCGGCCTCGTGCCCCCGGCGCAGGCGGAGGAGGCCTTCCCGGACGCGAGCGGCGTGGCAGCCGGATTCGAGTCGTACCGGCAGGCGCTCGCGTACGCGGGCGCGCTCGACTTCGACGAGCAGGTCTACCGGGCGGTCGAGATCCTCCTCAGGGATCCGAGAGCGCGTCGTAGAGCGGCCGAGCGCTGCCGCTGGCTGCTCGTCGACGAGTTCCAGGATCTTCACCCCGCGCACCTGCTCCTCGTACGGCTCCTGTCGGCGCCCGGCTACAACTGCTTCGCCGTCGGAGACGACGACCAGGTCCTCTATGGCTACTCGGGCGCCACGCCCGAGTTCCTCATCCACTACTCCCGCCTGTTCCCCGGTGCCCGCGAGCACGCGCTCGAGGTCAACTACCGCTGCCCCCCGGACCTCGTCACGGCCGCGAGCACGCTCTTGTCCTACAACGAGCGACGCGTTCCCAAAGCGATACGCGCCGCCGGCTCGCCCGGCGCTGACGCTTCAGGTGGAGTCGACGCTCCGCCGTCCGCGGACCGCCCTGGTCTGGTCGTGCGACAAGTCGTCGGCGAGGAGCTCGCTCGAGCAGCGGTCGCCACGGTGGCCGCGTGGATCGACGAAGGCGTGCCGCTCGGGGACGTGGCGATCCTCGCCCGCGTCAACTCTGCGCTGCTCCCTGTCCAAGTAGCCCTCACCGAGTCCGGGACGCCGTGCGCGGCGCCGCTCACCGCGAGCGTGCTCGAGCGCACCGGCATGCGTACGGCGCTCGCGTACCTCCGGATCGGGTGCGATCCGGCCGGCATCGCCCGAGCAGACCTCCTCGAGACCATCCGCAGGCCCTCTCGTGGCATCGCGCCGAACGTCGTCGAGACGCTCACGAAGGCGCGGCGCACCTCGGTCGCCGACATCACCCGCCTCGCCGGGCGGCTTTCCGGGCGGGACGTCGCCAAGCTCGACTCGTACGCGGCCGATCTCGCCGCGGTGGCGGAAGCCTGCAAGAAGTCGAGCGGCGCAGCGCTGCGCGCGGTGCGCACGCGCATCGGCCTCGGCGAGACGATGGACGTCCTCGACGCCTCGCGCGGGCAGGCCGACCGGTCGACGCACGCGGACGACCTGGTCGCTCTGGAATCGGTGGCGGCGCTCCACAGGGATGCCGCGACCTTCGAGGCGTGGCTCCGCTCGACGTTGGACCGGGAGCAGCCGTCCGGCCCGAGTGTCCTGCTCTCGACCGTGCACCGCGTGAAGGGCCGCGAGTGGGGCCACGTCGTCGTCTACGGGGTGTCGCGCGGGAGCTGGCCGCATCGGCTGAGCGACGACGAGGAGGGAGAGCGGCGCGTGCTGCACGTCGCGCTGACGCGGGCGCGCAGCCAGGCCGTGGTGCTCGCGGACAGCGACGCTCCGTCGAGCTTCCTCGCCGAGCTCGACGGCAGCGCGCCCCATGACAAGGGGCGCACGACGAGATCGCTCGCCACCCCACGCCCGGGCGCGCGCTCGCCGAAGGCTGTCGCGGGCACCGACCAGCGACGAGGTACCCCGATCTCGACCGCCGAGGACGCTCTCCGCTCATGGCGACGCCAGGTTGCCGCCCGATCCGGCGTACCTGCCTATGTCGTGCTCAACGACGCCGAGCTCGTCGGCGTCGCAGAGCGTCGTCCGGCGACGCTCGCCGACCTCGGCGCATGTCGAGGGATGGGCCCGATCCGCCTCGAGCGCTGGGGCGACGAGATCCTCGCCGTCCTCGACGGGCTGGCGACGTAGTCGGGCCGTTCCGCCCGCGCCACGCTCAGCTTGTAATTAAACCCGGACGCCGTGCCGGATGCGTCCTGCGGACGGTCGCTGGTCACGGGGAGGCAGAATCGTGACCATGCGCAAAGCTCCCCTCGTCCTCGCGCCGCTCGCCGTCGTGACGGCAGCTTTCGCCGGCATCGGAACGCTCGTGGCGGGACAGGTCGTCAACGTGCGCCGCAAGCCCAGGTATCCACATCGGGTCCTCTCGGTCGTAGACGACCAGGTGACGATCGCACGAGATCGGGCCACGCAGCGGGTGGGCACCTACGGGCTCGCTTGGCCGGGCGGTCATGCTGTGGTCGGCGACGTGAGCGAAGTGACGGACAAGACCATCGTGCGGCCGCTCGTGCGTACCGACTTCGGCCGTCTGCTGCCCGGCCGGGTGGCGATCGACCACGTCGACGTCGGCGATCCCGGCACGGCATGGGGGATGTCGTTCGAGGAGGTCATGCTGCCAAGCGACGTCGGTGAGCTACCGGCGTGGGTGCTGCCGGCCGAGGGCGACGTGTGGGCTGTCGTCGTGCACGGTTACGGCGGCAAGCGGGCGAGCGCTCTCTCGTTCCTGCCGATGCTCCGCGAGCTCGGGCTGAGCGTCGTCGTCCCGGCCTACCGCAACGATCCGGATGCGCCGTACAGCCCGGATCGGCGCTACCACCTCGGCGCGACCGAGTGGCGGGACGTCGAGGCCGCGATCGACCACGCGGTGGAACGCGGCGCGTCGCGAATCGTGCTGTTCGGCTGGTCCATGGGCGGTGCGATCGTCCTGCAGGCGTACGCGCACAGCGCGCATCGCGCCCGGGTCGCGGCGTTGCTGCTCGACTCGCCGGTCGTCGACTGGCGGGACGTACTGCGGCACCAGAGCCGCCGTCGCCACGTCGCCCGCTCGCTCGCCCGCTACGCGATGCGCGTCGTGGAGCGGCGCGTGGACCTCGACTTCGACGACCTCGACTGGGTGCGGCGCGCCGAGGAGATTGACGTCCCGACGCTGATCGTCCACGGTGACGAAGACCTCACCGTGCCGTGGCACCCCTCGAGCGAGCTGGCCCGTCGTCGCACCGGCGTTGTCGAGTTGCGGCTGGTGACGGGAGCGGGCCACGTCGGCTCCTGGAACGTCGACCCGCCCGGCTACGCCGACGCCGTCGGCGCCTTTCTCGACGGAGCGCTCGGGCCCGGCGCGCCGCTTCCGGGTCAGCCCGTCGCGCACGAGTGAGGCCTTCGAGGTCTATCGCGCCCCCTGGACGCGCAAAGCGCCAGCTACCCTGATCGCCCATGGTCGACACACCCCCCTCCTCAGGCGCGGCCGACGACGTCCCCGCGGATACCGTCGCAGCACCAGGCCAGTCGCGACGGTCGCGACTGCGGGCGTGGCGCTCCCGGCGGCGCGCGAAGAAGGCGCTCCGGAGCAAGCTCCGCCGCAGGCTCACCCGGACCGGGATCTCGATCGTCCTGATCATCGTCGTGATCATCGGTGGGCTCGTCGGCTACACGATCTACCGGTCGGGTCAGATCCAGCATCTGAAGGTGAAGAACCTCACGCCGGTCGCGGCGACCGGGGGGGTGGAGGACATCCTGCTCGTCGGCTCGACGTCGCGGTGCGCGCTCGCCAAGCAGAACCCGGCGTTCGGCCTTTGCCAGAACGGTGTGAACGGTGTCAACAGCGACGTCGTGATGGTGGTGCGCCTCAACCCGAAGACGCACCGGGTGACGTTGTTGTCGTTCCCGCGCGACACCTTCATCCCCAACGCGCGCCCAGGGCAGTACAACCGGATCGACTCGGCGCTCGCCTACGGCCCGAGCCAGCTCGTCGCGGCGGTCGAGCAGGACTTCGGCGTCCCCATCAACCACTACGTCGTGCTCAACTTCGACACCTTCGCCAACGTCGTCGACGCCCTCGGCGGCGTGCACATGTACTTTCCGGACCGGGTCTACGACAACTACTCCCAGCTCGATGTCACCCACACCGGGTGCGTCTACCTGAGCGGGTTCCAGGCGTTGGCGCTCGTGCGGGCACGGCACATGTACTACTGGACTGCCGGCCAGAAGATGAACGTCGCGGCGATCAAGGCCGGCAACTACTCGGCTTCGGGGGCCGAATACGACGGGTCGGGGGACATCGGCCGCATCGAGCGTGACCACGTGTTCTTGAAGGTACTCGCGAGCGCCGTGGCGAAACGAGGCCTCGGCAATCCGATCGCAGACAACTCGCTCCTCGGCGCCATCGCGCCGCAGCTGCAGGTGGACACGAGCTTCGGGCTGAGCGAGATGCTCAACCTCATCCTCAACTTCCACGGGACCAACCTTGCATCCTCGCCCGAGACGACCCTTCCGGTGGTCGAGGACACCCAGCCCTACATCTACAAGGGCTACAACTACGGCGACCTCGTCTTCCCGAGCGAGCCCCAGGACCAGCAGGCGATTGCCGCGTTCATGGGCGGACCGAATGCCGGGGTGAGCCTTCGTCCGGGCTCGGTGATGGTGTCGGTCCTCGGAGGCATCGGATCGTCCGCGGCGACGGCGCATACCGCCACGCAGCTGTCGACGCTCGGTTACAAGGTGCTCGGCCACAGCGAGCAGGCCCCCGTCGGGCCGATCTCGGAGACGAGCGTGATCTACTCGGCCGGCCACCTTGCCCAGGCTGAGCGTGTGCTCGCCTCTCTCTCGGGCGCTGTCTCGCTTGGCGTCGGCACGACGACCGACGGAGCTGACGTGACCGTGGTGACCGGCACGGACTTCCAGGTGCACGGTGGCACGCTGTCGACTCATGCCACTGCGACGAGCGCGGTCGCGCCTGCGGGAAGCCAGCGAGTCGCTCCCGCCGCGCTCACCAGCGCCAGTGCGCCATCGGCGTCGCCGATCTCGCTCGACACGCTCGTGAGCCAGGTGCTCCTCGCCAGCTCGGCGGTCCCGGGCTACACCGACAACGGCGCGCTCGCGCCGCCGACCTCGTCGACGACGGCCATCCCCTCCTACGACCCGCGGGCATGCCCGGTGAAGAGCAAGTCCTGAGAGACCGGTCGCCGCAGGGCGATCGCACTGTCAGACGCGGCGGCGATCGTCCCTGAGCTCGTCGTCTCGGTGGTGGTCGCGTAGCGCTCGCATGCTCTTCGCGAGCGACTCGATCTCGTCCGGTCCGAGGACGTCGAGCACGTGGAGCCTCAATCCCTCCGCATGAAGCGCGAGGGCAGCGGCGGCCACCAGCCTGCCCTGCTCGGTAAGGGCTGCGTACACCACTCGTCGGTCGGACGCACAGGGCTGTCTCTCGACGAGCCCGGCGGCCACGAGACGGTCGGCGAGGCGCGTGAACCCGCCGCTCGAGAAGGAGACCTCCCGGGCCAGACGAGTCGTCGTCAGCACGTGGCCAGGGGTGCGTGCCAGGCGGAACAGCACCTCCGCCTCTGCCGGCGAGAGGCCGAAACCCTCCTCGAGATCCGCCGCCAGTCGGCGCCCCGCAGCGGCCGTCGCCTCCAGCAACAGACCCCACGTCGTGACGAGGTCGTCGTCTGACGGAGCGCTCATGCCGAACGATATCTCGTCCGGCAATATCTTGCAAAGCAGATAATCTTCTGCCAAGCTCTCGGACGAGATAGGTCTGAGACAAGGAGGAGCCATGGAGGTCAAGGAGCTGGGTCACGTGGTCTTGTACGTGCGCAACGCCGAGCGTTCCGCGAACTTCTACCGCGACATCCTCGGCTGGCGCCAGATCATGCCCGAGCCAAAAGAGCGGTCGGGAGCTCCCTATGCGGCCTTCTCGGCCCCCTCGGGCCGTACGCACCACGAGCTGCTGCTCATCGAGGTCGGCGAGGACGCCGCACCCCAGCCCCCAGGGCGTCGTCTCGGCCTGTACCACTTCGGCTTGAAGATCGGCGACAGCGACGACGAGCTGCGCGAGGCGATCGAGACGATCCGCTCGGCGGGTGTGACCGTGGTCGGAGCGAGTGACCACACGGTGACCCACAGCCTGTACATCGCCGATCCGGACGGAAACGAGATCGAGCTCTACGTCGACGTTCCAGGAGTCGACTGGCGCAACGACCCGTCGCTCTTCGCTGCGCCGATCCGGCCGCTGAAAATCTAAGGTCTCAGGCGGGCGGCCGCCCGAGGTCGCGGCCTCCCGCGGGTGAGCGTCGAGCTCAGCTGGCGGCGTCGACGAACACGTCGCCGTCGAGGACGGGCACGCACGTGCTCACGTCGAGCTGCGCGGCCCAGTCGGCGTCCTCGTCGTGACCGACGGAGGCGAGCTGGCGGGCCGAAGCCGACGCCCGCACGAGCTCGAGGGGATCCGCGGTGA
>JAODBO010000137.1 GCA_025464005.1 Acidimicrobiaceae bacterium | reverse complement strand
TCGAGCGCCGAAAACGCACAAGAGCGCGGCGGCGTACAACATTTACTTGTCGAACAACTACCTCGGCAACACGTGGCGCGTCCAGATGGAAAAGTCTGCGGAGGCAGCGGCGGCGCTCTCACCACTTAAGGGCAAGGTCGTTCTCCATGTGGTCAACGCCGCCCAGACGGTGCCGGCGCAGATCACCTCGTTGGAGGCAATCATCGCCCGCCATCCGAGCGCAATCCTGATCGATGCCGCCTCACCGACGGCTCTCAATCCGGAGATCGCCACGGCCTGCGCCCAGCACATCGTCGTGGTCAACTTCGACCAACCAGTGACGGCGCCGTGCGCGTACCGCGTGACCAGTAACACCAACGCCGCAGCAGTCATTGACGCCCAGTGGATTGTGGGCGTATTGCACGGCAAGGGCAATATCTACCTCGACAGTGGACTTCCAGGTGCTCCTCTGAGCAACGCCGGTGTGCAGCTCGACTTGAGCATCTTCAAGAAGTACCCGGGAATCCACGTTGTGGGCTACTACCAGAGCCAGTATGCGATCGGCCCCGAGCAGCAAGGGGTGGCGAGCCTTCTGGCTGCTCATCCGAACGTCAACGGGATCATCTCCCAGGCGTACTGCACGGGGGCGATTGCAGCCCTAAAGAGCGCCGGGCATCCCCTTGTTCCAATGGTATGTGCAGCATTCAATGGGACCATGGTCGCTCTCGCCTCGGACAAGGGAGCGAATGGCTTCACTACGGCCAATCCTCCGTATCTGTCGGCGGACGCCATGCGCATCGCGGTCCAGGTGCTCGGTGGCCAAAAGCAGGCGCTTCACCAAATCCTTCCCCTTCTCTGCTACTACACGGAAGGCCCTTTGCCGAAGCTGCCGGTCGGCGGCAACTGCCAGAAGATAAAGCTTGGTGTGAACGCGTTCCCGAAGGCCTCACCGGGGCTTTCGCTACCCGCAAGCCCCTCATGGACGACCATCCCGATTTCGGCGGTGACGCCGTAAGGCACGCTCGCAGAGCCTGCAGTCGCTTGTCTGTTCAGACTTTGCGGGCATAGGTAGTGGACCTCGGTAGCTGCCGTCTGGCGGCTACCGAGGTCCCCTCTTATCAAGGCCATGTGGCCGTTGTTGTCAGCAAGTGGAGAGGACCGGGCCAAAGCAAGTGTCGAGACAGGCCAACGAGAGCGGAATCCTGAGCGCCCGTGGCGTCTCGAAGTCATTCGGCGGAGTGGCCGCCTTGCACGATGTGAGCTTCGACGTGCTGCCGGGCGAGATCCACGCACTGGTCGGCGAGAATGGCGCCGGCAAGTCCACTCTCGTGAAGATCATTGCGGGCGCATTGTCACCAGATGCGGGTGAGGTCCTGTTCAAGGGAGATCCATTTAAGCCGTCTGATCCCGGCGCGGCGGCCGAAGCCGGGATAGGGATCGTCTTTCAAGAGCTTCCGCTTATTCCCGATCTCACCGTTGCCGAGAACGTCTTCTTCGATCGACAACCGCTGACCAGAGTCAGAACGGTTGCTCGTAGGCGGCTGCGTGCGGAGTGCGTCGAGGCCTTTGAGCGTTTCTCGCTTACAGGTATTGATCCCGAAGCGCAGGTACGGGACCTCTCGGTCGCCTCTCGGCAGTTGGTAGCGATTCTGAAGGCACTTGCTGCTGATCCCAGCTTGCTCGTTCTCGACGAGGCAACAGCGGCCCTCGGGCCGTCAGAAGTCACCTGGCTGCTGGAGCAGGTACGGGCTGCTGCCGAGGCAGGCGTCGCGGTGATCTACATCTCCCACCGTTTGGCCGAGATTGCCGATATCTGCCAGCGCCTTACCGTTCTTCGCAACGGCGAGAGCGTGGGCAGTTGGCGCAACGGAGAACTGGAATCTGAAGAACTCGTGCGAGCGATTCTCGGGCGCCGTCTGGGACAGCTCTATCCCGGTATCCCCCCTACCGTGAAGCCAAAGGTGATGTTGGAGACGAAGGGACTCCGAGCGGGGAGGCGCTTGCGAAATCTCGACCTGCAGGTGAAGGAGGGTGAAATCCTCGGAATCGCCGGCCTCGAGGGTCAAGGACAGCTCGAGCTCATTCTCTCGCTATACGGCATGTTGACTTCGCATGGGTCGATCTTCGTGGACGGAGTGGAGCACCGTATCAACTCGCCCCGGGACGCGCTGCGGGCCGGTATCGGCCTCGCGCTTGTCCCCGAGGACCGTAAAACTGAGGGACTGCTGCCGACGCTCACGATCCGGGAAAATCTCGCCCTGCCGGTGCTGCACCGGGTCTCGCACCTCGGCTACATCAGCTCACAGAAGGAGGCGGAGCTCGTCGGCCCCACGATTCATCGGCTGAACATTGGGCGCCAGGACCCGTCCCAGCTCGCGGGGGACCTGTCGGGGGGCAACCAGCAGAAGGTG
This sequence comes from Acidimicrobiaceae bacterium, assembly GCA_025464005.1. Lineage (GTDB taxonomy): Bacteria > Actinomycetota > Acidimicrobiia > Acidimicrobiales > Bog-793 > RYN-46. The sequence continues at coordinate 6,081 of JAODBO010000137.1, read as the reverse complement.
GTGGTTGGAAAGTTCCTCATTTCTGGCGCACGCGTGCTCTTGCTATATGACCTCACGAGGGGCGTAGACGTCGGAGCCAAAGCCGAGATGTTCCTGACTCTCAATGAGCTCGCCGCAGAGGGATACAGCATGTTGTTCTATTCGAGTGACGTCACGGAGCTCGTGAATGTCGCCCACCGGATCGTCGTGATGTTCGACGGGTTGGTCTGTGCCGATCTCCTCAACGATGGAAGCTTGGACGAAGAGATGATCGTGGCTCACATGCTCAATGCAGCGGACCGCACCGGAGTGGTGGGATCGCTCGTTCGATGAGGCTCTTTCGAGGTGGATCCTCGCAGCCAGTTCGTTCCCTGCGGTTACGGGCGACTAGGCCAGCGCCGTGGTGCACGGGTCGATGACTGCAATCGAGGTGGGCTCCCTGTGGAGCCGTGGCCGAGCGAGCTCCCGGCGCATGGACGTGCGGCCCGGGATCGCCTGGGCCCTCGCCATCGTCTTGTTCGTCGTGTATGCGCTCCAGCAGCATGACGTGCTGTCGCGGCTGCAGCTCACTGACTTGTGCTCAGCAACGGTGTTCCTGGTCGCTCTTGGTTTGGGCGAGGGGCTGGTGCTCCTCACCCGTGGCATCGATCTCTCCATTGGTGGCGTGCTATCCATGGGGACCGCCATCGCGGCGACGCACTTCGTCTCTCCGGGGACCGAGCTCCTGTGGTCGTCGGTGATCATCGTTGCGGGCGCCGGTGTTGGCGTTCTCAACGGCGCGTTGATTGGCATCCTGAAACTGCAGCCGTTCATCGTCACGCTGGCGACGTGGTCGATCGTCAGTGGAGTCGCATTACTCATCCTCCCAATTCAGGGAGGATCGATACCTCCTCACTTCGCGAGCTGGATCAACCAGTCGTCGCTCGGATTGCCCAATGCAGCCTGGATCATCCTGGCGATGGTTGCCGGCTGGTCCTGGTTCAAGCGCACGAGGCTGTGCAGGCGCATCTACGCGCTGGGCTCCGATCCGGAGGGTGCGGCGATTGCCGGCGTGAACACCCGATCAACCCTGATCGCCGTGTACGGCATGGCGGGGGTGTGTGCTGCTGTCGGTTCCATCCTTTACGCGATGCTGACTGCGTCGGGTGACCCGACCGTTGGCAACGGTGAGATTCTTCCCGCCGTCACAGCAGTGGTCATCGGCGGGACCAGCCTCTACGGAGGATCGGGGGGTTTCGTCGGAACGGTCGGCGGTGCGTTTGCCCTAACCCTGATCGCAGACGTTGTGTTCGCCTTTAACCTCACGTCTTACTGGCAGCAACTGGCTGACGGTGTGGTCCTGATTATTGCTGTGTTGGCCGGCGGCGCGGTGCGTTCAATGCGTCTCCGTCGCGCGGCCTTGAGGGCACCATGAAGCTGGCGGTGCCTCGTCGGCATCGTTCGATCGCCCTGGCCTACCTGCTCCTCTTGGTGCTTGTTGTCGTAGGCCGGATCGTCGCTTCCGGGTTTCTCGGGGTCGACCACATCGATGAGCTGATCGATGAGGGCGCATTGATCGGTTTCGTTGCTCTCGGGCAGGGATTCGTCATTCTCGCCGGAGGAGTAGACCTGTCGATCCCGTGGGTCGTGACGAGTGCGGGCATACTCGTCACGACGTTCACTGGCACGAATTCAAGCAACATGTTGTGGGACGTCCCGCTGATCATTGGGCTAGCCGCCGTGGTCGGCCTGATTAACGGGATCGGCGTGGTCTTCCTCGGGGTCACCCCCATCATCATGACGCTCGGAATGTCCACCGTCGTCGAGGGAGCCTTGCTGCTTTATACCAACGGCAGCGCTGGTGGGAACGTGCCACATCCCGCTGTGTTCCTTGCTACGCACAAAATAGGACAGGTTCCAGTGATGGGGCTCGCATGGCTAGTGCTCATTGTTGTAGTGACGTTTACGCTCTCTTGCACCCCGTTCGGGCGCAGGCTCTACGCGGTGGGGCTGAATAGGAGAGTCGCGCTCTTCTCCGGCGTTGACGTGAAGCTCGTGACTTGTTCTGTTTACGTCATAAGCTCCTGTGCAGCGGCATTCGCCGGCATCGCACTGGCTGGTTACGTCGGTCAGTCCTACTTGGGCATGGGCGATCCTTATCTGTTCACATCGATCGCAGCGGTGGCCATTGGCGGCGCATCCATCCTCGGTGGGACCGGCAACTACATCGGGACAGTCGCCGGCGCCCTGACCCTGTCGGTCCTAAACGCCCTGCTACCAACCCTCGGCTTTCAACCGGCGGTCTTGGACATCGTCTACGGGATGGTCATCCTCGTAGCTGTTGCCGCTGCATCGCTGGGAGGCCGGGCGCGCACGGATTAGCTCTCAAGTATTCGAGGGCGGACCGTGCCGAACGTTGCGCCCAGACGCAGCCGAGCGGTGCAGCGAAGCGGCAGCCATTTGACCCCTAGTTCTCGATCACTGGCCCTCACGCTGGCGTTCTAGCCGGCTCCCAGAGGCTGCGTAACTTCGTCCGCGACCGCGGTAACCGGATCACCCTTGGCGGTTTGTGGCACCTTCCGCGGTACCGCGGAGGGCGTCTACCGCGACGGTGACCGGCGAATCCCCCCTCCAGGGCGATCCGAGCTACGAACGGAGGGTGAACCGGTCTTTGACACGCTCCGTCACGCCGGCCGGCGTCTTCGACGGGGATCAGGGGTTCGGTTCAGACCGAGCAGCGCCCTGTGGAACTGCGCGCAGATTCATCCCGTGGGGGCGATGTTCCCGCCACCTTGCCCGCGAATCATCACTGCCTGGCGAAGCAGCAGCTGGCGCTGACGAGGCTCGACCGTAGCGGGAGAATCTTGTTTACGGCGTCCAGCAGACGGATCAGGAGGGTACCTCGTCGGATCGAAGCACATAGCCGATTCCCGGCGTCGTCTCGATGCGGATGCCCTTGGACGGCTTCAGCTTCTGGCGAATCCGATGAACGTATGCATGGAGGTAGCCGATCTCCTTGGCATAGGCGTTGCCCCACACGGCCTCGAGGATCATCTGGTGGGTGCAGACCTTTCCCGCGTGGCGGGCGAGGAAGGACAAGAGCTCGAACTCGCGGGCGGTCAAGCGCACCGGCCGGTCATGGAGTCGTGTCTCTCGATGGACGAGATCCAACTGCAGCGGGCCAACGCTCAGCTCCGACGGTTGCTCGTCGGCGCGAGGGGCGCGGTGGCGCAATGCTGCCCTGACGCGTGCCTCGAGCTCGGCCATGCCGAACGGCTTGGTGACGTAGTCGTCGGCGCCCTCATCGAGCGCAGCGACCTTGCGGGTCTCGGCGTCGGCGGCTGACAGCACGATGATCGGGACATCGCTCCACTCCCGTATCCGTCGGCATACCGTCACACCGTCCAGGTCGGGGAGGCCGAGGTCGAGGACCACGACGTCTGGGGAAGAGGTCGCCGTCTCTGCGATGCCTTGCTGGCCCGTAGTCGAAGTCACCACGTCGTAGCCCGATCGCTGCAACGCGATTCGCAGGGCCCGCAGCAGCGCAAGATCGTCATCGACGACGAGGATGCGGGTCACTATCTGGCAGCCCCTTCGGAGGAGGACGGCGGCAAAGTCAGCACGGGCCTTGCCCACCCCCCAAGGCGCGTCCTCGATCCAGAGCGGTTGCGGTGCGCCACGGCGCTGGTGATGGCCAGCCAGGGGCGTGGGCGTTCCCCCGGGTGGAAGCGCACGGGGGACCGGAGCACTTCTTCTTGTTCCGCCGGGAGGGGGCCCGCGCCGTTGTCGCTCACCGAGACCATTATCGGGCTAACTGAGGGCTCCGTGACCTCGGCGACGATCGGAGTGCCAGCCAGCCTTGCAGTTCGGTGTGGTCGAGCAGGTTGGCCAGCACTCGGCCGACAAGGAGCGGCTAAGCATCGGCGACGATCCACATGCTCGAAGCTCGGCGTGGTGGATCCGCTTCTGAAAGCGCGCTGGCCCGAAAACGCGCCGGTCGCTGGTCCTGCCGCCTCACGTCTCGCGAGGCCGTTCTCTAGGTGGCGACCCGGTGACCCGGCGATGCCGTCGCTGACACCTGTTCAGAAATTATTCATGCCGTTCCGCGTCTGTTGAGATCGTGTTCAGACGAGTTGGCGACAGCATGAATCCCATGGGTGATTTCCTCACAGTCGTCGGCATCGTCGCCTTCATCGTCGTGATGCTCGGCCTGATCAAGGGGCTCGAGCACGTATGACAGATGTCCAGGGCCTCCTGCTCGCCGTGGCGATCGTTGTCTTCCTCTACCTCGGCGTGGCCATGTTCAAGCCGGAGTGGTTCTAGATGGGTTTCTTCTGGACCATCCTCGTACTGGTCGTGGCACTTGGGGTCACTTGGCGATTCCTTGGCTCCTACATGGCTGCGGTCTTCGACGGCCGCGTCCATTTCCTCGGCTTCATCGAACGCCCGGTCTACCGTGTGCTCGGTACGAGCCCTGAGAACGAACAGAGCTGGCAGCGCTACGCGGGCTCGCTCGTCATCTTCTCGGCGGTCTCAATTGCCTTCACCTACCTGATCCTGCGCATCCAGGGCTCGCTACCGCTCAACCCCCAGCATCTGAATGCGGTTGGTCCCGCCCTGAGCTTCAACACAGCGGCGAGCTTCGCGACCAACACCAACTGGCAGAACTACGGCGGTGAGACCACCATGTCGTACTTCTCCCAGATCGGCTCCCTCACCGTCCAGCAGTTCGTCACCCCCGCGGTCGGCATCGCGGTAGCCATCGCTCTCGCACGGGGATTCTCACGACGGAACTCGCCGACGATAGGAAACTTCTGGGTGGACATCACCCGATGCATGCTCTATGTCCTTGTGCCGATCGCCTTTGTGGCCGGGATCGTGTTCGTCGCCCAGGGCGGTCTGCAGACCCTCGCCGGACCGGTGGTCGTGCACGACAGCCTGAACGGGTCAACGCAGACGATCTTCCGAGGGCCGATCGCGTTCATGGAGTCGATCAAACAGCTCGGAACCAATGGCGGCGGCTTCCTCGACGCGAACTCCGCCACGACCTACGAGAACCCCACGGGGCTCACGAACTGGCTGTCCATCTACCTGTTGCTGGCGATCCCCTTCGCCCTCACGTACACCTTCGGCAAGATGGTCGGCAGCATCCGCCACGGAGCGGCCTTGCTCGCCGCGATGGTGATCATCTTCGGAGCCTGGGTCGGGTTCACGAGCTACGCCGAGCACGGGCAGAACCCGGCGGTGGCGGCAGCCGGCGTGCACTCGACGGTCGGCAATACCGAAGGCAAGGAAGTGCGCTTCGGGGACACCTCGACGGCCCTCTTCGGCGTCGCCTCCACGAACACCTCGACCGGCTCCGCGGACGCCTCCTACGACTCGTTCACCCCGATCGGTGGGCTCGGCCTGCTGACCGGGATGATGCTCGGCGAGGTGACCCCCGGCGGGACGGGGAGCGGCCTCTACACGATCTTGATCTACGCCATCATCGCCGTCTTCATTGGTGGGTTGATGATCGGACGAACGCCCGAGTATCTCGGGAAAAAGATCCAAGCCTCGGAGGTGAAACTCGCGGGGCTTGGGGCCCTGGTGATGCCGATCGCCGTGCTGGTGCTCACGGCGATCGCGGTGTCGATCCATGCCGGGCGCGTCGCTCCGCTCAACGCCGGACCGCATGGGTTCACCGAGGTCCTGTACGCGCTGACATCGCAGGGCAACAACAACGGATCGGCATTCGGGGGCCTGACGGGCAACTCGGCCTTCTACAACACGGTCGGGGCGATCGACATGCTGATCGGGCGCTTCGGGATCATGATCCCAGCGCTGGCTCTTGGCGGGGCGCTTGCGGCCAAGAACGTCGTACCCGCTTCCCTCGGCACCTTCCGGACCGACAACGGGATGTTCGTCGGACTGACGATCGGCGTGATCATCATCATCGGCGGCCTGACCTTCTTCCCCGCCGTCTCGCTCGGGCCGATCGTCGAGCAGCTGAGTCACGGAAAGTTCTTCTGATGAATGGTCCCGAGGTGGAGATGAGCGACGCGAGCAACCAAGTGACCCAGCTGAAAGACCGCAACCCCGCGCCGCCGACGGGACCTGACACGCCCCACGGCGTAGCGCAGG
>JAODBO010000134.1 GCA_025464005.1 Acidimicrobiaceae bacterium | reverse complement strand
GCTGATGGTTGGGAGCAAAACCTCGCGGCCCTCTCACATTTCGTCGAACGGACGGGAGGCGCGGCAGTTCCCCAGGGCTGGGTCGAAGAAGGGATGCCTACCAGCTGGTGGATTGGGACCCAGCGCCAGGCTTACAAGAAGGGACTGTTAGCCCCAGATCGAGTCAGACGACTTGAATCCATCAAGGGTTGGTCATGGGACCCTATCGAGACAGCATGGGAACAGGGTTTCGAGCACCTGTTGGCCTACATGAGGCGCGAGGGCGACGCGCTTGTGCCGGTCGAGTTCATTGACGCAGATGGCTATCGCCTCGGGCAATGGTCGGCGGTGCAACGTAGACGACACGCCATAGGGAAGTTGAGTGCCGAACGTACGCAGCGTCTCGAAGCTCTGCCCGAGTGGCCGTGGGACGTTGTGGCCGCCCGACAACAGCAGGCGATGGTTCTCTTGAGAGAGTTTGTCGCTCGCGAAGGCCATGCTCGCGTCCCAGTCGCGCATGTTGAGGACAGGTTTCCACTCGGAGCGTGGGCGAGTGACAGGCGCCGGGCGCACCGCGAGGGGAAGCTCGATAAAAGGACCGCCGACGCGTTAGGCGTTCTGCCCGGATGGCGCTGGTAAGAGCGTTGGTTGACGCCCCCTGAACGCGGTTCGGGCGGGTGAGCTGTAGACCGTTCCAGTCTGCGCTGCCGCAGGGAATCATCTAGCCAGGCCTACGGCAAAAGCATGAAGGCTTCGACGTGACGCGGGCGCACAACGGTGAAGTCACGTCGGTCGATTGTCGCGAGTTCCGCAACGCCGAGCCGTTCGGCAACAGCAACGACCGAGGCATCCACCATGCCGAGAGGCAGATCGGCGTAACGCGATACGAGTTCGGCGATCCGGTCGAGGTCGGTAGTAACCAGATGATCGACCGTCGCATCGCCACGTGCGAGCGAGGTCAGAAATCGGGCTTCGGCGTCAGCGCCGAGGCGGCTCGCAATCAGATAGCAGACCTCTCCGATGACCGGCAGCGGGACAATGAGAGAACCCGCTCGTTCGAGCAGCAGTTCGAGACACGCTTCGTGGTCGTTGTCATCAGTGTCGGCCGCGGCGTACAAGACGCCGGTGTCGACAACGATCACGCGGGCAGTTCAGCGCGAAGAATCTCCTCAGCTCGCGCCGCGGTGTCGTGCGTGCCGCTTGCGCCAAGCGAGACGAAGCCAAGCCGCTGTTCGGGGTGAAGGTAGGTCCGAACTGCTTCGGCCGCGACCTGTTCCGGAGTGCTGTGGCGCTCGCGAGCGCGCTCAGCAAGCTGCGCGGCGTCGTCGTCGGGTAAGTCGATCGTCACCTGACTCATAGGGCAAGCGTACGGCAGCCCGCGGTGCCCTTGCGCGAGGGCGTTACGCGGACCTCGACTCGGTGCTCGCCGAGGTATGACTCGACTCTTTGACACGGCCAAGAACGACCTCGTATCGGCCCCTCCGATCTTGGGCGCGATTTGGGCGCGATCCGGGCGCGATCGGGCGCGTAATCCCAGGTCGTCACGAACACCACCGGTCAATCACGGTCAAATCTTGAAATCGCTCTGACCAGGGAAAACAGAGGATATTTGAGAGAGCGGGCGACGAGAATCGAACTCGCGTTCTCAGCTTGGGAAGCTGATGTTCTGCCGCTGAACTACACCCGCGCGGCCCCTGCGCCGCTGTCCGACCCCGCCGGAGCCGTCCAGCTGGGCCAGACCAGCGACCCCACTGTAACCCGCGATCCCAGCATGGTCCTCTCCGACAGGTCCATACGAGGAGCTGGCTGCCGGTCGCATCGTTATCGATCCGATCGATGAGAGCTGCGTCGGGCCGTCCTCGGTCGACCTCCACGTAGACCGGTACTTCGCGTCTTTCGCAATCACAGCCAACGGGTGATCGACGTCAAGGACGACCAGGAGGAGCTCTCCGAGCTCGTCGATACGAGCGAGGACGACGCGCTGATCCTCCACCCGGGAAGTTCGCCCCCGAGGCAACGAGCGGATCGCCCTGGCCGACGACCTCGTCGGGCGCCCGGAGCGCACGTCGAGCCTCGGCCGCCTCGGCCCGCTGATCCACTCGACCGCTGGCTTCGTCGACCCGAGCTTCGACGGCTACCTCACCCTCGAGCTGTCGAACGTCGCCAATCCTCCGATCACCGTCTACCCGGGGATGAAGATCTGCCAGATCGGCTTCCTGGGGATGACGAGCCCCGCCGACACCTCCCTGCGGCTCCGCGTCGCTCGGCCCGAAGTATCAGCACGAGCGCGGTCCGACCCCGAGCCGCGCGTACTTCCGCTGAGCCGGCCGCTACCACGTCGGGCCGGTCGGGTCCGTCTGCGCGGCGTACCACCCGCTCGGCCAAAAGCCGGCACGCGTGATCGTGCGCGCTCCCTGCTGGGTAACCATCTAGCTGCTGGGTAACCATCTAGCAGTGAGACTCACCGGGGTGTGCATGGCTGCGCTCGGCGCAGCGGTTCTCTTCGCCGTCTCCGCGGTGCTGCAGCAGCGAAGCGCACGGCAGGCTCCCGATAGCGAGTCGCTCCGACCGGAGCTCCTCGTCCACCTCGTCCGCCGACGCACCTGGGTCGCGGGGGTGGGTGCGATGCTGGCCGCCTACGTGCTCGAGACCGTTGCCCTCGCCCTCGGCGACGTCGCGGTGGTCGAGCCCCTCGTCGCCACGGAGCTCGTCTTCGCCGTCCCATTCGCCGTGCGGGCTCAGGGCAAGACTCCGGGCCGGCGCGAGTGGGCAGGCATCGTGGCCGTCGTGGCCGGAGTGAGCGGGTTCCTCCTCGGCGCGTCGCCCTCGGGCGGCACGAGCGAGCCCGCGATCGATCACTGGCTGCTCGGCATGCTCCCATCTGCTGCCGCCGTCGCCGTCCTGATCTTCCTCGCTCAGGGTCCTGCGACCCCGCGCCGCGCGGGGCTCCTCGCGGGCGCCTCTGGCGTGAGCTTCGGACTGCTCTCGCTCGTCACGAAGAGCGCGGTTGGCCTGGTCGAGAGCGGGGGTCTGGTGGCGCTCGCGACGAGCTGGCAGCCGGAGCTGCTCTGCATCCTTGGTATCGGCGGCTTCCTCATCGCTCAGAGCGCGTACCAGGCGGCGCCGCTTGCGAACTCATTGCCGATCATCGACGCCACGGAGCCGATCGTGGCCGTCCTGCTCGGCGCGACGGTCCTCGAAGAGCACATCTCGCTCCGACCGGGCAGCCTCGCTCTCGAGATCTGCGGCGCACTCGCGATGGTGTCCGGGGTGTTCCTCCTCGGTCGCTCGCCACTCGTGCTTGCCGTCTACGAGAGCGAGCGCAAGCATGCCGAGACGCGGACGGCCCCCGGCACGGGCCGGAGCATCTGCTCCGGCGCCGCCCCGGGGGCCGACGAGACTACGGCGCTGCCCTAGACCTAGAGGGCGTCGATGCCGCGTTCCCCGGTCCGGATCCGGACCACGTCCTCGATCGGGATCACCCACACCTTGCCATCACCGATCTTGCCGGTGCGACCGGTCGTGACGATCGATTCGACCACATCAGCGACCTGGGCGTCGTCCACGAGGATCTCGAGCCGGATCTTCGGCACGAGGTCGATCGTATACTCGGCCCCTCGGTAGGTCTCGGTGTGGCCGCCCTGACGGCCGAAGCCCTGGACCTCGGTGAGGGTGAGGCCCTGGACCCCGATGCTCTTCAAGGCGTCCTTCACCTCGTCGAGCTTGAAGGGCTTGATTACTGCGACGACGACCTTCACCTATACGCCTCCCTCGGGTGCGAGCGTCTCCATGATCCCCGACCGCGTGGCGAGCTGTGGCGGCTCGACCTCCTCGTCGTGGACCGCCGCGTCTCCGATCTCGATCTCGGCATCGGTGAAGCGGAGCTTTATCCGCAAGACGTATTTGATGATCATGAGCAACACGAACGTCACGACGGCGTCCCAGACAATGATCGTCAGCGCCGTGAGGAACTGGATCAGCACCCGGTCCGAGTTGCCGTAGAGCAGACCGGCTGCGCCGTTCCCGCCTTGCCACAGCGATCGGGCGTTGGTCTTGCCGGTCGCGTACTCGACCATGTAGGGATCCGCGAGGAACCCCGTCATGATGCCGCCGAGCAGGCCGGCCATGCCGTGGGTGTAGACGACACCGAGCGCATCGTCGACCTTCGAGAACGGTCGCACCTTCGGCAGGTACGTCCAGGCCAGGAAGATCAAGAAGGATGCGATCACACCCATCACGGCTGCCCCGTTGCCGTTCACGAACCCAGCTGCGGGTGTGATGCAGACGAGCCCGACGATCATTCCGTTGACCGATCCGAGGAACGTCGGCTTCTTCGCCGGGCTGATGAAGGTGTCGCACAGCACCCAGGTGAGCAGTGCCGTCGCGGTGCAGATGTTCGTGTTCATGATGGCGGCTGCGGCGTCGGTGCCCGCGTAGTACGGGTCACCGCCGTTGAAGCCGTTCCAGCCCATCCACAGCATGCCGGCGCCGACGGCGACGAGAAGCAGGTTGGTCGGCGGGAAGGACTGCCGGTCCCTCATGGACCTCGGCCCGACGACCCATGCCGCGACGAAGCCGGATACTCCGGCCGCGAGGTGGATGACGTAGCCGCCCGAGTAGTCGAGCGCACCCTTCTGCGCCCAGTAGCCGCCACCCCAGACGAGCATCGCGTTCACCGTGTAGGCGCACGTCGTCCAGCAGGGGACGAAGACGATCCAGGCCTTGAAGTTCATACGACCGAGCACGCTGCCGAGGAACAGCAGCGGGGTGATGGCCGCGAAGACGAACTGGAAATAGGCCAGTGTCGCCGTCGGGAAGTGGAACGGAGGTGAGACACCCACGAAGTTCGGGATGATCGCCTGGTCGGTCTCCTGCCCGGGTCCGGTGATCGAGCCCGGGTGACCTATGAACCCGTTGAGGATGCTGCTGGTGATCCCATGGCCGCCACCCGCGTGGAACGGCGTGCCGAAGCCCATGTCGTAGGCCCAGAAGATCCAGACGACGAGGACAGCAGCGAAGCCGCCGAAGGTCATGAGCAGCGTGTTGACCGCCCACTTCTTCTTCACGAGGCCGCCATACAGGGCAGCGATCCCGATCACGCTCATGAGGCCGACGAGAGTCGCCGCCGTGAGCTGCCAGCTGTTGTCCCCCGGATTGAGCCAGCTCGGGTAGGGGAAGTACATCCATTCTCCTTCTGTCAGGCCACACCAGGCGGCATCGGTCGACAGTCGGAGGGTAGGCAGGCTGCGTTTCTGCGCTGTGGCGCCGTCGAGAACGGCGTGTTACCCGCGTGTGAATGGCGTGTAAACACCCAGGTGGCGGCCGCTCAAAGGCGAGAGGTCGCCCTCGACGGGTGACGTCACAAGACGCCGGGGCCGTGCTAGCGCTTCAGCCCGCCTGGCGTGCGACGGCCTCGGCCGCTGCACGCACCTTCTCAGGATCGCCCAGGTAATAGGCGTCGAGGACGGCGAGCGACTCGTCGAGCTCGTAGACACGCGGTGCCCCGGTCGGGATCTCGAGGTCGATGATCTCCTCGTCGGAGAGGTGCTCCAGCTGCTTCTCGAGCGCTCGAAGGCTGTTGCCGTGGGCGACGACGAGGACGGTCGATCCGGACAGCAAGTCTGGGGCGATCGCGTCCTCGTAGTACGGGATGAGGCGGCGGACCACGTCCTCGAGGCACTCGCCCGCGGGGAGCGCGCTTGGCGGGACGAGGCGGTAGCGGGGGTCATTGGCCGGGTGGTGCTCGCTGTCGCGCGGGACCTCGGGAGGCCGCGTCGAGTAACTGCGCCTCCACGCCTTCACCTGCTCCGCTCCGTGGAGGGCGGCGGTTTCCTTCTTGTCGAGGCCCTGGAGCGCGCCGTAGTGGCGCTCGTTCAACCGCCAGTGACGCCTCACCGGCACGAAACTCCGCCCCGCCGCGGCCAGCGCGATGTCGGCCGAGCGCACCGCCCTCGTGAGAAGCGAGGTGTGCACGACGTCGATGACGAGATCGTCCTCTTCGGCGATGAGCTCGCCGGCGGCACGGGCCTCGTCCTCGCCGGGCGGGGCGAGGTCGACGTCCACCCAGCCCGTGAAGCGGTTCTGCGCGTTCCACGCGCTCTGTCCATGTCGAAGGAGCACGAGCTTGACCACAGAGCGAGGGTAGTCCGAACGCCCCGGCTCACATCATCCGCCCGGGCCCGTCGGGCGGTTCGCGAGTCGATGAGCAGGCGACATGAGGACGTCGTGCGCAGGCAACCCGCCGTTCACACGTGCTGCCTAGGCTGTGGTGATGGCCAGCTTCGTCATGCGCGTCTGGCTCGCAGACCGTCCTGGCGCCCTGGGCGCGATCGCGAGCCGGATCGGCGCAGTGGGAGGGGACCTCGTCGGCATCGACATCCTCGAACGTGGGGACGGACGAGTGATCGACGAGCTCACCATCGACCTACCTGGTGAGGAGCTGATCCCTCTCATGCTCGCGAAGGTCGCTGAGCTCGACGCCGTCGACGTCGAGGACGTCCGGAGCGTCGTGGCCGGGCTGCCCTACCCGCTCGTCGACGCGCTCGAGGTGGGTGCTGACCTCCTCGGCGCGCGATCGGTCGGGGACCTCTTCGACTCCCTCGTCGCGGGAGTGGGGACCGCGTACGGCGCCGAGTGGGCGACCGTCGTCGACCCGGAAGGACCCGTCGTGCTGAGCTCCTCCGAGGGAGCCCCGCCCGGCCCGTGGTTGGAGGCGTTCGTCATGGGGACGCGCTCCGCCGCCAAGGAGCGCGGCGCGGCGGCTTCGGCGAGCGATGTCGCCTGGGCCGGGCTCGAGGTGTCCGGGCTCGCCCTGCTCGTCGGGCGCACGGGCCGGCCGTTCCGGGCCCGCGAGCGCCGACAGCTCGCCACGCTCGCCCGCATCGCCGACCACCGGTGGCGCGAGCTCGTGACGCTCGACGGGATGCGGGCGCACCCGGCACGCTCCAACTGAGGAGCACCCTCTCGTTACGACGCCGGTATTCTCGCTAGAGAATGCCCTGGTAGAACCGGTGTGCAGCCGGTGCCAAGCGGAGTTGACAACGACGCACTCAACTTCGTTATACTTCTCCTTGGACAGGTGCGGTGTCCGGCTCCGGAAGGATTCGGGCATCCGCCTGAAGAGACTGAGCACGAAGGAATCGGAGGCAATACCCATGCCAAAGGCTGTCGGCATCGACCTCGGTACGACGAACTCTGTCGTCAGCGTTCTCGAGGGTGGCGAGCCCACGGTCATCCCGAACGCCGAAGGCGGTCGGACGACCCCCTCGGTCGTCGGCTTCACCAAGTCCGGCGAGGTGCTCGTCGGCGAGGTCGCGAAGCGTCAGGCGATCACCAACCCCGAGCGCACCGTGCGCTCGGTCAAGCGGCAGATCGGCACCTCCTGGTCGATCGACATCGACGGCAAGGCGTATACGCCCCAGGAGATATCGGCCCGGATCCTGCAGAAGCTGAAGCGGGATGCCGAGGCGTTCCTCGGGGACAGCGTCACCCAGGCCGTGATCACCGTTCCGGCGTACTTCGACGACAGCCAGCGCACCGCCACGAAGGAGGCTGGCCAGATCGCCGGCCTCGAGGTGCTGCGGATCATCAACGAGCCGACGGCCGCGGCCCTCGCCTACGGCCTCGACAAGGAGGCCAGCGGCGACGAGACCGTCCTCGTGTTCGACCTCGGTGGTGGCACGTTCGACGTCTCCATCCTCGACATCGGCGACGGTGTCTTCGAGGTCAAGTCGACCGCCGGCAACTCCCATCTCGGCGGCGACGACTGGGACCAGCGGGTCATCGACTGGCTCGTGAAGACCTTCAAGGACACCGAGGGCGTGGACCTGGCCGCCGACAAGATGGCTATCCAGCGCCTGAAGGAAGCCGCCGAGAAGGCCAAGATCGAGCTCTCCGCGGTCCAGGAGACGACGATCAACCTGCCGTTCATCACGGCGACCTCCGAAGGGCCGAAGCACCTCGACGTCAAGCTCACCCGGTCGAAGTTCCAGGAGCTGACCGAGGACCTCACCGAGGCGTGCCGCGGCCCGTTCGAGCAGGCGATCTCCGACGCCGGCCTTACGAAGGCCGACATCGACCACGTCGTGCTCGTTGGCGGTTCCACGCGTATGCCCGCCATCCAGGACCTCGTGCACAATCTCAGCGGCAAGGAGCCGCACAAGGGCGTCAACCCCGACGAGGTTGTGGCGATCGGCGCAGCGATCCAGGCGGGAGTCCTGAAGGGCGACGTCAAGGACGTGCTGCTGCTCGACGTGACGCCGCTGAGCCTCGGCATCGAGACCAAGGGCGGCATCATGCACCGCCTCATCGAAAGAAACACGACGATCCCGACGAAGCGCTCGGAGGTCTTCACCACCGCCGAGGACAACCAGCCGTCGGTCGAGATCCACGTGCTCCAGGGTGAGCGCGAGATGGCGATGTACAACAAGACACTCGGCAAGTTCCAGCTCGTCGACCTGCCTCCGGCACAGCAGGGCCTGCCGCAGATCGAGGTCACGTTCGACATCGACGCCAACGGCATCGTGCACGTCTCCGCCAAGGACCGGGCGACCGGCAAGGAGCAGTCGATGACGATCACCGGCCAGTCGTCGCTTCCGAAGGACGACATCGAGCGGATGGTCCGCGACGCCGAGGCGCACGCCGCCGACGACAAGCGCCGCAAGGAAGAGGCCGAGACTCGTAACGGTGCGGACTCGCTCGTCCACCGCACGGAGAAGCTCCTCAAGGACGAGGGCGACAAGTTCACCGGGGACGAGAAGGACAAGGTCGAGTCCGCGTTGAAGTCGCTGAAGGAGGCGCTCGCCGGCACCGATCTCCCGGCCATCCAAAGCGCCCATGAGGCGCTGATGACGGCGTCCCAGGCCTTCGCGCAGCGGCTTTACGAGCAGGCGGCGCCCTCGGGTCCCTCTGCGGGCGGTGCCTCGTCCGGCGGTAGCTCGGCGCCCAACGACGACGAGGTCGTCGACGCCGAGATCGTCGACGAGCCCGGCGAAGCCGAGGCATGAGCGGCGAGGAGACCCTCGCCGACCGTCGCGACGACACTGCAGAGCAGCCCGTGTCGCACGGCGATGGCGAGGCCCACGAAAGCGGGGTGCAGGGCGATGCCGTGGAGTCCCCCGCCGTCGATGACAGCGAGGCAACGTCCGACGACGGTCTCGCCGACGAGGCCCAGGGGAGCGAGCTCGCCAAGGTGACGGCGGAGCGCGACGAGTACCTCGACGCGCTCCGTCGCCTCCAGGCCGAGTTCGAGAACTACCGCAAGCGCACGGCACGCCAGCAGGCCGAGCTGCTCGAGCGGGGCTCCGAAACAGTCATCCAGCGGGTCCTGCCCGCGCTCGACGCCCTCGATCTCGCCCTCGCGCACGTCGGCGAACGGGGCGACGCCCCCGGCAGCGAGCTCGACGCGGCGTTCGTCCAGATCGGGAACCTGCTCTGGGACGTGCTCGCCAAGGAAGGGCTCGAGCGGATCGACGCGACGGGAGTCGTGTTCGATCCGACCGTGCACGACGCTGTCGCGCACGCGTCGGCGGAGGAGTCGGCCGAACCGGTGGTGGAAGACGAAGAGAGCGAGGAGCCGTCCGGGCCGGCGGTGGCCGAGGTGCTTCGTGCCGGTTACCGCCTGAAGGGGCGCGTACTGCGCCCGGCGATGGTGAAGGTGCGGGCGTGAGTAAGTGAGCCGGCCGGGCGCCCTTGGTGCCGTGGTCGTGTTCGAGGTCGCAGTAGGGAGCAGGTGAGTGGCAGCCCAGCGTGAGTGGTTCGAAACCGACTACTACAAGGTGCTCGGCGTCCCCCAGGATGCCGATGAGAAAGCGCTGACGCGCGCCTACCGGAAGCTCGCCAAGCAGTACCACCCCGACGCCAATCCCGGGTCGGAGGAGCGGTTCAAGGAGATCAGCGCCGCCTACGACGTCCTCGGCGACGCGCAGAAGCGCAAGGAGTACGACGAGGTCCGCCGGTCCGGGGTAGCCGGCGGAGGCTTCGGCCAGGCCGGCGGGTTCAACTTCAAGGTGGACGACCTCACGGATCTCTTCGGCGGCCTCTTCCGCCAGCCCAACGGCGGCGCGCGGCGCCGGACGACCACGTCGGCCAACATGGCGCAGCGCGGCGCCGATCTCGAGGCGGAGCTCCACCTCTCCTTCGAGGAGGCGGTCGAGGGCGTCGTCACGTCGGTGAACGTGCGCAGCAATGCGCCATGCGCGACCTGCGGCGGCAGCGGTGCGAAGCCGGGCACCAGCCCCGTGGTCTGCCCGCGATGCGGTGGCCGGGGCGTGCTCAACGACAACCAAGGGCTGTTCTCGCTTTCGACACCGTGCCCGGAGTGCCACGGACGCGGCACGAAGATCACCGACCCGTGCCCGACCTGCTTCGGCACCGGCGTCCAGCGCCGCGAGCGCCAGGTGAAGGTGCGGATCCCCGCGGGGGTCGACGAGGGCCAGCGCATCCGGGTCAAAGGGCGCGGCGAGCCGGGAACGAGCGGCGGCCCCGCCGGCGACCTGTTCGTGACCGTCCGGGTGAGCGCGCACACGCTGTTCGGTCGGCGCGGCAAGGATCTCACCCTCAGTGTGCCGGTCACCTTCCCCGAGGCGGCGCTCGGCGCCACCATCACGGTGCCGTCGCTCGCGAGGCCGGTCACCTTGAAGATCCCCGCTGGCAGCAAGACCGGCAAGACGCTTCGCGTGCGCGGTCGCGGGCTGCGCCAGAACGGCCAGAACGGCGACCTGCTCGTGACGCTCGACGTCGTCGTGCCGAGCGAGCTCTCCGATGCCGAGCGCAAGGCTGTCGAAGCCCTCGCGAAGGTGTCCGATCCGGCGCCGAGGGCGCACCTCGGGGTGTGAGAAGCGTGACTCGCGACCATTTCGCCACCCACTCGACCCGGGCGCTGTACGTAATCTCCGTGGCCGCCGAGCTGGCGGGCGTCCATCCCCAGACACTTCGCATCTACGAGCGCAAGGGACTCCTCGATCCGGCAAGGACCGGCGGCGGTAGCCGCCGGTACTCCGACGCCGACATCGCCCAGCTCCAGCGCATCCAGCAGCTCACCAATGCCGGTATCAACCTGGAGGGTGTCCGCCGGGTGCTCGAGCTCGAAGCCGAGCTCGTCGCGTCACAGGAAGAGCTGGAGCGGGTACGAAAAGAAGCGCTCGAGGCGATCGAGCGCACGCATCGCCATTACCGGCGCGATCTCGTGCCAGTAAGTGCCGAGCGGCTGCCCGCACGCTGGCGCGGTTGAGCTTCGCCCGGCGCCCCGCCGCGTCCTCCGGCGGAGTCACCCGGCCCGAGAGGTAGGGCTCGAGAGGTAGATGGCATGGCAAGCAAGGAGCAGTGACGACATGGCGCTCGACCCCAACCGCTGGACGCTGAAGACCCAGGAGGCGCTGCAAGCCGCCTCTCGTTCGGCCGAGGCAGGCAACCACGCGGAGGTGACCCCGGCGCATTTCCTCCTTGCCGCGCTCGGCCAGGACGGAGGCCTCGCCGTGCCCATCCTCGACCGGATGGGCGTCGCCCCTCTGACCGTGCGGAATCGCCTGCAGGAGATGCTGGAGAAGCTCCCACGCGCCTACGGCGGAGCCAGCCCGGAGCTCGGTCGGAGCCTCGTGGCGGGCTTCGAGCGGGCGATGAAGGTACAGGCCGAGATGGGCGACGAGTACCTCTCGGTCGAGCACCTGCTGCTCGCGTTCGCCGAGGAGCTCGGAGTCGACCGGGACGCGCTGCTCGCGGCGCTGCGCGACGTGCGCGGCAGCCACCGGGTCACCTCTCAACAGCCCGAGGACTCCTATCAGGCGCTCGAGAAGTACGGGCGGGACCTGACGGAGCTCGCGCGCCAGGGCAAGCTCGATCCGGTGATCGGCCGCGACGAGGAGATCCGTCGCGTGATCCAGGTCCTCTCGCGTCGCACGAAGAACAATCCCGTCCTCATCGGCGAGCCGGGTGTCGGCAAAACGGCCATCGTCGAGGGCCTCGCCAACCGGATCGTCGAGGGCGACATCCCCGAGGGCTTGCGCAACAAGCGGGTAATCGCGCTCGACCTCTCGGCGATCGTCGCCGGGGCGAAGTACCGGGGTGAGTTCGAGGAGCGGCTGCGCTCGGTCCTGAAGGAGATCACGGACTCCGACGGCGAGGTCGTCACCTTCATCGACGAGCTGCACACCATCGTCGGTGCCGGCGCGGCCGAAGGCGCGATGGACGCGGGCAACATCATCAAGCCGATGCTCGCCCGCGGCGAGCTACGGCTCATCGGTGCGACGACCCTCGACGAGTACCGCAAGTACGTCGAGAAGGACGCGGCCCTCGAGCGGCGATTTCAGCCCGTCTACGTCGGCCCTCCCTCGGTGGAGGACACCGTGGCAATCCTGCGCGGCCTGAAAGAGCGCTACGAGGTCCACCACGGTGTGAGGATCCAGGACGCGGCGCTCGTCGCGGCGGCGGTGCTCTCGGATCGCTACGTGACGGGGCGGTTCCTTCCGGACAAGGCGATCGACCTCATCGACGAGGCGGCGAGCAAGCTCCGCATCGAGATCGACTCGATGCCGACGGAGATCGACGTCGTCACGCGCCGGATCCGTCAGCTCGAGATCGAGCGCGTCGCGCTCGCCAAGGAGACCGACGCCCCCTCGGCGGAGCGGCTCGCCCGCATCGACGAGGAGCTCGCCAACCTCCGCGAGGAGCAGGGCGCCATGACGGCGCACTGGCAGTCCGAGAAGGACGCCATCGCGAGGATCAGAGAGCTGAAGGGCGCGCTCGAGGGGCGGCGGGGTGACGCCGAGCGTTACGAGCGCGACGGCAACCTCGGTGCCGCCGCGGAGATCCGCTACGGCGAGCTGCCCGGCCTCGAGGCCGAGACCGCCGAGGCGACGGAGAAGCTCGCCGAGCTGCAGAGCCGCGAGCGCATGCTGAAGGAGGAGGTCGACGCCGAGGACGTCGCCGAGGTGGTCGGACGCTGGACCGGCGTGCCTGTCACGCGGCTGCTGGAAGGCGAGATCGAGAAGCTCGTGCGGATGGAGGACGTACTGCACGAGCGGGTCGTCGGCCAGGACGAGGCGGTGCGCGTCGTCGCCAACGCGATCCGGCGCAGCCGTGCCGGGCTGTCCGATCCGCACCGGCCGATCGGGTCGTTCTTGTTTCTCGGGCCGACCGGCGTCGGCAAGACCGAGCTCGCGCGGGCCCTCGCCTCGTTCCTCTTCGACGACGAGCGGGCGATGGTCCGCCTCGACATGGGCGAGTACCAGGAGAAGCACACCGTCGCCAGGCTCGTCGGCGCTCCTCCCGGCTACATCGGCTACGAGGAGGGCGGCCAGCTCACCGAGGCGGTGCGCCGACGGCCCTACGCGGTCGTGCTTCTCGACGAGGTGGAGAAGGCCCACTCCGACGTGTTCAACATCTTGCTCCAGGTGCTCGACGACGGCAGGCTCACCGACGGCCAGGGCCGGACGGTCGACTTCACCAACGTCGTGCTCGTCATGACCTCCAACCTCCAGAGTGACCCGCTCGACTTCTTCAAGCCCGAGTTCGTCAACCGGATCGATGAGATAGTGCGATTTCGGCCGCTCGCGCGGGAGGACATCGGCGCGATCGTGGACATCCAGCTCGAGGTGCTCGGCGAGCGGCTCGCGAAGAGGCGCCTGGCGCTCGAGGTGTCGCCCGAGGCCGGTGAGCTGCTCGCCGAGCGCGGCTACGACCCGGTCTTCGGCGCCCGGCCCTTGAAGCGCGTCATCCAACGCGAGATCGGCGACACTCTCGCCTTGGCCCTGCTCGAAGGCAAGTTCGTCGACGGCGACACCGTGCGGGTCACCGTCGACGGCGGGGAGTTCGTCCTGGCGTGACGCGAACTGCGCCCGGAGGCGAGGAAGGCCCCTCCCGGCTCCGAGCTACACTGCCCCTGGTCAAGCCGGAGGGAGTCCTGGTGCCCGCGACCGTCGTGGTCGGAACCCAGTGGGGTGACGAAGGCAAGGGGAAGCTCACCGACCTTCTCGCCAAGGACATGCGGTTGGTCGTCCGCTACCAGGGCGGCCACAACGCAGGTCACACCATCGTCGTCGAGGGCGAGAGCTTCGCTCTCCAGCTCGTGCCGAGCGGGGTCCTCTACCCCCACACCGTGCCGGTTATCGGCAACGGGGTGGTCGTCGACCCGGCCGTGCTCGTCGCCGAGTGCGATGCGCTCGAGGCGCGCGGCGTCGACACGAGCAGGCTCGTGGTGTCGGGCAACGCGCACCTCATCATGCCGTACCACTACGAGCTGGACCGGGCGACCGAGCGCTCGCTCGGTCGCAACAAGCTCGGGACGACCAAGCGTGGCATCGGCCCCGCGTACGCGGACAAGGCCGCTCGCATCGGGCTGCGCGTCCAGGACCTGCTCGACCCGAAGATCTTCCGCCAGAAGCTCGACGTGGTGCTGCGCGAGAAGAACGCCATCCTCGCCAAGGTCTACAACCGCCTCGCTCTCGACGAGGAGGAGATCGCGCACCACTACCTCGACGAGCTGGCGCCGCGCGTCGCGCCGATGATCGGCGACACGGTGAGCCTCGTCCACGAGGCGCTCGACGCCGGAGAGAACGTCATGCTCGAGGGCGCCCAGGCGACCTTCCTCGATCTCGACCACGGGACCTATCCCTATGTCACCTCCTCCAACCCGACGGCCGGCGGTGCGTGCGTGGGCACGGGCGTCGGCCCGATGGAGATCGACCGCGTCGTCGGCATCGCGAAGGCGTACGTGACTCGCGTGGGCGCGGGGCCCTTCCCGACCGAGCTCGCAGGCGAGACGGCCGACCTTCTCGTAGAGCGCGGGCACGAGTACGGGACCAACACGGGCAGACGGCGACGGCCCGGTTGGCTCGATCTCGTGATGTTGCGCCACGCGGTACGGATCAACTCGATCTCCGAGATCGCGCTCACCAAGCTCGACGTCCTCTCGGCGCTGCCCTCGGTGAAGATTTGCGTCGGCTACGAAGCCGACGGCGAGCGTCTCACCCGCGTCCCCTACCACCAGTCGGTCCTCCACAGGGTCACGCCCGTCTACGAGGAGCTACCCGGCTGGGGGGCGGACCTCTCCGCAGCTACCGCGGTCGGACACCTGCCGCGCGAGGCACGCGACTACGTCGCGTGCATCGCCGAGCATGCCGGCGTGCCGGTCGGCTTCGTCGGTGTGGGCCCCGGCCGGGAGCAGTTCGTCCGTTTCGCAGCGTGATGACCCTCGCCCTCCGCTCCATGCCAGCCGTACCCTCCTGCGCGCACCGGTGAGGGTCTGCGTCGTCGGCTCGGGCGCGAGGGAGCACGCGCTCGCGCACGTACTTTCGCGAACGGCCGAGGTCGTGGTTAGCCCGGGAAATCCTGGGATCGCGGCGGCGGGGATCGAGACGACCGTGGCCGCGGCCACAGCTGTCGATGCGGACCTCTACGTCGTGGGCCCCGAGGCGCCGCTCGTCGCGGGACTGGCCGACGAGCTGCGCGCGCTCGACAGGCGCGTCCTCGGTCCTGGAGCCGACGGGGCGCGCCTCGAGGGATCCAAGGCGTTCATGAAGGAGCTCGCTGGCGCAGCCGGCGTCCCCACCGCGGCGTGGTCGAGTTTCGACCGGGTCGACGACGCGGTCGGCTTCCTTCGCCGGCTTCCCGGCCCCTATGTCGTGAAGACCGACGGCCTCGCCGCCGGCAAAGGCGTCCTCGTCACCGAGGACCTGGCCGAAGCCGAGGCCGACGTCGCGGCCAAGCTCTCCGGGAGCGCTTTTGGCGACGCGGGACGGCGCGTCGTCGTCGAGGAGGGGCTCCGTGGCGAGGAGCTGTCACTGCTGGCGCTCTGTGATGGCGAACGCGTCGTCGTCCTGCCGCCCGCGCAGGACCACAAGCGGCTGCGCGACGGTGACCTCGGGCCGAACACTGGGGGCATGGGGGCGTCGTCGCCGGTCCCCGCCGCCACCGCGGCCGTCGTCGACGACGCGATGGAGCGCATCCTGCTGCCGACCGTGGCCGAGCTGCGAAGGCGGGGGATCGACTACCGCGGGGTGCTCTACGCGGGGCTCATGCTCACCGACGAGGGCCCGAAGCTCATCGAGTACAACGTGCGCTTCGGCGACCCCGAGGCTGAGGTCGTCCTGCCGCGCTGCAGCGGAGATCTCGCGGAGCTCTGCCTGCAGGTCGCCGAGGGGCGCCTCTCGAGCGCGCCGTCGGTTCTCGACGACGTCGCCGTGTGCGTGGTGCTCGCCGCGAACGGCTACCCCACGGCGACCGAGACCGGCGCCGTCATCGAGGGGCTCGACCGAGCCGGTACGGTCGGGGGCGTGACGATATTTCACGCCGGCACCCGGCTCGACGCCGATGGCACGGTGCGCGTCTCGGGTGGGCGCGTGCTCGCCGTGACGGCGCTCGG
>JAODBO010000177.1 GCA_025464005.1 Acidimicrobiaceae bacterium | reverse complement strand
TTTGGCAACGATTTTATCGCTTGTACCAGTTCTTTAACTAGCATTTGTTTGCCAGTAGGCGTGGATAAGTCTGAGGCCTTTTTGCTTGACAAGACCAGAAGAAGCGTATTTCTCAGCTCTGGAATGCGCGCATTAACTGGGGCAGTATTATTGGCGCCGTTCAAACTTAGCGTGATGGTCGTCTGAAGGAACTGCTCCCCGTTTTCCGGCTGAAGGTTCACAGTAAACGATTGCAGGTCGACTGTAACTGATGAACTGGCAACGGCAGCTGGCGGACTGGCAACTGTGGGGTTCTTTTCTTTTGACGTGCTATCACTAGTTTCCTGCTGGTTACGTTTGCAATCGTACTCAGTGCCATCGCCCGAGACTTTTCTCTGCGATGAGGTGGAGGTCCACACCATTTTAAGGCTCGTATCCGTTAGTTCGGTAATTTTTGCCGTCACCGAGCGGGACGATTTCTTAGGCCCAGGGCTGGTATCATACGGAATGCCGGTTACGTCTACCCAAATTTCAGGCATCTTAATAATGGGACCGTCCAAGACGTAATCCGCGCTGGCGTAGGCCGTTACCGTACTAACCTTGGACGGGAGTACCCAGTTGAAGCGTCCGGCTGAACTAAACGACATATTAGGGACAGGGTGTTTGCCTTCCCCCGCATCTTCGATGCATACCCAATGGCCGA
Organism: Acidimicrobiaceae bacterium; assembly: GCA_025464005.1. Lineage (GTDB taxonomy): Bacteria > Actinomycetota > Acidimicrobiia > Acidimicrobiales > Bog-793 > RYN-46. The sequence goes on along the minus strand of JAODBO010000177.1, from coordinate 2,210 downwards.
CCAACTTTTCAGTTTGAATTTGTTTGCCACAACCAGTCAGCACAATGCACAATACGGCAATAAAATTGATTTTCATGGCGAGGTCAATTGGATGGAAAAATGTAGCGTAGCACGAATATTTACCTGCGACAATTTTAAATTACTGCTGCAAGCATCGTCATACGGTTCTCGGTCTGATAGTTATTGTATTAGCTTTTTTTTTGTTCGGCGCACATAATGGGATATAGAATATGTAGCGCTTGCTGAACCAAGGTTTATCCGCTTGTGTCTTATTCAGCAAAGTGTCCTTAGGTTTATCGTCCATGCGATCAATTTTCCTGTGGTTTAAAGGTTAAACGGAAATTCACACCTCATGTCATTACTGCGTGTTAGGTTGTTCTAGGACCCGACTGGCAAGCGTGCGGCACGCGTCTCAAGCAAGCATGGTCCCGCGAAAGTTGCAGTATTTCAACTATGCTAGCACATTTTTGTAGATTATATTCCGTGGATTGTCAGTCTCAATGTCGCCAAGCTATGGCGCATGACCCCACAGGCCAACCAGACACTAGGAATCATCGGCAAGAACTTGCTGAGACTTCGCAAGGCGTCCGGCTATTCGCAAGAACGGCTTGCCCTGGATGCTGAAATTGATCGAACGTACGTGTCACAGATTGAGCGTGGCATCGCTAACCCGTCCGTTCTGGTCTTGAAGAAGATTTCCGATTGCCTTGGCGTCGCGCTCTCAGACCTGACGCTTGGCGCTTGAGGCCTCCGTCTTTCTGATGCCGTTGATTTCCAGGCTAAGAACGGCGCAGGAACGTTGATATCACGAGTTCATCGATTGCGACGCATCAATGGGTAGGCAAAATTGATTTTCGATTCTAGACGGCGTTAAATCGATTTAAACGCGGAACACTATGCCCCGCACGGGGCGGCTAATACAACTCCAAGATCGCCGCCAACAGCGCGACGCACACACTCGACCTTCCTACTGCGCCAAGCGTCTTCTTTGCGAATAAATTCCCCGAATTTCCCTACAGCACTGCCCATCTGTGATAGCGTTCTATTCTGGAAATATTTCACTATGGAGCACTCATGGATTTGTCGAATTTGTCAGTAGCCGATCTGCGCGCTTTGCAGGATCAAGTCAGCAAACAGTTAAAGGTCGCCGCCCAGCAGGACATTGCCAAGGCCCGTGAAGAAATTCAAGCCATCGCCCAGCGTGCCGGGATATCGTTGCAAGAGTTGGTTAAGGGCGGCGCACGCGCGAAGAGTGGAAAGGTCGCCGTTCAGTACCGCAACCCCGCCAACGCTGATCAGCAGTGGACAGGGCGCGGTCGTCGTCCGCAGTGGGTCAAAGAATGGCTTGACGCGGGTAAGACATTGGACGAGCTGCGCGTCTAGCATCGCGAGCAGGGATCAGCCAGCAAGCGCGAATATAAACAAGGTGGCTCGGAGTGCGGTATTGTAACCAACCTGGACGTGGCGTGGCTGTCCGCCAAAAGTGGGGCAGCAGTTGGCTAGGCGCGGTCTAATATTGCAAGCAATAGTTTTCTAATCTAAGAACGAAGGCCATTTACGCATGGGAACTATCCAAGTTACAGCGAAGAGAGATTTCATTGAGTCGTTGACTTCGGCACGACCGATTGCTGCGCTTGCGGAACTCATCTGGAATGGCTTCGACGCAAAATCTGACAAGGTTCAAGTATTCTTAGATTTAAATGAAATGAATGGATTGCAGTCCGTTCGGGTACGTGATTTTGGGAAGGGGATTATTTTTTCAGAAGCAGATAAGCTTTTTGGAAGCTTAGGAGATTCCTGGAAGAAGGCTGCTGTTCGGCACGATGGGCGGTCGCTCCATGGAAAGAATGGCAAAGGACGTTTCAAGGCGTTTGCTTTAGGTAGCCAGGTTGAATGGGCAACTACATATAAGAGCAATGGAAAATATCATTCATATAAGATTGTAGGAAAGTCTTCCGCCCTTGATAATTTCGACATAGGAAACGTAACAGAAATTGAAGCAGATGTTAGCGGGACAGAGGTTACTATACACAATGTAATAAGTGATTTTCGGTCACTTAAAGACGAAACTGCTCAGATGAGCTTGGCAAAAATATTTGCCGTTTTTCTTACCGAATATCCAGAAGCGTCTATTGAATACGATGGGAACAATATAGATCCCACTGCTGTTCAAAGTCATCGCGAAGAGTATACATTGGGTGATATTGTTC
>JAODBO010000095.1 GCA_025464005.1 Acidimicrobiaceae bacterium | reverse complement strand
GAGACGTGCTGAGCAGCATGGCGTCCTTCCCGCTCGCCGGCTCGCCCTCCATGGCGTTCACTGCGAGGAGCGGCTCGCGGCCGCTCTCGGCGAGCAGCCGCAACTTCGTCGCCGACGAGAAGCCCGCGCCGCCGCGCCCCGTCAGGCCTGCCTCTTCGACGAGCCTGCCGATCGATGCCGCCCCGTCGGCACGGAGCGCGGACCCGGGAAGCGGTCCGTAGGCGCCGAGATGGGTCGCGAGCGAGGCATCGGCCGCGCCCGCTCCCGTGCGGACCAATCGGAAGCTCGGGGCTTGGACGGGCGCTTCATCGCGGGAGGTGGCGGGGCCCGAGTCTCGTGCGAGGGAGTGCTCACGCGTTCGCCTGCCGCTCGTCTCGGCCGTTTGCATGCTCATGGCTCGTCTCTCCCGTTCCTGTGGCTAACGCGTGTGGCCGCCGCGAGCGGCCGGCCCTCTACTGTCGTTCTCGTACCTGGCGGAGCGGCACTCGGCCCCTCGCCGAGCACCGGCCCAACGCGTGGTGCCGTCGCGTCGAGCACTCTTCGTCGCTGACCGAGCGCCCGCGAGAGCCGCCAGAGGGCGGCAGTGACGACGCCCGCGATGCACAGGGCGAAGAGCGCGTCGATGAAGGGGAGGCTCGCGTCGGTGCCAATGCCGATCGAGTGGGCGACGGCCACTGGCCAGCTCACGTAGGCGAGCCAGTGCAGGGCGCGCCACAGCCGTGCCGGGATCCTCTGGCGCAGCAGGCTCGAGACCATCACGGCGGCGCCGAGGTCGACGCCGACCGTCCCGAGCCCGAGCCACCACCGGTGGTACGAGGAGCTGAAGGGGAGGAGGATCGACACCCACCCGACCGATACGTAGGTGTCGACCACGGATGTGACGACGTGTATTGCAAGAAAGACAAGGGTCATGAGCGACACTCGCTTGTGCAGCTCGGCACGGGCGAAGCCCGGCCAGAGCGTCGAGGTCCGCCGCCCGGCCGTCGTGAGCCCGAGCACGACGGTCACGCTCAACAGGACGAGCGAGGCGATGCCCGTCGCTCTCGTGGCGTACCAGAGCGCGGTGGAGCTCATCGAGTGATCTCGCTCGCCCGCACGCTCGATGGATCGTCGTCGTCCTCCGCGGGCCAGCCGCAGATCGTGATCACCTCGCCGTCGCGCCCGACGAGGCGCGCCGGGTATCCGAGCCCGCGGAGGCGGCCGACGGCCTCGTCCCCCCAGACCACCGCTGCGGTGGTGGCGGCGTTGGCGTCGACGCATGACGGCGCGGCCACGGTCACGAGCGACCAGCGGTCCGAGGCGACGTCGCCGGTGAGCGGATCGACGATGTGGTGCAGACGCCGCTGCCCCCGTCGCCACGTTCGTACGACCGTGCTCGAGCTCGCCACCCCGCCTTCGTAGATGGTGAAGTTGCGCCGCGCGCACGCCGGGTCGGCGGCGGCGTCCTCGGCGATGGCGATTGTCCAACCTTCTGCTGGAGGGGTACCGCCCACGGCGATGTCGCCGCCGAGGCTGACGAGCACTCCCGCGTCGAGGGCCGTGGCGATGAGCGACGCCGCACGCTCCGCGGCGAACGCCTTTGCCGAGGAGCCGAGGTCGACGAGAACTCCCGCCGGGACCTTCACCGTGTGCTGGCGGCGGTCGAGTTCGATCGTCCACCAGCCTCGTGCGGGCACGGGCTCGAAGTCGTCCTCGCCGTCGAGCGCCATCGTGTCGAAGTCGCGGTCGTAGCCGAGACCGGCCACCGCGGCGCCCACGGTCGGGTCGACCGCGCCGCTGGTCTGCATCGCCACGGCGCAGGCTGTCTCGAAAACGGCGAACAGCAACGGGCTCACTGCGACGGGTCGGCCGTCACCGCGCATGACCGCCCAGATCTCTGCATCCGCACGAAATCGGCTGCACGCCCGATCGACGGCGTCGAGCTCCGCACGCAGCATCGCCTCCGCCGGCGCCAGATGCTCCTCGCGAACGGTGGCGACCGTGACGCTCGTCCCGAGAGCGCGCAGTCGACTCACCGCGGGAGCCGTGGACGTGCTTCGGAGCGGGGCGACGGTGTCCTGTGTGCCGGGCATGTCAGCTGCCTCCGGTCGTCGCGATGGCCGGCGACGAGCTGCTGCTCGGCGCGGTCGTCGTCGCCGTTGTCGGCGCCGTTGTCGTGGACGTCGAGCTGGAACCGACGACTGCTTTCGTGCTCGAGGCGCTTCCGGGCACGGCGGTCGCCACCGCGGCGCCGATCGCGGCTGTGCCGAGTGCCGCCAAGAGCGCGAGCATCCCCGTCGTCCGACGGATCCGGATGATGGCGTCGTCTCTCACACGCCGTGCAGGCTCGACTGGCAAGTGCTTGCTCATGGCGGCTCCTTGTCGTTTCGATCTCCCTCCAGTGGAGCGCGGCCAACTGAACAGACACCGACGAGCTGCTGAAGGCACGCTGTGAACCCGGCGGCGGGGCGCCGGACACCGCGCGGCGTCTCACGGCTCGCTCTCAGGCGGGGGAGGTCCGACGTTCATCTGCATCGCCGAAGCTGACGGTGTCTCGTGCCGTACGCTGAGCCGCGAGACGAGCGGACGGCGGTGGGTGACTCGGAGCATCGACCCGTTCGAACCGAGCGGAGGCGGAGATGGTGGGCACGACCTGCATGCGGCCGGCATGAAGCAGCGCATCCTCGTCGTCGACGACGAGCCGTCGCTTCTCGACTCCGTGGCCACCGTGCTGCGCTACGAGGATTTCGAGGTCGACGTCGCGGAGACGGGCTACACGGGTCTGGCCCGCGCCCAGAACGAGCCGTTCGACCTCATCGTGCTCGACGTCATGCTGCCGGACATCGACGGGTTCGAGGTGACCCGCCGACTGCGCGCCGACGGGGTACGAGTGCCGGTGCTCTTCCTCACCGCCCGGGGCGACGTGGGCGATCTCGTCGAAGGTCTCGCCGCGGGCGGCGACGACTACGTGGCGAAGCCGTTCTCCTTGGCCGAGGTCGTGGCTCGCACGAAGGCGTTGCTGCGCCGAGCCCAAGGTGAGCAGGACGACGGCCGCCTGCGCTTCGCCGACGTCGAGCTCGACGAGCAGACCCACGAAGTCTGGCGGGCGGGCACCCCGGTGAAGCTCACCGCGACGGAGTTCAACGTGCTCCGGATGTTCTTGCTGAACCCCCGACGCGTGCTCTCGAAGGACCAGATCATCGATCACGTATGGCACTACGACTTCGGTGGCAATCAGAACATCGTCGAGACCTACGTCCGCTACGTCCGCCGCAAGCTCGACGCCCTCGGCCCACCGCTGATCCATACGATCCGCCTCGTGGGCTACGTGCTGCGCGAGCCGGAGCACCAACCGTAGGTGTCGCTTCGAGCAAGGCTGCTGCTCGCCCTCGCCGCAGTGGCGTTCGTCGCGCTGGTCGTCGCGGACGTCGCGACCTATTCCGAGCTCAAGACGTTCCTCTACAACCAGGTCGACAACTCGCTCGAGAGCTCGCACGGGGCAATAGAAGCGGCGCTCGACGGCTTGTCGAAGCCGGGCGGACGGTCGGAGTCGGACAACCCCGAGGGGCCGGCCCCGAACGCGGCCACGTCGGTGTCGGGTGCGGCGTTCTGTCAGTCCACCGCCAACGGCTTGGCGCCGGGGACCTTCGTCGAGGTGCGCACGGCATCGGGTGCGGTGGTGGATCACGACGATTGCCCAGCGATCGAGTCCGGCGGCGTCTCGTACTCGCCGGCCCTGCCCCGCGCGATCACCGGGTTCGTGGCGACTGGCCCGCACCACGAGCCCACGACGTACTTGACCGCCCCCTCGGCGAAGGCCGGCGGTCCGACGTTTCGCGTGCGCGTGTCCAAGCTCACCCAGGGGCCGCTCACGGGTGACGAGCTCGTCCTGGCCGAGCCACTCGGCTCGACGCACAACACGCTCGTGCGCCTGCTCGAGATCGAGCTCGCGGTCACGGCAGCGGCCTTGGTCGCGGCCGTGCTTCTCGGCTGGTGGCTCGTCAGGCTAGGGCTGCTCCCGCTGCGGCGCGTCGAGATGACCGCGGAGACGATCGCGGGCGGCGATCTCGCCCATCGGGTTCCCGGCGCGGACGAGCGCACCGAGGTCGGCCGCGTCGCGCTCGCGCTCAACTACATGCTCGAGAGCATCCAGCAGGCCTTCGTCGAGCGCGACCAGACCGAGGCGCAGCTTCGCGAGTCGGAGGAACGCCTGCGCCGCTTCGTCGGCGACGCGTCGCACGAGCTGCGTACGCCGGTGGCCGCAGTGTCGGCCTACGCGCAGCTGTTCGAGCGCGTTCACAGCCTCCCGGATGGAGACCTCGAGCGCATCATGTCGGGGATCCGTGGCGAGACGGCGCGCATGGGCCATCTCGTCGAGGACCTGCTCCTGCTGGCGCGACTCGACGAGGGTCAACCGCTGGCCCAAGACGGCGTGGAGCTCGTCGACCTCCTCGGCGGGGCGCTCGAGACCGCAAGGATGGTCGGGCCGCAGTGGCCGGTGCGGCTCGTCGCGAGCGAGGCCGTGGAGGTCGTTGGTGACAGCGTGCGACTCCGCCAGGTCCTCGACAACCTGCTCGGCAACGTGAGGTCGCACACCCCGCCAGGAACCGAGACCACGGTGACGGTGAGACGCTCCGGAGGCGAAGCGGTCATCGACGTCGCCGATGAAGGACCGGGTATCACCGAGGATCAGGCGACGCGGGTCTTCGAGCGCTTCTATCGCGTCGATCTCTCCCGCGCGCGCACTCGAGGTGGGGCCGGCCTCGGTCTCGCGATCGTGGCCTCGATCGTCCAGGCCCACGGCGGCACCGTCAGCGCCCGCCCGGGCGACCGCGGGGGAGCGGTCTTCACGGTGCGCCTCCCCGCCATACTCGCGGTGGACGAGGACTCGGCGGCGAACCTCGACTCGCCGGTGGGCAACCCGGGTGGCGCGTGAGGTCTCGACCGGCCTGACTACGAGCCGCCTGTCGGCGAGGTGAGGTCGTAGACGGTCGTGCCCCCGACCGTCTTGGACGTGAAGTTGCTCTCGACCCACGACGTGATCGCCGACGCCGTCGAGCTCGTCGCTCCGCCCCCGCTGCCACGGCCGCCGCTTGCTATGAAGTAATGGATCTTGCCGGCACGTACGTCCTGCTCGAAGCTCGCGAGGCTCGGAGCCGGATCGGTGCCGTTGAAGCCGCCGATCGCCATGACCGGGTCGTCGGTGGCGAGCTCGTAGCCGGCCGCTTCGTCGGAGCCGACGACTGCGAGGACCCAGCTGTAGTCGGCTCCTCGCGCCTCGAGTGCCGCGACGAGTGCAGCCGATGGCGAACTGCTGTTCAACAGCCCGCCTCCGCCGCCCGGCCCCCTGCCGAAACCCGACGGCCCGCGACCGCCCGGAGGTTGCCCGGGTGCGAAGCCGGCGCGACGTGCCGAGCCCGGTCCCCCGCGCGGACCGCCTCCACCGAACCCGGAAGCCCCGGCGATGGTCGGACCGGCCGAGGGAATGGCGCCGCTGTGGGTGGAGGCGGCCGTCTCGACGCTGTAGGCGGTCGGCCCGGCGAGCCCTACCACGAGCGACGCCCCCGCTACGGCGAGCGCCATCCGGGTTGACCAGATGCGCGCCTTGAGGATCGCGGCGACGAGGACGACGCCCGCGGCGAGCACAAGGAAGCGGAGTGCGGGGATCCACTGTGGGCTCCTGCCGAGCAGCATGAAGGACCAAAGCGCCGCGGCGGCGAGCGCGGCGGCGAGTACGGCACGTGCCGGCGCTTCCTGGCGCCGCCTCCACAGGACCGTCGCGCCGAGCGCCACGAGAGCACCGATCGGCGCCGCGAGCGCGACGGTGTAGTACGGGTGGATGATCCCGTGGCCGTAGCTCAGCACGACGGCGCTCACGATGAGCCACGTGCCCCAGAGCAGCAGCCCCGCTCGAGTGCGGTCCGTGCGCGGCCTCCCGCGCGTCATCCACGCCGTCCCGCCGAGCAGGATCAGCGCCGCGGGGATGAGCCAGGAGATCTGGCCGCCGAAGCTCGGCATGAAGAGCCGGTCCCACCCGGTCGGGCCCCACTGGCTCGCGGAGCTGCCCGTCTCGCTCCCGGTGAGACGGCCGAAGCCGTTGTAGCCGAAGATCAGGTTGAACAGGTTGTTGTTCTGCGATCCGCCGATGTACGGCCGGTTCTTCGCGGGAGTGAGCTCGACGGCGGCCACCCACCAGCCGGCGGCGACGAGCATCGCGACGCCCCCTGCGAGCAGCTGGAGGACGCGCTTGGCGAGCTGCGGCGGCCCCGCCACGAGGTAGACGAGTCCGAGCGCGGGAAGGACGAACAGCGCCTGGAGCATTTTCGTGATGAAGCCGGTGCCCACGAGCACCCCGGCGAGAACGAGCCATCTCGTGTGGCCCTGCTCGACGGCACGCACGATTGCATAGGCAGATCCCATCAAGAGAAGTGCAAGGAGCGCGTCCGGGTTGTTGTAGCGGAACATGAGCGCGGCGACGGGCGTGAGCGCGAGCACCGCTCCCGCGATCAACCCCGCCCGGGCGCCGAGCCAACGCCGGACGGTTGCATAGAGGATCGCTACGGTCGCGACGCCTTCGAGCGCCTGTGGAGCGAGGATGCTCCAGGAGTTGAGGCCGAACAGCCGTGCCGAGAGCTCCATCACCCACAACGAGGCCGGCGGCTTGTCGACGGTGATGAAGTTCGACGAGTCGAGCGAGCCGAAGAAGAACGCCTTCCAGCTCTTGGTGCCCGATTCGACCGCCGCCGAGTAGAAGCTGTTCGCCCAGCCCGAGCGGTCGAGCCCCCAGAGGTAGAGGAGCGCCGTCGCGATAAGGAGAGCCCCCAAGGCGGGGCGCGCCCAGGCGGGATCCTCGGGTCGAGGTCGAGGGCCCCACCGTCTGTGGCGCGAGACCTTCCCGCCGCCGTCCGCATCGGACACGAGCACCTCTGCGGCGGGGGGTTCGAGCGTCGTTGTCATAGCGCTCATGCTCGACAGCGACCCTGAGCTTCCTACGTGGGTTTGCTGAGAGCCAGCCGGGAGTGCCGCGCTTATTGCACGACGCGCTGGAACTCTTACTTGCCGCCGGGCCGGGTCACAGCAAGCTCACCGTAAATCTGTCCAAGCTCCCTGTCATGGACGAGCAGCATCGGCGAGCGTCGGGAACGCGCATCGACATCGCCGTGCCCGTCTACAACGAGGAGCGGGATCTCGAGCCGAGCGTACGGCGGCTGCGCGCCTACCTCGACGAGTCGATACCCTTCGACTCGGTCGTCACCATCGTCGACAACGCGAGCACCGACGACAGCTACGCCGTCGCCACCGAGCTGGCCCGAACGGTGCCCGGCGTCCGGGTGATCCATCTCGAGGAGAAGGGGCGGGGCAGAGCGCTCCGGGCGGCGTGGTCCGTCAGCACCGCCGACGTCGTCGCGTACATGGATGTCGATCTCTCGACGGATCTCAACGCGCTACTTCCGCTCCTTGGGGCGGTGGTCTCGGGCCACAGCGACGTTGCCATCGGGAGCAGGCTCGTGCGAGGTGCCCGGGTGGTGCGCGGGCCGAAGCGCGAGCTCATCTCGAGGTCGTACAACGTGCTGCTGCGCCTCGCCCTGGGCAACCGCTTCAGCGATGCCCAATGCGGGTTCAAGGCCTTGCGCGCCGACGAGGCGCGGGCGCTGTTGCCTGCAGTCGTCGACGACGAGTGGTTCTTCGACACCGAGCTGCTCGTGCTCGCGGAGCGCAACGGCCTGCGCATCCACGAGGTACCGGTCGACTGGCGGGACGACCCCGACAGCCGGGTGCACATCGCGAGGACCGCGCTCGGCGACCTCCGCGGTGTGTGCAGGCTCCTCGGCGAGCTCGCCAGGGGGAAGTGGCGCGTCGACGACCTTCCTCGCAATGCCGAGGAGCTTTCCGAGGTCACACGCTTCGCCGGGGTAGGCGTCATAAGCACGATCTTCTACCTGGTGATATGCGGGGCATTGGCAACCCGCATCAATCTCTACCTCGCCAACCTCGTGGCGCTGCTCGTGTGCTCGATCGGAAACGCGATCGCGCACGCGAGGTTCACCTTCAGCGGCTACGGGCCGTTCTCGCTGCGACGGAGCGCCGGCGCGGTGGCACTCGCCTGGTGCACCTCCGTCGCTCTCACGACGGCGGCGCTCGCCGCGGCCGAGGCGTTTCGCCCCCGCTCGGGCGTTGCCGTGCTCGCCGCGCTGCTCGCCGGTACGGGCGCGGCCGCGCTCGTTCGCTTCGCACTGTTCAAGGCGCTGACCTTCCGTTCGCACGTGCGCCGGCTGTCACGTGATCAGCCTGCAGCCCCGAGCAGCTTGGCCGCTTGACAGCGCCTGACAAGCCTGCGGAGGATGGCGCTGCACACGTGTGCAAAACGTCTCGGGGGGTCCGGTGGGCGAAGAGTTCGACGTCGTCGTCGCGGGTGCGGGTCACAACAGCCTGCTTGCAGCCGCTTACCTGGCCAAGGCGGGATTGCGCTGCGTCGTGCTGGAGGCGCGGTCGGTCCTCGGCGGTGACACGGCCACCGAGGAGCTGACCCTCCCGGGATTCCTCCACGACAGCTGCTCGACCGCGCACAATCTCATCCAAGCCTCACCGACGCTGCGCGGCGACGAGCTGGGACTTCGCGACCACGGGCTCGAGTACATCCATCCCGACCCGGTCGCCTTCGTGCCGTTTCCCGACGGAACGTCGATCACCCAATGGCGCGACGTCGAGGCTACCTACGGGGAGCTAGCGCGCTTCTCGAAACGCGACGCCGACGCGTACCGGGTCCTGCTCGGCGAGTACGCGGCGCTGGCGCCCACCTACGGGCGCTACCGCTACACGCCGATCGGCTGGGGTCCGTCGCTCGACGAGACGCTGCTCGGCGCACCCGACGGTCGCAAGTGGGCGCGGCGAGCCGCCATGAGCGCATGGGACGTCATTCGCGACACCTTCGAGGAGGAGCACGTCAGGGCCTTCATGTGCTGGATGGCGTTCATGACCATTCAGCCGCTCGAGCAGCCAGGCACGGGTCTCAACGCGTACTCGCTCGTCTACGGCCGCCAGCAGCACAGCTGGGTCGTGCCCAAAGGGGGCTCTGCCGCGCTCCCTTTGGCACTGGCGCGTGTCATCGAGGCCGCAGGCGGGATGCTGCGAACGGGCGAGCGCATCGCCGAGCTCGTCGTCGAGAACGGTCGCTGCACGGGTGTGGTGACCGAGCGCGGCGAGCGAGTCAAGGCCTCGCGCGCCGTACTGTCGACGATCCACGTCAAGCACCTCGTCGAGATGGCCCCGAGCGACGCGTGGGGCGACGACTTCCTCTACTCGATTGGGTCGTGGCAGGCCGGGATCGGCATGTTCGTGACGCACTACGCGCTGTCGGCGCCGCTCGAGTACCCCGGTCCGGACGGTCCGGTGTCGCCGCTCGCCTCGGGTACACCCGGCTCGGTTGAGCGGATGCTCCAGCTCGAGGTGGACGTCCGCCGCGGTCGTGTGTCGAGCGACGATCCGCCGCTGCTCGTCCTCTGCCCGACGGTGGCCGATCCGAGCCGTGCGCCCACTGGTGCTCACACGCTGAAAGTGGTGGGCTTCCATCCCTACGACGTCCCCGGAGGGCCCGGTGCCTGGGACGAGCTCGCGGAGGAGGTCTCCGAAGCCAACCTGCGCCAGCTACAGCGGTACGCGCCCTCGCTGACCGACGACAAGATCCTGGCTCGTAGCATCCACAGCCCCCTCGACCTCGAGCAGGCGAACGCCCACAACTGGCACGGCTCGTGTCACGGTGGCGACTCGGGCCCGGCCCAGTCGGGCGCGCTGCGCCCGGCGGCCGGCTGGGCGCAGCACCGTATGCCGATCCCCGGCCTCTACCAGACCGGGGCCACGACGCATCCCGGTGGCTCGGTCTCCGGCGCGCCCGGGCGCAACGCGGCGACGGTCCTGCTCGCGGATCTCGGGCTCCGAATCGAGGACGTGATCGAGAGCAGGTGACCGAGCCAATGTCCCCACGACGGAGCCGACCTGCACATGGCGGATCGCCGCACGGCCAGCGCCTCGTTGACAGGAGTCGCATGATGGTCAACATGACGACGGTGGGGCGGGGTGACGGATGGTCGGTGGCGTCGCTGTGGCGCTATCCGCTGAAGTCGATGATGGGCGAGGAGCTCAACGCTTCCGACGTGACCGAGAGCGGCCTGCTCGGCGATCGTTCGCGCGCCCTCGTCGACGCCGAGACCTCGAAGGTGGTGAGCGCCAAGAACCCGAAGAAGTGGCCGACGATGTTCGACTGCCGGGCGGCGTTCACCGTGCCGCCTATGCTCGGCAAGCCCCTCCCGCCGGTGCGCGTCACGCTCCCCGATGGCGTGGGCGTGACCTCCGACGACAGCCGCTTCGCGGCGCTCGTGTCGGCCGCGCTCGGGAGGCCGGTGACGCTGGCGACCGCGGGCACGACGACGTCCCCGAGCCTCGAGGAGTACTGGCCCGATCTGGTCGAGCTCGACCATCAGGACACGGTCACGGACGAGGAGATGCCGTCAGGTACGTTCTTCGACTTGGCGACGCTCCACGTGCTGACGACAGCGACCATCGACAAGCTCCGAGAGCTGTACCCGCAGGGCCGCTTCGAGGCCAGGCGCTTCAGGCCGAATATCGTGCTGCGTCCGGACGACAAGGTCGTGGACTTCGTGGAGAGCAGTTGGGTGGGGCGCGAGCTGAGACTCGGCGACGACGTCGTGCTCCAGATAACGGACCACTGCCCGCGCTGTGTGATGACGACATTGCCCCAAGGAGATCTCCCCAAGGACAGCGGGATACTTCGGACGGCCGCGCGCTACAACGCCGTCCACGTCGGTGTGTACGCGGAGGTACGTCGCGTAGGTGTGGTCCGGCGGGGCGACCGAGCGAATGTCGGCTGATCGCGTCACTCGCCGACATTCGGATCCGAGGTGACCCGTCAAGCTCCTGGAGGTCGGTAGGTCGTCAGCTTGGCTGCGGCCGCGTGGAGCTTCACCGCCATCTCGAGCACAGCGGTTCGCTCGGTGGCCCGCTACCGGCGCAGACCGCAATGCCGCGGCCGCGCCAGAGACGGAGTCGGAGGGAAGTCGGCGACGAGGTAGACGTCGTCGGTGTCTCCACGCAAAGTAGAAGGAGTCGACCTTCCGCCGACGCCATCGACCAGCTCGGTGGCCGCCTTCGTACGCGCCGATCCCCTCCGACTTGAGTCCCTTGTCGTCCTCGAGGGTGTAGTTCACCTCGAGCGGTACTCGATAAGCGATCCTCGCTCAGGCCGAGCGCGTTACGAGCAGCTGATGTTGACGTTCAGCACGTTCGACGTCGGAGTACCAGCCGCGTTCGTGGTCCCGTGGGCGTTGGCATGGATCGTGAGGCGGCCACCTGCACCGGTCCCGCTGAAGTCGAGCGTGAGGCCGCTTTCACTCTGGGCCTTAGCGTTGTTGCCCCCTCCGTTCCATATGGTCAGGTGGCCCTGGTACAAGGCGACGGTCCCCTCGTAGAAGACAGCGGTGCCTTCGGCCGTGTCACCACCCCAGTCCCCATTGGCGTTCGTCGTGTCGTGCGAGACCGTGTTGCCGTTCAGGAACACGAAGTTGGCGTCACCATTGCCGAACGGGCAGTTCGACGGCAGTCCGGCCGGCGACGGGCCGATATCAAAAGTCAGACCGGCTGCACTGGAATGCTGTGCCGAGGCGAACGCGGCGGATGCCGGCAGCAGCACCGCCGCTGCCGTTGCGCCGAGAAGCGCGACCATAGTTCTGCGCATTTGTGTCTCCCGTTCTGTCTGGATGCCGGTATCTGCATGTGGACTGCACGCAACGTGAATCTCTCACCACGATCAGTGCGCATCCCCGGGAATTTCTCCCAAAGTCGTGCGATTTC